>JADJOS010000005.1:0-300000 GCA_016713675.1 Acidobacteriota bacterium
TCAGCTTGCGAGAGATTCTGCCGACAGGTTCGGGGCCACGAGCGACGAAGCATTTGATCGAAGGGAGTTCATCGATGCAGTCGCGGCACAAGCTATCCCGGAATGGTTCCGACGCGCGGGATGATACGTGACGGTCTCGTGACCAACGTTGAAGCCCAAGGTGATCATTCTCCGGGTCGGAGATGATCGCCGAGCGAAACCTCGCCAAAATCTCTCTTGAACTCAAAAAAGAGTCGCATCAATTCTGAACAGACGAAGTCGATCTTGAGATCGATTCTGCAAAACGCCGTATTGAAGAAATCAAGGTCGATGAGGTTACTGCCGAAACACGACGAGAACGAGAGGTGAAGAGCGTATTCGGGAGAGATGAAGAAGATCGAGGCGGCTCAGCGTGAAGCCGAGAGGCCGTATCTCCGATCAAGAAGCTTTGCACAGATAACTGCGAAGATCTTCGACTCCGCTTCTGGAAATGGCAGAACGAAAAGAAGGATGCGGAGTTTGTGTCGGAGTTCATTGGCCAAACGCGCACGTCAGATGTGCGAATGGTATCAGCTGATGGGCGAACTTCACGGGCGATACATCTCTCGAAAAAGGTACTCCGAACAACTACAGACCGCCGCCGCTGGCCGAAAAGCGAAAGCAGCGTTCGCCGGAAGAAATGCGAACGGCCCTGAGCGATCTACTTAGAATGACATCAGTCCATTCAAAGAAACTGCTCGACGAAGACCGACTTAGCGCTCTCGAACTCTAGATCAACGAAGATGAGGTTTTAAAAATGGCAAACTTCGACCTGAGCAAATACATTCCGGTTCACGCACGCATTGCAAAAGTTCTACGAAATATCCGGACGCCGGATCGTTACAGAGATTATAAGACTTAACGAAGACAGCGGTTTCGTATGTATAAAAGCCGGAGCGTACCGGAACCGAGATGATGCGGACCTAGTTCCACCGGACACGCCTTCGAGATCCGGGGGCAGGGGAGTATGTAAACACAGCATCCTTTATCGAAAGCGGCGAAACAAGTGCTAACGGCGGGGCTTTAGCAAATCTAGGGTTCAAGATCGAACAGCATCCTTCAAGAGGAAGAAATGCAGAAGGTCGAAAGAATGACCGAAGCGGCTAAACCGACCGGCAACAATGGACAGAAATGGCCATAACGGGCGTCTTGTCACACAATCCGTTTCTTAAAACACTGTCCAGTAAACAAACAATGTCTGAATTAGAAACCGGTGCTGACAGTATCCGGAAGTTTCTGCAGGAGCTTGAGATTAGGATCAGAGCCCGATACCCTTATCGCAATTAATACCTTCGAAGAAGACCGTGTAAGAGGCGTTGGTCGATCTCGTCTTTCCAGGATAGGCATAAGGAAAAGTCTCTATTTCTGGAGCCGTCAGCGGTCTTCCAGAAGGTGTCGGATCAAAGAAAGGACTGCTAAGCTCGCCCCAAACGATCGGCGATACGGAAGATCCCGAAAGTCTTCTTGGTTTTATCAGCGAGCAGAAGACAGGTATTTTCCTGCTGTGTGACTACGCTCCCTATATCTCACCGTATGGGCAGGAAGATCCTTTGCTGGTTCGACGACTTCGTGAGATCGCCTGGAAGCTGAAATCGACGAAAGCCACCGTTCTCTTTGTAGGACCGAATTTCCCAGAACTCAAAACACTTGAAAAGGAAGTAACGCAGATAGAACTCGACCTTCCGAGGGAGTCGGAGATCGAAGACTCGATAGAACTTCAGTTTGAGAACCTACGATCTAACGGCCTCGATATTAGCCTTACGAAAGAAACCCAGGACGCGCTACAGCAATCTCTCCTTGGTCTAACAGCGGTCGAGATCAGCAATGTCGTTGCAAAGGCGGTTATCAGCTGTAACGGGCTAAATCAGGACTCGATCAATGTCATTCTTGAGGAAAAGAAGAACGTAATCCGCGGCAGCGGCTCGTTGACCTATGTTCATCGAACCGGCAAGCAACTTAGGCGGCTACCAATCGCTTCGAGCCATCCTCGAACGTGCCGCATATACCTTCTAGTCGAGAGCAAAGGCCCGCACGTCGAACCGTGCAAGGGCATCCTCCTCGTTGGCTTGCCGGGATGCGGAAGGATCTCTAAACGTGTCGCTTCGAGCATTACAAACCGCATTACTGGACTTGGACTTCGGTTCGATCATGGGTGAGGGCGGGGGTGTCATTGGCTCCTCCCGCGATGTCGATAAAGCGGGCGTTATCTATCGCCGGAACGATCCAAGGGCATTCTCGGTATCGAGTGAGTTCCGAAAGGCAGTCTCAGGAATGAAGTCGTCCCAACAAGACGGACGGCGGAGAGACAGCACGAACTTATCTCCTATCTTCTCAACTGGATGCAGGACAACAAGGACGTTCTTGTATTCGCTACCGCCAATGACGTACGCGAACTCGAATCCGAACAGTTCAGGATCGGTAGGTTCTCATATATACACTTCGTCGATCTTCCAGAAACCGAGGATCGTAAGGAAATATTCCGGGTTCACCTGAAGAAAAGAGCACTTGATGCCGAACAGTTTGATCTCGATAAGCTCGTAGATAAAAGCAAAGACTTCTCCGGCGGAAATAGAAGGTGCAGTGCAAGACGGAGTTCTTGAAGCCTTCATCGACGGCGACCGACAGGCCGAGACTCGAGACATTATTAAAGCCGCCGAGAACATCACGCCTACTGCCCAGATGATGAGCGAGAAAATCAGAAGAGATCCGCAAATGGGCACGGAACAATATCAAAGGCGTCGGCTCTCGAATCGAGAATACCGGCCTTACCGGAAACCGCACCGATCGAATCTATGAACTCTAAATAGGAGAATTTCAATGAGTAAATACATGACATTTGACTCTCAGGCATTCCCGAATCGAGAGTTGCTTCTCGAAGCCTTAGCCGAATGCGGGTTTGCATCTCCGACTGTGGGAACCGACATTCCTCTCGAAGGATGGGATAAACGCGATCCACAAACGGCCGACATCGTTATCAGACGTCGTGAAGTACAGGGACGGTCGCTTTTAGGGGATATCGGCTTCCCGGAAAACGTCAAAAGGGCTATGTTGCCGTCATCGACGACATGGATCTTAATTACCCTAGGGAAAGGACTTTGTGGTCAGGCTCAGAACAGCTATCACGAAGCGGCCGCGAGGAAGATGGCCAAGCAACTCGGCGGCACGCTTATCAAAGAACGGATCGGAAAAACTCTCAAAATACGTATCAAATATTGAGAAGGGAAATGGTGGATTATGCCCGAGGTTGAATTTAAGATCGACACCGAACACGGAACCTGCGAAACCGAGATAAAAAGGGTATCAAGCGCCGCTTGTGAGAAGACCGCGAGACAGCTAAAGGAAGTTCTTGGCGATCCTACCGCCGAAACAAGAAGCCAGAGTATTTCGTCACCGGCGTGCAAGCTGACCAGCAAACGAAAATGAGCAAAGAAATCACCTTCATCCTTGAACCAGACAAAGGGAAACTCACGACCGAAGTATCAGGGATTTCCACAGACGAACTAACCGATCTAAGAGATGGCCTTCGTACCTTCCAGAATGTGAATTGCGGAAAGCCGCTCCAAGAAGAGGCCGCCCTAAAGCTGCCCGCGTCAAACGATTCGCCTTCTGACGACAATCAGTCCATCTGGCTCTACCGGATATATCATAATTCGGTCGTCGATGGGCCTGGTCCGAAGAAGCGTAGTTCAAGTTTCGGGATGTTCAATTCGTTGTCCTGGATTTATCTACGGTCTTGAAGGGCGAAATGATTTACCCCATGAAAGACACCAACAACGAGTAGCATACTTCTGATACTTCCTTTTGGTTTTGAGCGTTTCGTCGAGGATCTATCAACCGTACGCCCTTACAACACCGTGAGGAGCACACAAGCGGGACCTCATCCGATGGCTGGCGTTCTGCAATGAGGCCGGCATCGAGCTCTTGCCGCTCGGCCTGCAGATATTATCCAATTCCTTCGTACCGAGCTTGGCGCCCCATGTCGCGGAGCGACTGTTGGGGCACGAACGCTCGTTCGGCGTCTCGCCTCACTCCGGCAGTGGTACGAGTTTCTTATGTTGGAGCCCGAACAAACGGGCGTTCAACGTAACCCTGTTCCGGGCGGCGGAACTCTGCGTACTGCTGCCGGGATCGTCTCGGGCCAACCCGCACTCCTTCGCTACGATCGCACTCACCCGCAGACACTCTCGCCGGACGAGATCGATCGGTTCGTCTCCCAGTTGACTGCAACAAAGCATCGAGACCGTGAGATCGTCTGGCTCCTGAAAGACGGAGGCGTAGGATCGGCGGCCTTTCCTACAAAGATGCCGGATATTCACTGGGCGGGAAGGCGTGTGACAGTTCATACCACCAAGTCACAACTCTCGTATCGTTCCTCTTAGCGACGAAGCTCTCCACCGCACTCTCGGAACTACACCAGGCTAGAACGTCCGACCTCTTTGACCCACGAATATGTATTTGTCTCTCTCCCGGGGAGGCGGAACTTAAGCCAAACAATTCGGTATCGGGCATGGATCCTATTTGCGAAAGAAGCCCGTAAGCGGGCCCGGTGTGCCCTCGCGTTCATGCTCACGCCGTTCGTCATACTTGCGCGACGAACCTGGCAAAAGCCGGGATGCCGATGGACGCTTCAGAGACAGCTCGGTCATCGACCTATAGAGACTGACGCTTATTTATAACGAGGTCCGAGATACTCGCCTCAACGCAGTATCGGCGAGCAATGGAAGTGACTTTGAAAGCCGAGACCACGAATGATGCCGATAAGGACGGTAAGGGAAAGGAAATGAGTACCCCGAGCAGTCCCGATAAGCCAGGGATCAACTTTATCGAACGCCGTTTGACCCTTACCAAACAGGAACGCCAAGTCCTTGCCATGCAACGTTGGGATGTTAAGGAAAAACAACAGATCGCGGAGTTGTTCGATCCATTCGAACAAACCTTCCTACTTTATGACGTTCGTGATCGTCAGGCACGTTATCATCATTACGCCTTCGGTAAGGCTCTCCACTTCTGCGCCGAGCTAATGTTGGAGTTCGACTGCACGTATTGGGGGTTCGAGTGGGGACGCCTTCTAGCCTGGAAAAGCGAGATGCTTGAGCGAGAAAAGGATCGCTCGAAGGTTTGGCACCAGAATCAGAAGATAAGTGGTACCTTGTCACTTCAACGCTTTTCTTTCTTGGGGATCATACCTTACAGCGAAGATATCCATAAGGTCTATCACCGCCGTCTAGCTGAGAGATGGCTCGGAAAAGATCGGGCATATAAAATCAGCCAACGCTTCATGGCCGCCGCTCTTAATGTCGGGTACAAAGATAGGGTGACGGTCCGTAAATGCTCCGGTGACCTGCTTCTCGCCTGATCCAACAACACCCTACTTTACCCAGGGACGTACCGCTCCGCAGATACAAGAAAACGGTCGCGCGATTCCTTTCCGACTTTCCGAACCGTGCGTGCGGCGGCGACTAGTACAAACCTATCGTGTTGCACTCCGTCGCTTTGGCGACTGGCTAGTGAGTACGACCCGTCGATAAAGTCGATCGCGGATCTCCGGCGTACGCATATGGAAGCTTTTAAGCGCGCGGTGAAAGATATGCGGTGTGGAGACTACACCAACGCCGGACGCGAGTTTCATATGTCCAACTTCGGACAGCCTATGTCGAGTGGCCTCAGGTTCGTATGCTCTCTTGCGTACGCACCTTTTGCGAACAGATCGACACTCTCGACTATCCGGAACGTCCCCGCCGGAAGCTCTGGATCCGCGGCGACACACCGCGTGTCGATCTAGAACTACCCCGAGCGATCCCTGACAAGGTTGGCACCGACTTTCTGCGATACAGGAGAATCTGACTTTCCGAACAAGTAAATGCGGCACGCTTTCCGCCTCCATTTGAGAGGGTACGGGCTGTCCTTGCGGTGCTCTTCGAATCAGGCTTGCGGGCCGGTGAACTCTGTCGCCTCGATACAGGCTGTTTTGCTCGCGGCAATCGACCCGAAAACGGGGGAGCAGACTCATTGGCTCCAGGTTCCCGTTGGCAAACTCCACAATGATCGAATGATACCGGTCCGTCCGCAAGTGGTCACCGCGATCGACAACTGGATGAAAGTGCGTGGCCAACAACCTTCTTTTCTCGACAGAAGCGCACTAACAAACCTACCGACTATCTGTTTGCATGGCGTGGGGTGCCATTCACCCGGCACATGCTGAAAAAATACATCGAGAAACTATGCGAACTCGCAAAAACAGATCAGCGCTATACGAGCCACCGCTTCCGCCATACGCTCGCCACATTGGCGAACGGCGGCGGGAATACGGATCGAGTCGATTAGCCGGATGCTCCGGCCACAAGAACCTGAGAATGACGATGCGCTATGCGGCAGTTATGCCGCCTTTGCTTCGACAGGAGTTTGAGACAGCTTTTGCACAGATAGACGAGGAACACCGTGCGACAGCGCAGATCAGGAGTCTTTGCTTTCCCCGGAAGCTCATCTTGCCGCACAGGTTGAATGGCGGGAATCGCTGTTTGTCGATCTCGGCTTAGGCTGGTGCGGACTTACTGCTTTTCATCCATGCGAAACACGCTTGTCGTGTCAGAGCTGTCCAAATCTCATCCCCGATAAGCAGAGTCTGCCGCTGCTCGAACGGCAGCGAGCGAATCTCATCGAGTTGCGGGGACTCGCGACCGAAAAACTTCCCTCGGCGAGAAATGAGGAAGTATATCGAGAGTTGACCACAGCGATCGGTGGCATCGACCGCAACATCGCGTATCTGAACGAAAAACAAGAGCGGTGGGAAGAAGATGAATAAAGACTGACAATGCTGATCGATACGACAAACGGGGTTATGCTCCTCGAACACTCACATCTGTCTGCCGGAGTGCTGGATAAAGTTACGGCTGTTGCAGGCGAAGGTAAGGAATCCGGCTGTGCTCGTCCGATCGAAGTCATTCCGGTGCCGATCACACGGGAGAGTCACATATCCGGAGCTCAAGTGCGAATCGCCGGTTACTATCACAACTCGCTTGTTGAAGGGCCTGGCCGACGGCTCAGTGCTCTTTCAGTTCTGTCCGCTGTCCTGTAAGGGGATGTTGGGTGCCGCATCTTCACAGCCCCAATGGTGGAGAACTGGTCTCAGTAAAGACTCTCGCTGAAAAGTTGCTTGATCCGTCCTTCGAGCGTGACGGGGTCAGCATTCTCGGTGGGGAACCCTTTGCACAACCTGAAAGTCTGTTAGCACTAGTAAAAGAGCTTCGCCAAGCCGGTTGTGAGCACATTCTTTGTTACAGCGGCTATACGTTCGAAACGCTCGTGCAACAAGCGAAAAAGCGGCCGGACATCGGCGAGGTTCTCGCTGATATCGATATGCTGATCGATGGTCCCTACGTCGAAACAATGACAGACAGTGCAGGAGCATGGACGGGAAGCGGCAATCAAAGAGTGATCGATCTTTGCGAGACTCGTCGAACAGGCCGAATAGTTCTATACCCGAAAGCCGCGTTTGGAGGAAGCCCCGCCTGCCCCGGCCTGCTCCCACCCACTGAAAATATCGACAAAAACTCGCTCCTCCCTCCCACTGTAGATAACAGCTTGTTACGTCCCGGAAACGCATACCCGCCAGAACGGACGATTAGTTCCGATCTCGTCTATCGTCGAAGAAATCAAACAAAACATTCACGAACACGATGGTGTAACGATTTTGGGCGGCGAACCTTTCGACCAGCCGGGCCCGGTAGCAGAAATTGTTTACCAGCTGCGGCGTCTTGGGGTTCATATCACCGTCTACTCCGGTAACACGATTGCGACCTTGCTCAAACAAGGCAATGCCAACATTCACTACATCCTCACCCATATCGATCTTCTTATCGATGGCCCGTTTATTAAGTCGCTCACTAACAACGCCGGTGAGTACCGAGGTTCACAAAATCAGCGGCTCATCTTTGACTCACAACCGGACAACATTTCGAGCGTTCAGCCATGAGAACGGTTATCGTAGGGTCATGTTCATCTCGGAATCCGTTAGGACATCGATCCACCAGACTAGACAACACAGACAAGAATTTGAGACCATCGAGTCGTGAGAATCGTGACTTACATCTTTGTAGCGTATTTGCTTGTCCTTTCGGTGCAACCGTGTAAGGACAGCCTATTGCCACGCGACAACCAAGGTCACCCGATTCAGAAGGTCGCCCACTTAGATCCGCTTTCGCAGGATAGTGATAGCGATTCGAATGATGATTGTTCGCCTTTCTGTGTTTGCTCGTGTTGCGGAAGCAACCCTGCTCAGACGATCGTCTACTCGGTGGCTGTGACTGCTCCCCAAAGCCTTGAGCAAGTGAGCTCCGATTTTTCTCACTATAAAGCCCCTTACGAATCCACACGTTCCTTCTCCATTTGGCAACCGCCAAGAGTTTAACTAACAACCCATAACTGCGCTTTTTTGATTGGATAGTCGTGCCATTATTTGGCCGTTACTGTCTTGCGTTTTTGTTAGTTTTTGCTTTTGGAATTTATGCACAGAGTTCTTTTACTGTTAGCACTGCTAACTGCAGCTGTCGCTGTATCGGGACAGACAAGGTTAGGTGACGCTACATATACGATCTATCACAGCCAAACAGACGGCGTTTCCATTTAGGAGATCGTCAAATTGGCATTCGAAACAAACAGCGAAATAAAGATCGCGCAACTTGAAGTCGATAGGGCGAAGGCTCGTCTGACGCAAGCCGGGCTTCGTCCAAATCCGACGCTTGAGGTCGAGCAAAGTTCTGGCCGACTACTTGGATCGCCGGGCGACTCGGAATTTAGCACCGGCATTTCTGTTCCGCTGGAACTGTTCGGTCAACGGAACCGCCGGATCGAACGTGCAAGAGCCGAGATAGTACTGAAAGAAGCGGAGATAGCCATCAGGCGGCGAGAAATCGTTTCCCGCATTGTTTCTGACTATGCTGACGCACTCTCTGCTTTTCGCGAGATCAAAATTCTTGACGAAATAATTGATATCGATCTTCAGACGGTTAGGTTCGTGCAGATTCGCGTTAACGAGGGCGAAACCGCGCCGTTGGAGCTTAGCCTTTTACAAACTGAGGTTGAGCGATTGCGGGTACAGCGTCAGCTTGTCGAAGGGCGGCTCCAAACCGCGATCACGAAGCTAAAATACTTCGCCGGTGTGTCATACGAGCAACCGCTTCGCCTCCGCGAAGAACTTCCGACCGCCACTTTTCCATCATTACCGCCTTCGACCGAAGTTGCGATTGCCGTTGGCCTAAAAAGCAGACCCGAGATTCGAGTCGCCGAGCTTGAAGAACAATTGGGGAATGCGGGACTTAGGCTGATCCGCGCCGAGGCAAAACCTGAGTTTTCAGCTTTTACGAAGTTTTCTCTAAGCAGATCAACCATTGACTTGCCAACGGGATCGTTCCCGCAAGATCGCGACCGGAATCTATTGTTTGGGATAACGATTGGCTTGCCTGTGTTTGATCGCAAGCAGGGAGCAAAAGCCGAGGCCGCGATTGCAATACGGCAGGCTCAAGAACGTCGAACCTTCGCCGAGGGCGCTATTAGGAACGAGATAATTATCGCTTTTCAACAACTCGAAACGGCAAGAAAGGCACTCATCGCTCTTGAGACGAACGTCCTTCCCCGTTCGCGAGAAAACATCGAAACGATACGCCAGGTTTATCGGATCGGCGAGCTAAAGATCACCGATCTTTTGTTAGAGCAGAGGCGTTTGATCGACGCAAATCGCGACGTGACCGAAACATTAACAAAAAAATATAAAGCCGAAGCTGATCTCTATATCGCTCTCGGACTCACGTTTGACAACTAGAGGAAACGAATATGTCAGAAAATAAAATTTCAGAACAGAGCGAACATCACGCGGGCGACGAGGCAGAACTTGACCGTCTCGAATCAAATCTCGATCAAGGCGAACCGACCGACGCGGAGCCCGTGTCGCGTAAGACAAATCCTGTATTGCCGTGGATCATAACGGTGGCGGTAGTCGGTCTTATCGCGATAATCGGTATTGCGTGGATCATTAACAAAAACTCCGCAAGCGGCGATAAAGCTACCGCCGAGGAACATAAGGAAGAGCCGGGACATTCTGAGGACGAGAATGGCAAGGAAGTGAAACTCGACCCTGAAATGCTCGCATCTGCCGGTATCGTAACGGAAGCAGTAACCCAGCGACCCGCTATTGCCAGATTAATGGTTACGGGTGCGGTCGAACTGAATCCTGAGACAACCGAAATGGCGACGGCACTGGTTGGCGGCAGAATCGAGAAGGTTTACTACGGAGTTGGTGACAATGTGCAAAAGGGGGCCGTGCTTGCCGTTATTTCGAGCCCGCAGCTCGCACAGATGCACGGCAAAATGCACGAGGCTAAGACGAAATTTGAATTGGCACAGCGAAATCTTACCCGTGTTCAGAGGTCGGAGAATCGCGTGGCAGTTCTGCAGGCAAAAGCAAAACTGGACGAAGCGGACGCTACTTTAAAGCGCACAAAACGACTTATCGAGCTTGGAGCTGGGGCAGGAAAGGACCTCATTACCGCCGAAACAATCTATAGAACAGCGAAAGCCGATTACGAGTTTCAGACGAACATCGCACTCAACAAGGAACTGCAAGAAGCGAAAGCAGACGTTGAAACTTCGCGTGTCGATCTCAAACACATTCAAGACGAACTTCGTTCACTCGGTGTTCCTGTCGACCCAAACGAAGCGGACGACCATCGAAGTGATACTTCGCTGGTTTCGGTAAGATCGCCGCTTTCGGGTGTAGTCACCGAACGAAAATTTAATGCCGGTGCGGGAATAGAGGCGGCAATGCCGATCTTTTCGATCTCAAATCTCGGCACAGTTTATGTAATTGCCAATGTGGCGGAGGCGAGTATGGCGAGATTGCGTGTCGGTTCGGTCGCGGAAATTACCTCCCCCGCTATCGGAACAGTTAGCGGTCGCGTTTCCTACATTGATCCGCAATTGGATGAAACGACCCGAACCGGACGTGTGCGGCTTGAGGTTCCAAACTCGAATGGAAAGCTAAGGGCGGGAATGTTCGCCGAGGTTGGTTTCTATACGGGAACAAATGAAGCGACAGGCGAGGAACTCGTTGTGCCTTCGGGCGCAGTACAGCGAACGGCCGACAAAACGATAGTGTTCGTTCCACGGGACGATGAACCGGGAGCGTTTGAGGTCCGAGAGATCGAGGCCGGAGCCGATATCAACGGTTATACAAAAATCATTGAGGGTCTGAAACTCGGAGAAAAGGTCGTTACGAAAGGCAGCTTTACGTTAAAGACACAGCTTGAAAAGGGTGCAATGGGGGACGATCACTAAAAATATGATCAACGCATTAATAAGATTTTCCATTGCTCAAAAGCTGATCGTGCTTTTGCTCGTCGCGATAATGGCGGCGGCGGGAGCGTACAGCCTCATAAATTTACCTATCGATGCCGTGCCTGATGTCACCAACGTTCAGGTTCAGGTGTTGACCAATGCCCCGAGCCTCGCACCGCTTGAGATAGAGCGGCAGATCACCTTTCCGATTGAAGTTGCGATGTCGGGCATACCGGGCGTCGAAGAAATACGTTCGGTTTCGAAGTTCGGCATATCGAACGTAACTATCGTTTTTGAAGAATCGACCGATATCTATTTCGCACGCCAGCTAATTCTCGAACGCATGGCAACTGCTCGTGAGAATATTCCGCCCAGCATCGGTTCGCCCGAGATGGGGCCGATAGCGACAGGCCTAGGTGAAATCTACCAGTACGAAGTTCGTGCAGAACCGGGAAGTAATTACACGGCGACCGATCTCAGGACGATTCACGACTGGAATATTCGCCGACAATTGATGGGCGTTCCGGGTGTGACGGAAGTTAATTCGCACGGCGGTTACGGCAAACAGTACGAAGTCCGACTATCACCCGAAAAGCTGCAATCGTACGGCTTAACGCTTAGTGATGTTCACGACGCGGTAATGGCAAATAATGGTACGGTCGGCGGTGGCTATATCCAGAAAGGAGCGGAGCAATATCTGTTACGAGGCGTCGGTCTTGTCGAAAAGATGGACGACATTACGAATATTGTAGTCAAAACCGGTAAAGAAGGCGTTCCCGTTTTTGTCCGCGATCTTGGGGAAGTAGTAGAAGGTCAAAGCATTCGTCAAGGTGCGGTTTCCACCAATGGCGAAGGCGAGATCGTCTCGGGCATGGCGATCATGCTGAAAGGTGAGAACTCACGCGTTGTAGCCGAAAGGGTTAAAGCAAAGATCGAAGAGATCAAGATGACCCTGCCGAAGGGCGTGACCATCGAACCATTTTATGACCGAACGTCGTTAGTAAAACGCGCGATCTGGACAGTTGAAAAGAATCTGCTGGAAGGCGCGGCACTCGTGATATTCGTTCTGTTATTGCTGCTTGGCAACTGGCGCGGTGCGTTGCTGGTTGCGACCATAATTCCACTTTCGATGCTCTTTGCGGCGATCCTGATGAGAATTTTTAACGTATCGGGAAACCTGATGAGTCTCGGCGCATTGGATTTCGGATTGATCGTTGACGGAGCGGTCGTGATGGTCGAGAACGTCGTTCGCCGCCGTGCGGAGGCTCAGCACGAGAAATCCCGCGAACCGCCCGAACGCACGATCCTTGAAGCTTGTCTCGAAGTCGCGCGCCCCGTTGTGTTCGCCGTGGCGATCATCGGTATCGTTTATCTTCCGATCCTCAGTCTTCGCGGTATCGAGGGCAAGATGTTTGTTCCGATGGCTTTGACTGTGATCTTCGCACTTCTTGGCTCATTGCTGCTTTCACTGACATACGTCCCGGCAATGCTTGCATTGATACTCAAGGGCAATGTCTCTGAATCCGAGAGCTTTCTTATCCGTTGGGCGAAGCAGATCTACCGACCGTCACTTGCGTTTGTAATGAAGTTCCGTGCGCAGGTTCTGGCGATTGCGGTTACTGTGGTCGTAATTTCGGGAATTATCTTTCCGTACCTTGGCGGCGAATTTATACCGCGTCTCGATGAAGGCGATATTTTGGTCGAAGCAATAAGTTTGCCGAGCGTCTCCCTCGATCAATCAATGGTTATGACGACAGCCGTTGAAAAGTCACTCAAGGTCTACCCGGAGGTCAAGACGATCGTATCGAAGTGCGGGGCTCCGGCAGTGGCGACGGATTCGATGAGTTTGAATCAGTGCGATGTATTCGTGATGCTCAATCCGATCGATGAATGGAAGTCAGGTTGGTCCAAAGAAAAATTGATCGAGGAAATGTCTAAAAAGCTCGAAGCGGAAGTTCCAGGTGCGGCCTCTTTCGGGTTCATGCAGCCGATCGAGATGCGTGTGAACGAACTCATTGCGGGAACCCGGGGCGATGTTGCGGTTAAGCTCTTTGGCGACGATCTACAGATACTAGCCGACAAGGGCGAAGAGATCGAAAAGGTTCTTGCAGCGATCAATGGTGCAGAAGAAACAAAGGCCGAAGTTACGACGGGGTTGCCTCAGTTACAGATCAAGCCGGACCGTGCGGCGATAGCCCGTTACGGTATCAATGTCGAAGATGTGAATGAACTGGTCGAAGCGATCTTTGCCGGGAAAAAGGCCGGCGAAGTTTTTGAGGGCGAACAGCGTTTCGACATTGTTCTGCGTTTGAACGAAGACGCAAGTAAGTCTGTGGAGTCAGTTCGAGGATTGATCCTGACTGCTCCGAACGGACAACGTGTACCGCTCGCACAGGTTGCCGATATTGCACTGGTCGAAGGAGCGGCGCAAATATCGCGTGAAGCAACTCGGCGCCGGATCGTTGTATCCACTAATGTCCGTCAACGCGACATTGCGAGTTTCGTAACTGAAGCAAAAGAAAAGATCGGTAAGGAAGTGACACTTCCGCCCGGATATTATTTGCAATGGGGTGGAGCCTTCGAAAACCTCGAGCGAGCCACTAGTCGATTGCTGATAGTGGTGCCGATTGCGTTGTTTTTGATCTTTGTGATGCTGTTCTCGACGTTCGGCTCGGCAAAGCAAGCACTGATGATATACACCGGAATTCCGTTTGCGATCGTTGGTGGCGTTGTGGCGTTGGCCTTGCGGGGAATGCCATTCTCAATTTCCGCGGGCGTCGGTTTCATCGCACTATTTGGCGTTGCCGTTCTAAATGGCGTAGTGATGGTTAGCTTCATCAACCATCTTCGCGAAGAAGGCAAGTCCGTCCTTGACGCCGTGAAAGAAGGATCGATGACGCGTCTGCGTCCCGTTTTGATGACGGCGTTAGTCGCCAGTCTCGGATTTATCCCGATGGCTTTGGCGACAAGTGCCGGTGCCGAAGTTCAGCGACCGCTTGCGACAGTTGTAATTGGCGGACTCATTACATCAACGCTTTTAACCCTATTGATCTTGCCAACGCTTTACGCGTGGTTCGAAAAAGACGTAGAAGGAGAGTTCACGGAGGAAGAAATATGAAATTGATTATCGCGATTGTGCGGCCATTCACGGTAGAGAAGATCGTAACGGCCTTTGAAAACATCGAAGGATTTCCCGGAATGACCGTAACTGATTCAGCCGGATTCGGCCAGCGGTTATTAACGACCGCTAACGATGCTCTTGATCCATTCAAGCAAAACAAGCGGATCGAGATAGCGGCGAACGAAGAAATGGTTGATTCGATAGTAGCGGCCATCAGGCACAACGCCCATACTGGGAAAAAAGGCGACGGAATCATTCTAGTTTTGCCAATCGAGAAGGCAGAACTGATCTAGTGCAGAGTGATTTGCAGGTCGCTCTTTGGCTAAACAATCTAAGGTATGACGATATTTGTTGAGAGTTACTTGCCTCTTCCGGCTGGAGAGGCGTGGCAACTGGTAAAACGAAGTCAGACGCTGATCTTCGTCACACGCGGAATCATTGGCTTTCGTTCCGGTGATTTTCCGGTGATCTGGCAGCAGGGACAATTGATCTCGACCCGACTTTACGCTTTCGGCCTGATACCTCTGTGGAAGCATTCGTTGAAGTTTGAACGGATCGATGATGATCGAATGGAACTATCTACGAGCGAAAGCGGCGGATTGATCTCAGTCTGGAACCATCTGATCAAGATCGAGATAGAGTCAGAGACCATCTGTAAATATTCGGATAAAGTTGAAATAAGGGCGGGAATCTTGACGCCACTTGTTTGTCTATTTGCGCAGGCGTTCTACCGCTATCGGCAGAGACGGTGGAAACTGATGGTTAATAGAACCGATTAGTGCAAAAAAACTATGGGACACGGACATACACACGAAATATCGGCGGCAGGGCGGAATAAGAAACCGCTAATGATCGTCTTTTGCCTGACGTTCTTTTATTTGATCGTCGAGGTGATCGGCGGTTTTTGGACGGGCAGTTTGGCATTGCTTGCGGATGCAGGGCATATGCTGACGGATGTTGCGGGCGTTGGACTAGCGTTGTTAGCAATATGGTTCGCAGAAAAGCCAGCATCGCCGGAAAGGACGTACGGCTATTACCGTGTCGAAATACTCGCGGCGATGACGAACGCCATCATCCTGATATTTATCTCAATTTATATTCTCTACGAAGCCTACCAGCGGTTTCTGAACCCGCCCGAGGTGCAGAGTGCGGCGATGATCGGCGTCGCATCGATTGGGTTGGTGGTCAATATTGTCGGTATGGTTATTCTGCGTTCCGGCTCCAAAGAAAGCCTGAACATGAAAGGCGCATATTATGAGGTTCTTTCGGACACGCTCACGTCTGTCGGTGTGATAATCGCTGGAATAATCATGCTCACGACCGGCTGGTATTACGCCGATCCGTTAATTTCGGCGGGAATCGGCTTGTTTATCTTGCCGCGAACATGGGCATTGCTAAAAGATGCAGTCGCTGTCTTGCTGGAAGGTACGCCGTCTGACGTAAACATAGCTAACGTGCGAGACAAACTTTCAAAGATCGAGGGCGTTGCCGAGATTCACGACCTTCATGTATGGTCGCTTACGTCGGGCGTAAATGCCTTGAGCGTCCACGCCGTGCTTGCCGACGGAGCCGAACACGACGATGTTCTGCAACGTGTCCACAATTCATGCACGAGCGAATTTAAGATCGCACACGTAACCGCCCAAACCGAACGGGAGGGCTTTGCGTGTCACGAGACACATATATAAGAATGCAATGGAACAAGAAGCAGACTTTTTTCATGTTTTTACTCAACATCAACTTATAATTTTCGTAGGCGCGAGTTTACTGATTATTGCCATGTTAATTGGAATAGGTATTCTTATCGGTAAGCGATCAGAGAGGCGTTCGAAGGGAGGTTCAAAATGAAACCCGATCATGTTTTGGCAACCGCAATTTCTCAAGAGTTAGCATTGGCTGAATCGCTTGTTGAAAGCGGCGACTTGAATTTAGCCTTTCATCACCTCGAACGCGCTCACGTTCTAGGTCAGGCTTCGACCTATCAGCACACGCGCATTCACTGGCGAATGTTCAAGCTTGCGGTTAGGCAGCGTTCGCCCCGCGAGATTTGGGGACAGATCGTCCGTATCGTCGGAGCCTCGACCAAAACGCCTTTCGGCATCTATCCAACCGGCAATACGGGCGGAGCCAATGTGTGGTTTTTCAAATCAATGCCGGTTCCCGCAGACCTTCAGCGCATTATTGATGGAGGCGGCAACCGTGAATTCTGATATTCCCATAGCTTGCACATTAAATGACGCGGAGTTTCGAGAACGCGAACGAACCGTGCTCGATCAGCTTAAAGCCAGTGTAATCGATGTCATCGAGACAACGAACGGTTACGCGTTTCTTTTTCCGTCCGACGACGCGTCGTTCGCCGCTCTTAACGAATTCATCGTTCTCGAACGGCGGTGTTGTCCGTTTCTCGACTTCAACCTTACAATTCCACGCGGTCTTGGGGAGATCCGCCTTGAGGTTTCCGGCGAAGTGGGCGTCAAGGACTTTATCGCGTCGAACTTTTTACCCTGAGACAATGGAAACAACGAAATCAATTCTGTTCTTTATCGTCGCCGGGCTTTGTGAGATCGCGGGCGGATATTTGGTGTGGATTTGGCTGAGGGAAGGTAAGAGTATTTGGTACGCCGCGCTCGGAGCGGTCCTTCTCGTACTTTACGGAATCGTCCCCACGCTCCAGCCCGCGCACTTTGGCCGGGTGTATGCCGCATACGGCGGAGTTTTTATTGTTCTATCACTTCTCTGGGGCTGGGGCGTCGATAAAACGGCTCCCGACCGCTTCGACCTGATCGGCGGCACCGTTGCCCTGATTGGTGTTTTCATAATCATGTACTGGCCGCGAAATTAAGCGGCCAACTACACCGTTCGCAGTTCGCGGTTTGCGTTCGAGAATACGCGGAAAGCCGAACGTAGGAAAAGGCAAACCAATGCGAGGGCGATAATGATGTCCGGCCAGCCCGACTGAAAGAACCAAACCGCACCCGCCGCGACAAAGACCGAGATATTCGACGCAATATCGTTACGCGAACATTCCCACACCGAACTCATATTCACATCGTCCGTCTTGTGACGAGTGAGCAGATAGAGACATACGGAGTTTCCGACGAGGGCAAGCAAACTAACCAAGCCCATTATTTCAAAAATAGGAACCGTCGGAACCATCAGCTTGTAGATCACCTGTCCGAGCACAACGAGAGCCGCTAGAAGGATCAAACCGCCTTTGAACAAAGCGACCTGAGCCTTAGCCTGAGATGATCTATAAACAACATAGAGGCTCAGCCCGTACGTCATTGCATCGCCAAGATTGTCCAGCGAATCCGACAACAACGCGCTCGAACCCGCATAAATACCCGCACCGATCCCCGCCGCAAACATCGCGACGTTTATACCAAGCACGATCTTTAGCGTCGAACTCTGCTTCTCCCTCAAAGCGTCTACAGCACAATCATCTTCACAACAAGCCATAACAATTCAGAATAGGTTAATGCCCAAATGTTATCAATAAGAGCAGCGGGTTGACGGCTCAAAATGGTTCCAAACATCCTCAAAGAACTGTGTCGAAGGCCGACCCTGAAGAGTCTTGGAGGACCGCAATGGCTGATACGTTTTATGAAAAAAATAGCGGATGACACTCGCTAAGATATGATATTATTCTTTGAAAGAATCGAAGCGAAAGGTGTTCCTTTTTGAGTTGAGCACGCTACGGATGCTTTGAATTCTATCAGGTGACTTGGTTGCAGGTTGGTTGCAGCGTTACTGATCATGGCTAATTAACGATGAATCCGTGTAGCCGTAAGCTGTTGATTCTAAGAGGTTTTGAGCAGTTTTGACAATTTATACAAACCTACCTAAATCGCTTGGGGTGCGAGAGGTCGTGAGTTCAAATCTCGCCGTCCCGACCAATAAACATGGGGCTTTCGGAGAAATCCGAAAGTCCCATTTTTCGTAGTTTCTCCACAGCCACGAGAGGGCGGGTTGCTAAGCCCCCTGATTGCCGCATTTACGGCCTACCACCCGTCAGAAAAAGCGCCTCCATTTTGCAACCAACCTTCTGCACCTCAAATTAGAGCCGTTTTGGTGAACAGACGCACCAACCACGGTGCGAGGAAAAACCAACTGTTGCATCGGCGTTCCAAATTCCACCTTTTCACTCCGATTCCGAGCAAATAAGCGGCTAACAGTCAGCGGAATAGAACTTGCGAAAGGCTACGCGAGAGGCACCGGTTTGTCACGTCCCTCGACTACTGACCAGAGCAAATCTACTAACGAAGAATATGTCTGTCTACAAAAGATACAACGGTAAGCGAGTCTCATCCTCCCATCCCGACTATTCGAAAGCCCGATGGTGGATCTATAAGCGGCTGAAAGGGAAGGTCATTCATCAGAGTATTCCCGAAGCGAAGACCAAACAGGAAGCTGAGCTGGCTGAGAGGCAGATCATTAAAGCGTCCTTTGATCATAGCTATAACGTTACCGATACCACCACGACTCTTGCCTCGTTCATCGACGAGACATATCGGCCCCATGTCCAGCAGAACAACGTCAACAAAGGAGCTAAGGAACTTTATATAAGGCTTCTACTTGGTCACTTCAAGAAGCAAACTTTGTCCAGCATCAGTCCTCAGGACTGTCGAAACTGCCGGACCAAACTTCAGACTCGCCAAAACAAACGGAAGAAAGAAAGTGCACTCTCATCGGCGTCGATCAACCGGATCATGTCCACGTTGTCGAAGATCTTCAGCTTAGCGTGTGAAGAGGGAATTCTGGAACGCAACCCGATGCAATACGTGAAGGCTCTACCGGAACCGCCCCCTCGAAGACGGTTGCTAAATCCGAAACAAAAGGAAGCGCTTTGGACGGAGTTGGAGAAGGATACACTGCTTTATCGACTGATAGTCCTCGCAGTGAATCTTCCATTACGTCGCGGACAACTTGTCGCGATCACGGAAGATGTTATCGATTTTGAAAACGAACATGTATTCGTCATTGGATCGAAAGGAAGACCGCCGCGTTTAGTTCCGCTTAATGCAACTGCGACTAAGATATTGAAAGCGATGATCGATGAAAAACAGTTGCCGTTCCCGGTAAAAGACTTCCGTAAACGATGGCAAACTGCACTCCGTAACGCTGGGATAAACAAAAAAGGCGGAACGAGAGAAGAGAACTATCACTTCCACGATCTTCGCAGCTATTTCGCCAGCGAGCTAATCCGGCGAAATACGAACCCGCTTATAGTGCAGAATCTGTTTGCGCACTCTGACATGAGCATCACAACGGTCTACGCTCAAACTGATGACAAACTCTTGCTGGAAGCGGTAAAAAGGCTCGATACCGCAGACTAAGAGCCCGTCAAGAAACGGCGCTTCAAATTGCTTCTGATTGGAATTTATAACGAGCCCTGTCGGAAGTGGCGGTCGGGGGTCGTTATTTGACGTATCTCGTTCATAACAGATTGCTGGACAAGACTTGCCCACGATCGTTGCGCCCACTTTACGTCGTCTTGCTGAATTCGCTCAAGAAAAGACCGTAGAATAATCTAGGAGCGGTGAGTTCCGAAAACGTCTCTTCTTCTGTCTGCCGAAGGGGCAAGGACCCGTATATTTTTTCTTCAAATTTCAGGAAAACCTGACTGGACTCGGAAAAAATATTTTGTTTCAGAAATGTGGTCGGTAAAGTGAACCAAAATGCGACGTAGGCAGTAAGTTTAATAGAAGAAATGGAATTGCTAGAGAAGTTCACACATGGCGATCTCGATGCTTTTGAAATACTATTCCGGCAGTTCCAGAAAGAAGTATATGGCTGGATCGTCCGAATAGTTCGAGATCCGAGAGTTGCAGAGGAGCTCACAATGGAAACATTCTGGCGTCTTTATCGCTCTCACGCTAGATTCGATCCAACGCGAAGTTTCGGGGCTTGGGCGCGACGTATTGCAACAAATCTTGCTCTTGACCATTTGAAACATGTTCGACCGGAGGTTCAATTTCAGGAAAATCGGTCACTTGAAACGCCGCCCGATGCTGCGATTCAACGGGATACGCGGGAACGGATTCAACAAGCATTCAGCCAATTGCCACCGAAACTTCGAGTGGCTGCAACGTTGGCACTGATTGAAGAAAGACCGTATGAAGAGATTGCGGAGGCGCTGAGTATTCATGTTGGAACGGTTAAGTCGCGTCTATTCCGGGCCACACGCCTTTTGCGCGAACACTTAAAACAACTAGGTATAGAATCATGAACCGTCTTGATGACGAACAATTTAGCAAATTTCTTAGGAACGCGATTGCTCCAATGGACGAGCAGGAACCACCGCAAGATCTGTGGCCTCGCGTACATCTAAAATTAAGTGATTCGGGCATTCGTGTGCGCTGGTTTGATTTCGTCCTCGTCGCCATTGTCGTGATTCTTTGCCTGTTTGTCCCGGAGGCGATTACCGGGCTGCTGTTCAACCTCTAGCGCAGGAGATCCATATGAAAACGTATCCTTATCTTCGAGCATATATGGCAGGAATCACTATCCCTACGATTCTTCTTGTTTTGTTCGTTACTGTTTTTACGTTTGCTCGTCACGAATACAGCGAACTTATCCCGATTGAGCGATTGATAGTTTTTCCTTTGGCGATAGTTCCAAATCTATGGGGCATTTGGAATATGGCTTACGTACGATTGCGAAGAAATCGGTATTTGTCTATCGGTCTTCATGGGGCACTTCTTACGTTTGTACAGGCAATGACAGCATTTGGAATAGCTAAGCTCACTGACGTTGAAATCCCGTCGGTCGTAGCGAGCGCGTTTCCTTTCGGCTTCCCAGTTTTGGTGATCGTTTTCTACCTCGTTTGGAGACATGTGGTCTCTTTCTTTAACGCAATTCTGGGGATTGACTGAACAAGAGAGGTCGTTTCGATGGAAAAACAAGACAAAGAACTAACGCCGCTTTATGGCCGCTTGCTGATTGAGTTGACGAAACCATTCCCGAACTTCGATTTCTCGTTCATTAAGCCTGTCCGTCGAAAGGCTGTCGAACTCCTGAATCTCAAAGAAGGGGACCGTGTTTTGGATGTTGGTTGCGGTCCGGGAGGCAGTTTTCCATTTCTTGTTGACGCGGTTGGGCCCTCCGGCCAAGTCGTCGGTGTCGATATCAGCCCCAAGCACAGCGAACTCGCACGGAGGCGTATTGCGGCAAACCACTGGGATAATGTAGAAGTGATCGTCGCTGCGGCGCAAGACGCAAATTTGACGGGTGAATTCGATGGTCTTGTTATGTTTGCGGCTCCTGATGTCTATGCATTAGAAGGGGCGTTGGAAAATATTTTGCTACACTTGAAGGATGGCGCGCGGGTCGTAGCTTTCGGAGCTAAAGCTTCGAGTGCTCGCTCAGGAAACCTCCTCAATCCGATATTGAAGACGCTTCACAACCTCTCATTCAAAACAACGCCGAGACCGAACGCTGAGCCGTGGCAGATCTTGTCGAAGTATGTTGACGGGATTGAAATTAGAGAAT
This sequence comes from Acidobacteriota bacterium, assembly GCA_016713675.1. Taxonomy (NCBI): domain Bacteria; kingdom Pseudomonadati; phylum Acidobacteriota; species Acidobacteriota bacterium. The sequence continues at coordinate 21,959 of JADJOS010000005.1, forward strand.
TGTTCTTCGGTTTGATGTTTCTCGTTTCTGGAGCTTTCGTCAAGAAAAGGTAAGTAGGCTGTACAACTACTTTACTTAGGGGGCCACGAGTCCAAGCTATCAGATCCGGTTGCAAACGCGAGCGATGCCTCCCTTTACTCTGGCAAAACGCCGCCAGCAAGTTGTACTGAAATTAAGTTTCACGAGGTTTAGAGGAAAATGAAGGTGCATTTCATCTTATACGTATCCGACCAGAAGCATAGTGCAGCATTCTATTCGACGGTTCTTGGGAAAGATCCTATTCTTGATGTGCCTGGAATGACGGAGTTTTCGATTGGAGAACAAACGATTCTCGGCCTTATGCCGTCGGAAGGGATTATACGGCTGTTAGGTCGCATCGGCGATCCGTCTTCAATGCCCGACGTTCTGCGTGGCGAGATCTATTTAGTGGTGGATGATCCGGCCGCATTTCACGAGCGCTCTCTCCTTGCCGGAGCCCAGGAACTCAGCCCGCTGGCACCTAGAGACTGGGGTGAGTTGGTTGCATACAGTCTTGATGCTGACGGATACATTTTAGCGTTCGCGTCGCCCACGAAACCGGAGATGTGAGGTAAAGAATTTCTAATCATGCATAAGCAAATAGGGATTGTGTATGAAAAGGGAAAGGAACATGATCGCATACAACCTGGATTATGGGGCCTAGCGAATTGGCTGCCTTAAAACGGACTGGAGTCGCATCTCTTTTCAATTTCGACTGCTAATCGATATTCCTCGGGTGTGTTCATGTTAAAGAACAAGAATTCGGCGCCTTGAATATCCTTGATCTCGGAAAACCCAATTACCCGTGTCTTGAGTCGCACCCCCAATTGCTGCAATCGCCATTCACCATCTGACAACATTTTCTCAATCTCGGGCAGGCACCTATCTCGACGATACAGCCCACAAAGTGGCTGAATGCGTCCATCTGGCTGTTCGGCGAAGACGGCATCGACATCGTTCATTTGCAACTCCGCGCCGTGCCGCATAATGTCTACCATCCGAGTCATCAATTCGCCAGTGACAAATGGCAGGTCGCACGCAAGTACGGCTACCCACTCGGTCTTAGCGTTCACAAGCGCTGTATATAACCCCACGATCGCTCCGCGGGTATCTCCCATAATGGGATGATCTTGAATTATCGGAAGCGAAGTAATTTGGTGGGTTAAATTACCGACCGCGTAAACTGTGTTTGCAACGGGAAACAATGCATCGGCCGCACGATCGATAAGCGTCTTGCCGCCGAGCAACAGTGCCGTCTTGTTTTGCCCCATCCGCCGGCTTTGTCCGCCTGCCAAAACAAATCCATCGATCAATCTCATTGCCTCAAAAGTATTCTAAAAGTGTCTCCTCGTCTTCTATTACTGCTAAGGAATGGGCGGGAGTACCAGCCTCAAGAGAGACTTCCGTAAAATTAGCAAAGCTTAGCTCGGCCTCTCGCAGTTTTTTCGGTTGTAAAACCACCAATTAATAAAGGTGGCAACTACAAAAAATACAGTTAGGCCTATAAAGAATAGATCGACGGTTCCGGTCGCCGAAAGTACTGTGCTGATCAACATCGAGAATAGGAATGGGCCGTAAGCAGCGACGGCTGCCGTCCAACCTATAACGCCCGCAGCCTGTCGCGGATTGTGTCCGAAAATGATCGGAAATTGGCGAAATGTTGCGGCATTGCCCATTCCCGTAAAGAAAAAGAGGGTCAGCATAAGCGTCACAAATAGTCCGAACTGATCAACCGATGTCGGTGCAAATAGACCCAACGCGATCATTGTGATCGTCCCTGTAATTAGTGCGAGTCCACAGATCGTCGTCAAGATCGCTCCGCCGACCTTGTCCGCTACAAACCCAAATAGGACGCGACTGGCAGATCCAATTAGAGGTCCCCAAAATGCATACTTGAGCGGATCCGGCGGGTTAGGAAAGCCTCCATATAGAATTTTGATGAGCAAGGGGAACGCTGCGGCGAGACCGGAGAAACCTCCGAAGGTCATGAGGTAAGTGACTGTGCAAAACCAGGTGTGTTTGTCTTTGAAGATATCTAGCTGTTCGGTGAACGACGCCTTAATGGGCACGCTCCGCAACAACAGCCAGGCCAAGATGCCCATGATGATCAGTAGGGGAACGTACCAGAATGCTGCATTCTGCAGCCATATCGAATTTGATCCCGTGACTGCCTTCGTATTTGGATCGATCGTTTGGATCGTCTGCGAACCACCGATCATCGCAAAAGTGATGATCATGGGTGTCGCGAATTGAGCGAGACTTACGCCAAAGTTGCCAATTCCAGCCTGAATGCCCAATGCCGTACCCTGCAATCGCTTTGGAAAGAACACGCTCGTGCTGGGCATGTAGGACGAAAAGTCGCCGCCTCCAAACCCGGCAGAAAATGCCAAAACCATAAATAACCAGAACGGAGTCTCCGGATTCATTATTGCCAAACCTAGTCCGATGCATGGGATCAGTTTGAGAAATGTGGCGATGGTTATGATCTTTCGCGTGCCGAAGATAGGCAGTAAAAACGTATGGATCATTCGCAGCGTTCCGCCGGCAAGACCCGGCATCGCTGCGAGCCAGAAGAGCTGTGAGGTGGAAAATTTAAAGCCGATCCCGGGCAGTTTGACGACGATCGCGCTCATCATAAACCACGTCGCGAATGAAAGCGTTAGCGTTGTCGTTGTGACGATCAGTGTACGCCAGGCGATCTTGCTTCCGGTTGTTTCCCAAAAATCAGCATCTTCGGGGGTCCATTTTTCTAACCAGGCTGACATAAAGTACTTCCTTAATCCTCAATCTTCTTCATCAGATCCGGCTGCTGCTCGTGCATCATTTTCTGAATCACGCGATGCATCCAGACCAAACAGATCGCTGAAAGAACGAGCATCATCATCCACGAACTAGTCCAAAGGCCGGTTTCATCAAGTAAATAGCCAAAGATGATTGGGCTTACGAAACCGCCAAGGCCGCCCAGAACTCCAACCATTCCGCCAACGACGCCAACTTCCTCGGGAAAATATTCAGGTATGTGTTTGTATACAGCAGCCTTGCCGACGCCCCAGACAATACCCAGAAACATCACGATCCCGGCGAATATCCACACATTGGCCTGAAAAAAGATCTTGGTGGTCCCTTTCGCCAGCAGTTCTTTTCGTTTTACTTCCTGTCCGATCTGTACAACGGGTTCCTGCCATATCTCTTTTGTAGGGAAGATAAGCATTTGGTCTTGTTCGATCGAGCCCGTTTCCTTCTTGGCATTGACCTGATATCTTTTGCCGTCCACAGTGACAGAATCAGCGTCGACACCTGTTACAACGCCATCACGTTCGGCTACGACCCCCTTGCCCGGTGACGATATTTCCATTTTGGGAATTATCAACAGAGCGGATAGTAGTAACGACAGGCCGAGGACGCCATACATCACTTTTCGACCGCCAAAACGATCGCTCAGCCAGCCGCCGAACGCCCTGATAACACCTGAGGGAAAGCTGAATAGTGCGGCCAGCAAACCGGCTGTAACCAACGGCAAATAATAGACGTTTACAAAATAGGGGACGAGCCATTGCGAAAAAGCGACAAAGCAGCCAAAAACAAGAAAATAGTACAGTCCGAATCGCCACACGCGAATATTCTTGAGAGGGGCGAGTTGTTCGGCAAAAGTCTTCGCTACCCACAGCGGCTTCTTATTTGTCGTCGCCAGAAAGAATATTACGCCCGTAACCGCAAGGACCGCGGCATAGACTATTGGCAGTCTGCGCCAGGCATCGATGTCCGAACCGTTTGCCGTAAACGTGTTGAGTAATGTTGGAGCTACAAGAGTGGTGATGGCCGAACCGGCATTTCCGGCTCCGAAGATACCGAGAGCAAATCCTTGTTTTGATCTCGGGAACCAAACCGATGTGTAGGCAATGCCGATCGAAAAACTTACACCGACAAGCCCAAATCCGAAACTACACAGAGCGAAACCAGTGAATGAATCGACCTTTGAAAGAAGAAACATTGGGACCGCACAGAGGAGCAAGGTCGCCGTCATTACTGGTTTGCCACCAAACTTGTCGGTTAGCATACCCGCAGGCAGACGAAAAATAGAGCCTGCAAGAACCGGTATTCCCATCAGCCAACCGATCTCAGAGGCGGTCCATTTGTAGACCTGGTTTACCGAAAGAAAAGTAACAAGAACGCCGTTTAACATCCACGCCGAAAAACATACGGTGAACGCGAGTGTATTTAATATCAGTATCCGGATTGCCCCAGGAGGCGTGCTCGTTTCCATAATCGCAAAGAACTTCGCAGAGAATGCGGACAAATCGCCGCACAAAGGTAATGGTCTAATACCGTGTCCCTTCTTTGTCCCTTAGAACGTCTCTAAACCACTCTCGGTATCGTATGAAGAAATCAGTGCGCGGCAGCTGTAGCGAGCAGGGTTTTTCCATTTTTAAGCGACAGTTGCCCTTGGCGTGTAAATTTCACAGATTCGCCTAAGATCCTTACCGCCTCGGCTGGAGCGTGAAAACCCATTGAGTTTTCGGCCTCGACAAAATCAAGATAAAACTGTGCTTTCCGCTGAAAGTCTCGTGCCGCTGCGAGGTCTTCGTCTGTGGCGCCCCTTTCCTTCGCTTTCCTAAGATCGTCAATGAGCTGCACAAGAGCGTCCATGGCAATGTTTCGCATATTGAAAGTGCGTTCCTGGATCGCCTCGGCCCGGAATTTGAGCTCCGCTTCGCTCGTACTGTGACAAGTTTGGCAGCTCTGGCTAATGTTCAGGAGCGGGCTCCGAACATGATGGTCGCTGATTTTCATTGCCCCTTCACGTTTATACGGCATGTGACAATCGGCACAGGAAACACCTGCCCTTGAGTGAATTCCCTGGTTGAACATCTCAAATTCAGGGTGTTGAGCTTTCAGAACTTCGGCTCCAGTTTGCTTGTGTGACCAATCTTTGTGTTTTACCTCATCATAGTAGGCCATAATGTTTTCGACTTTTAGCCCCTTTTCCCAAGGATAGGTCAACTGCTTATCGGCTCCCTTGAAATAGTATTCTACGTGGAACTGACCGCAGACGTAGCTCCGCATTTCCTGCCGAGTTGCATCACGATTTACATCATAATTTTGGATCCCTTGAGACGCCTTATACGCTTTTATCCCGTCCATGAATGCGGGCCTGGTAATTCGTAATGCCATCGTTTGTGAATCGTGGCAGTCTATACAAGCAACCGGGTGTGAAATTTCTTTCTTTGCTTCAAAATACGGCAGTTTGTTGAGTGCTTGAAACCCAGCTACGATGTCGCCACCTCCGAGTTTCTTGTAAGCAGCGTACGCGGAGGCGTGACAATTAATACAACTACCAGGCTGTTTAACAACATTCTGCCTTTCAGTAAACATCTGGTCTTCCAGCATGAAAGCGTGGCCCCGCTCTTCCCGAAAGTCGACAGCAAAAGCATAGCCATCCCACATCGTTTTTAATCGAGGGTCCTCTTCCAGACGCGACTGGGCTACCATCGATCGCGGGTCAGAGTCCTTTGGCGTTTTGTGAACCGCCTCACTGCCGCCAAAACGAGTTCGTACCTGATCGACGGTCTTTTTGTAACCATCATACTGGAGAGGAAAATTCTTACCCCAGACCTCTGGGTCGGTCGTATCGTCGGTCAATTCAACCACACGAAAAAAAGGGTTCTTAGCCTCATTTTTCCGCTCAAGAATATTTGTTAGAAGCCCAAGGCCAAGAATGGCCGCGGCAAACGCTAGAAACGCGACCGATACCACGACCTTTCCTCCGTACAACCTCGATTTGGCCGGTGCTTTTTTAGACACCGTGTTTTCTTCGTTTTCCATGCTACCTTCTCCTAGTATTACAACTGAGCCAATTTTTTAATGTAAGTGCCCCACTGAACGATGGCACCTGAGACAAGACACCTCATCCGTATGCTTTTTATCTAATGAAACTGTTATTGCATCAACCATATTCTGATGACAGTGCCGACAGGATTCTTCGGTGATCTGCCGGCTTCGCTCGGTCAACTGAATCGGTTCATGAAAAGTATTGGTGGTGAAATAATAGGAATGCCAAAAGCCGTTCGAGGCTTTGGTCATATATTTACCAACGGTATCGTGGGGCGTGTGACAATCATTACAGGTCGCGACGTTCTTATGGCTACCCTTCTGCCAACCATCAAATTGTTCATTCATGATGTGGCAATTAGCGCAGTTTCCAGGGTCGTTCGAAAGATACGAATATCCCTTGGCGTACACAAAGGTGTAAACCCCGATCGCAAGTGCTCCGCCTACCGCGATGCCTAAAACGGCTAGTTTTAAGAATTGAAGGTTAATAGCGTTTACCTCCTTCGCCGGCGGGGCGCCACCACAGAAAGATGCTCAGAGCGATCAGCCAGCATATTCCCGATGCAATAACGAGCGGTGCCAACTGCCCATACGACTGAGCAAGAGCCGCCTCGACCGCTGCCGATAGGATCCAGAGCTGAGCCACGTTGATCATTACAAGCATCGCGAGCCGGGCCTGCCAAACGGCGGCAAGTCCGCGGCTCTGGGGTCTTCTCGGCTTGGCGTTATCCTTCATTGCCACGCACCTCTCTTTTAACTGCAAAAATTTCACCATTGATCGTCTCAAGCTCAATTCTGTCGAGCGGACGCGGCGGCGGGCCATACAATACCTCGCCTGTCTTGGAGCTGAAACCACCATTGTGACACGGGCATTCGAGACGGTCGTTTGCTTGTGAATAGTAGACCGGGCAAGACAGATGCGTGCATTTCTGCCCAAAGGCAGCATAGGTGCCGTCGGTGTCGCGTATCAGGATCGCGGTATCTTCCTCCGAGGGGTACGCGAAATTCAAGGCTGATCCGGGTTCGATGCTCATTGCACCATCGATCTTCGCTGGCGTAAAGGTTCTTGGCGATCGGGCATCATACGCAGATTTCCCTGCAAATCCAGCCGCGCCCAAAAACAGTGCACTCGACGTCAAAAAGAGAAAGTTGCAGAACTCCCGCCTTGTGACCTGAGCTTCGCTGTCTCGTTCGTAAGGGAACTCGGCCTGAAACGGAGCCGACGCTGTGCGGACATTTACTTCATCCGATATTTCATTATCCGCGGCCAGTATCTTATTGATCGTATCTTGATGGAATGCTTTAGAATTCATTGCTCTTATTGGATTCCTCCACTTGAGTATCTATCCACGATTCTTCGCTTACGTTAGCTCCGTCAAGCGCTATCTGTCCCTCGAAAACGCCGCACCCGTCGACGCTTACCTCATCAGCATCAGTCGGCAGCATCATGTAGACTTTTGTCTTAACGCTTTGATTGCCAAAAACGTGAGCATTGACGGGCTTAGTTCTACGAAGCGGAACGATCTGTTCATAAGTACCGAACGAAATTGCTCCTGTCGGACAGACGCTTGCGCACATTGGCTTGAGACCCTCGCTCGTTCGGTCGTAGCACATGTCGCATTTCATCTGCAGATGCATCGCGGAATTGTATTTCGGCACACCGAAAGGGCACGCGTTCACACAATTGCGGCAATCGAGGCATCGTGGCTTCAGTGCAGACATGACCACGCCATCTTCATTTTGTTTGATCGCGTCCGCGGGGCAGACCAGCGCACAAGTCGGCTCTTCGCAGTGCATACATATGGTGGGCATGGTAGCGGTCGTCTCGCTGCGGTCGATATAGTCGACAAAGATCATCGAGTAGCCCTTGTGTGTCGAGCACTCGCGGCATGCGGCTACACAGGACCTACATCCTATGCATCGCTGCGGGTCGATAAACATCGTTTCATTCATGCTCTATTTTCCTTTCTGCACTTCATTTTGCGACGTTCCCTTTCGCACCTCGCCCAGTATCGGCAATTCTCTCGTGTGTATTTTCTCTAGACGAGCAGCACATGCTTTGAATTCCGGTATTTTCGAGGTCGGGTCGAGTGCTGCGTTGGTTATCTGATTTGCCGCGAGTTCCTCGCCCCAGTGATACGGGATAAAGATCGTATCGGGCCTGATGGTTTTTACTACCAGAGCGGGGAATATACCTTCACCGCGACGCGAGATCACCTTGACCCGCTCGCCATCGTTGATCTTGTATCTCATTGCGGTTTCAGGATGCATCTCAACGAATGGCTCCGGACACTGCTGAACAAGAAAGCCGATACGCCGGGTCTGGTTACCCGATAAATACTGATGGACTATACGACCGCTGGTAAAGATGAGCGGGTACTCCTCATCGGGCTTTTCCGCAGCCCCTTTGTACTCGATCGCGTGAAATCTTGCCTTGCCGTCATCGTGAGCGAAACGTTCCTCGAAAAGACGCGGCGTCCCCATGCTTTCCTCGGTTGGACACGGCCAGAACACCCCGTCCTGTTTGTCGATCTTTTCGTAAGTGACCCCGAAATAATCTGCCTTCCCACCCTTGGAAGCGACTCGGAGCTCGTCAAATATCTCCCGAGGAGACTCAAATTGAAAGTACTTTCCGCGACCCATCCTATGAGCGATCTCCTGGAGGGCGCGCCAATCGTGGCGAGCCTCACCGGGCGGGTCTATCGCTTGATTGATCTTAATCACGCGGCCCTCGCCGCTGGTAGTCGTGCCTTCGTCTTCGGACCATGTTGTACCGGGCAGGACAACGTCGGCATAACGGGCACTTTCGGACAAAAAGAAATCGATGCAGACGTTAAATTCGAGTCCCTCGAGCGACTTCCGCACCTGATTGGTATCCGGCAGCGAGACCATCATGTTGCTGCATATCGAGAGAAGGCCTTTGATTTCGCCTTCCCGCATTTTGTTAAACAGCTCGACGGCGGATACGCCAGGTTCAGGCATTTCAGATTCGTCGATGCCCCAGACTTCGGCAATGTACTTCCGATGTTCAGGATTAAGCATGGACCGATAGCCCGGAAGTTGGTCGGCCTTCTGTCCATGCTCACGGCCGCCCTGGCCGTTGCCCTGACCGGTGATCGTGCCGTAGCCGCGGCCTTCCGAGCCGATCTTACCGGTCGCAAGTGCGATATTGATATAACTTAGCACGTTCTCCGTCCCGTTCGAGTGATGCTCGATGCCGCGGGCATGCATGATCATTCCGGTCTTTGCACGACCGTAGAGGCGAGCGGCCTGAATGATCTTCTCCGCCGGGACACCGGAGATCTCTGAAGCGACATCGGGTGGATAATTCAATGCCGCCGCCCTGGCCGCTTCCCAGTCATTAGTGCGGCTGTCGATAAATGCCTGATCGATGAGGTTCTCATTTATGAGGACATTCAAAATGCCGTTCGCGACTGCGACATCCGTCCCTGGCTTGAGCTGTAAATGTAGATCGCCCTGACGAGCGGTTGGCGTCTCACGCGGATCGATGACTATCCACACACCACCGTTGTCACGCTGTTTCCACAAAAATCCATTAAGGATCGGAAACGTTTCGGCACAGTTTGCTCCGGCGATGATCAAGACCTCGGCATGAGGAATGTCGCTCCACGGGTTTGCCGCCCGGTCAATGCCGAACGCTTTATTGTTACCGCCCGCGGCAGATGCCATGCAAAGTCGTCCGTTGTAGTCAATGTACCTGGTCTGCAATCCGAGGCGGGCGAATTTACCTACGAGATAGGTCTTTTCGGTCGTCAGTGACGAGCCTGAATAAACAGCGATCGAATCCTTGCCGTATTTTTCCTGCAGTCCCTTAAATTTCGACACGATCAGATCTAGAGCCTCGTCCCAGCTCGCTCGCTCGAAATTGCCGTTTCGTTTTATCAGCGGATATTCCAGCCGATCTGGATGATGTGTCTGTAGATACGCAGTCACTCCCTTGGGACACAGACGGCCTTCGTTAACCGGAAAATCGTAACGCGGTTCTACGCCGACAACATGATTCTTTTCAACCAGCAGATTCATGCCACACTGCATTCCGCAATACGGACAGTGGGTGGGCACCATCTTGTCGACTTTTCGTTCGGCGCGCCAACCGCCTATCGGCTCATCGTGCAAATGAGGGCCGAAACGATCAATGATACTTGCGAGATTCTCAACTTTAGACATTATTTGCTATTCGCTGTCGGCGCGTGAGCCGTGAAAGACCTTATCGGGGCGATCCATTAGGACGGAGTATGCAAGGCCCCGCATTACACGTTTGCAACGCGGACAATAATCCTGCAACTTCTCACCATTTTCCATTGTGTAGTCAAACCCTACTTTTTCGACGACGCTCTTCAGATCGCCGAGCCACATCACGGACGCAAATTCTACGCCGCACCGCAGGCATTTCGCCTGCTCCATCTCTTTTGCTCGTTGCTGATAAAGTTCCACACCGATCGATGCTGGACGCTGTACGATATGAAACAGCTTCCCAAACGGTAGGAAGAAAAGAGTCATTATCACTATCGCTTGATGCGTAAGAGCGATGAACGAGTACATGTACCCACCGAAATACGTGCTGGATGCCGTTAGCATTAGTCCCGAAACACAGATAGCGATCAATAAAAGATGGGGAACAAAATCCAAAAGAAATTGCTGAACGGCAATTGCTCCACGGTCTTTTAATCGGCGATGGATCGCAATTGCGCAGCCCGCCAGCACCATGAGAGCTGTAAAATTAAGGGCCTTGAACGTGAAAAATGCCAGCACGCTGTGGACGTCCATCGATTGCATTGGAAAGCCGAATACGTAGGCCTTGTAGCCTGTTTCGCTCTCAAGTTTGAAGTGTATCCAGCCCCATACCAGCGGGAAGGTGATGGCCGCTGACAAAATACAGCCCCACATGATCAGAAAATGCATCAGCCATCTTGATTTGGCCCGTTTGAAGATAAACTTCTGGGCGAGCATGTTTATGCCAACCGTTTTTGTAGCGTCAAGCGTGTTGCGTGCAAATTTCTTTCGCTGGAAAAATAGCTTCAACCCTCTAGAAAAATATGCTCGCGTCGCCGGACGCTGAAGCCAAAGTGCATAGCGGAAAAAAATCGCACCGATCGCGACGATACTTGCGATCAGATATCCGAATAGCGCCGAATCGAAATGCTCAAGATTTCGCGAACCGACAATAACAAGTGCCGTCAGAGCCATTGATGCCCCGAGCCCGATCAAGGTCGGGTTGCGATAATTAATCGAAGTAGCTGGCTTGGTGATCTCGATGGGCATTCGTTTTTTCTTTAGGGCAACCATCTGTCGTCTGCAAAATGAGTGCCAACCTAAAAGAGAATATGGTGCGTACAACTAATGAGCAATTCCTTGGGCTTAGATAGTTATCATATATTCGAAACGTTACAGGCGAAAATACCAGTGCGCGTATTTATGCGGATCGGCAGCGTGAAAACTCGCGGTCAAAGAAGATCCGGATCGATAGCGAGTAATGTAAGAACGAGTATGTAAGAATGAGTAGAAGGCCCTTCGTAAACGGGATAGATCACAGTCGAATTTCCTGTTAGTAAAAGTGTACGGAGAAAATACTTCATGTGAGTCCCCTCGTGCTCCCTTATTAAATATCAAATTCCGGCCGTTCGATTTATGATTTGGCTCATGAAATGTAACTATTGTTTTGGGAATCGCTGGGGGGCTTCATACGTTCATGAGTCAAATATCCGACCATTTTAGTGCCGAACTAACAGAAGGTCTCTTTGCTATTGGACGCAGACGTTCGTTCGGTGGCGGCGAGCACGTTTTTTTCGAGGGTGATCCGGCCACATTTTTGCCGATCATATTGGCTGGAAAGATCAAAATGGTTCGCTATCCTGAGGCGGGTAAGGAGATCATCATTGGCACGTTTCAGGCTGGCGAGATATTCGCAATTCCGCCGGCGATGGACGGAAAGCGATTTCCCGCAACAGCCGTTGCAATCGAGAACAGCTCGCTTCTAATGGTCCCGCGGGGTGAGTTTCTTGCTTTAATGGAATCATCGTCCGAATTTTCTTCCCTGGTGCTTAACCGAATGTGTGGCATTCTCCGTGACCGTGCCGATACCGTTCAGATTTTGGCCACGCCATCCGCCGAGCAGCGTGTTGCGAGCATTATTTTGAGGCTTACGGGTGAAATGAATGCGGGCGAAGTTAAGAAGATCACCCATCGACGGCAAGATATAGCTGAGATGGCAGGGCTTTCGCTCGAGACCACGATCCGGACTATCCGAAAACTCGCGGAAAAGGGATATCTGAAAATAGTCGGCGGAAGAATATTCGTCGAAACGACTGAGCATCTTCGCACTCTTATCCGTTAGCCATATGCAAAAAAAGTGATCTGGATCATATTTCGGCGACCGTGCTTCGTGTTACGTTCCTTATTCTAAGACTTGCGTTGAGGATGGATCATGAAACTTCGAATTAGAGAAAACACTCTTCGTTTTCGGTTGGCCCGTTCCGAAGTCGAGACTTTTGATCAAACAGGAACCATCGGGGACAACGTGCGGTTTGGGCTAGGAAAAAACGACTTTGGTTACTTGCTCGAAAAGACGCCCAACAGTAATTTTTCGGCCTCTTTTGCGGACGGAATAATCGTGGTTCGCGTACCTGCCTCCGACGCCAATAGCTGGGCCAACTCCGACGAGGTTAGCCTTGCCGGAACGTTTCTTGCGGACGAACAAACCGAACTCAGAATATTGATCGAAAAGGACTTTGTTTGTCTAAATGCCCACAACGACGAAGACCAGTCTGACCGCTACCCTCACCCCAAGGGCGACGCCGCGTGCTAAGCCGCATGATACGACCATCTGAGGTAACAACGGATTTTCCCGGTCCGACCATTGCGGCCCGGCGATTGACCGAATTGCGTTTTTACTGATGAGTTTGATTAGTTTTTGCCCGCTTTGCGCGCGGTTTCGGATTTCAACCAGATGGAAATGATCTGATCGGCTAATCGAGTATTTTTCAACTGTCTGAATCTTAATAAAGTTTCGGAGGCAGGTTGGGGGTTTGTCAAAAATGAAGAGAATTTTGTTTTTAACTGTAGTTTTAGGAGTTGCTCTGATGATTACGTTCATCGGTTTTAATGTCAATAGTCAGGAAAGAAATATGCAAAAGTTGAATTTACAAACTAAAATCGGCGACGGCAAAGATAAAGAGGTTACGCCGCTTTTTGATGGTGATCGCCGAAAAATCGTCCAAATCACGCTACGCAATAAAGCCATTTTGGATGCTCATAAAGCCGCCGAACCGATTACGATTCAATGTGTTGCGGGAAAAGGCCTATTAATTGTCGGCGAGGAAAAGGAAGAGGTTGAACTAAAAGTAGGTGTGTTGGTTACGATCGAACCAAATGTCGTTCACGAAATAAGAGCTTTATCAAAAGTTTCCGTATTATTGACCAAATTCAAGGAGAAGTGATTTTTCGAAAGAGCTTACTGGAAACGATGAGCAGTTAATGAAAGGCGGATACACAAAATCGTTCTTGAGAGTCCTTTTGGCAGTAGGATTTTTGGCTCTGGCCGGGGGGCTTTTGTGGTTTTGGCTGCGCCCGCCACAAGTTACGGTTACAGAAATATCGGAGAGGAGACTCACGCCATCGATTCAAGGCATTGGAACGGTTGAATCAAAAATCGTTGTAAATATTGCTTCGAAAATACCTGGGCGATTAATTTCAATTGACGTGGATCAAGGCGATACGGTCTCAAATGGACAGGTTTTAGCGACGCTCGAAGATTCTGAATTACGGGCTGAAATGGAGCGTGCCGAATCCACATTGCAGCGTTCAAGGTCAACTGCGGAAGTTCGTCGGGCGGAGATTCAACGGGCGCTATCCGCCGTTGAAGTTCAGCGAGCATCTGTTCAACGAATAATGACTAATAGGGAAGTTCCAAGAGCGTCTTTGCGTCGGGCGAAATCTGCCGTAACCTCATTCGATTCAACCATTTCAAAATTGCGCACTCTTCGCTTACAAGCACAAAACAACGCTAATCGGTGGCAAAAACTTTATCAATCCGGCGATGTTTCAAAAATGGAATTGGAAGAACGTCTGACGCAGCAGAAAGCCGCTGACGATGATGTAAAAAATGCCGAAGCTCAACGAAATACAGCATTGGAAGATGTGAAAAACATCGAGGCTCAAATCAATACAGTCGGCGAAGATGTTAAGCAGGCTCAAGCCCAACTGAAAGTTGCAAATGACGATGTCGCAACGCTAAGAACCGGGTTGAAAGTAATTGAGCAAGATATAAGTGTTGCCGAAGCTGCACTTGCATCAGCAGATGCGCGGAAATCTGAAGGTGTGATCGTCAGTCAAATAAGCGGATATGTGGTCAGTCGTGAACTAGAACCCGGTGCAGTAGTAAATCCCGGAACCCCGATACTCAAAATTGCCGACCCAACAACAATTTGGGCGACTGTTTTTATTGATGAAAGCAATTCAAACTCTTTTGAAGTTGGTGATCTTGCCGAAATTACTTTGCGTTCGATGCAGACGGGGAATGTACAGGGAAGAGTAACACGGATTCAGCGTGAAAGTGATCGCGTAACCGAACAAATTGCCGTTGATATTTCGTTTGAGCGAATACCCGAACATATCAGGCTTGGCGAACAGCTAGAAGCAATAATTCGACCAAAAACAAGGACTTTGAAGGTTATTCCCGCATCTGCATTGATTCGCTCAAAAGAAGGAATCGGCGTTTGGCTGGTGATTGAAAATCGTTTGCAGTTTAGAAAAATACAAACTGGAATGGTTGATGCAAGCGGCTGGGCGGAAGTGATTTCAGGACTTGATAGTGGAGATAAGGTTGTCGTTTCGCCGGGTAAATTATCCGATTTGAGCAATGAAGGTCGGCGAGTTTCAAGCGCTGCCGAAGAAAGTAAAGAAGAGCCGCAGGTGAAACAATGAACCTCGCACTCCATGATGTTGAATATCGGTTGGGTCGGTTTATTTTAACTGCTGTAGGTCTCGGTTTGCTGCTCACAACCGTAATGGCAATGAATGGAATTTACGCCGGTATGGTCGAGGATGCTTTGAGCATTGTTCGTGCCCCAAAAGTTGATTTATGGGTCGTGCAAAAAGATACCAATGGTCCATTTGCGGAAAGTTCTCGGGTTCCCGAAGATCTCTATCGCAATATCCTCACGGTTTCGGGTGTGAGCGAAGCTAGTCCTGTTGCTTATCAATTGTTGCAGATCGAACATCAGGAGAAAATCCTGCGGCTTCAGGTCATCGGTTATCGTTTGGGTGGTCTCGGCGGTCCTCCCGCAATCGCTGCGGGGCGACCAATTCTGAAGAACCGATATGAGATGGTAGTTGACCGCAAAGCCGGTGTTTCGCTTGGAACTCAATTCAAATTCGGACGAATAACTTTAGAGGTTGTCGGATTGACGGAAGGCGTTGTTTCAAATTCGGGAGATTCAGCCGCTTTTATCACGCTTGAAGACGCACAGGAACTTCAGTTTCTTAAATCCAATGAAGCGATTCGTAACGACCGGGCACGTCTGCAAGCAGATTTGTCAGAAAATCCCAAACTTGCCGGTGTTTCTGCCGAGAATCTTTCTTCGTTACTCCAAAGTTCACATATCGCCAATGTTATTTTGGTTCGGCTGGAATCCTGGGCAAATGCCGAAGAAGTGGCAAAAAATATAGCACGCTGGACGCATTACAATGTTTTGACAACCCAGCAGCAAGAAGATTTTTTAGCAAAAAATGTAATCGAAAGAGCGAGACAACAAATCCTTCTATTCCGCATAATTCTCTTGGTCGTGGCGGCTGTGATCATCGCCCTCATCATTTACACGATGACACTTGAGAAAACCAGAGATATTGCAACCCTGAAAATTATCGGGGCCCCAAACTCAAAAATAGTCGGTTTGATTTTGCAGCAATCATTGATTTTGGGATTTCTTGGATTTGTATTCGGAACCATAATTATTAGTTTGACTTACGAGTATTTTCCGCGTCGTCTCGTGTTGCTGGTCAGCGATCAAATAATGGTTTTTGGAATCGTAATTGGTATTTGTATCGCGGCCAGTGGGATTGGCATACACAAAGCTCTGAGTATTGACGCGACGACGGCCATGGCGGGGTAAAATACTCACGCAAATTTCAGACTTTTCGGGCTTGTTGGAGAATAATGCAGCAGGTTTCGGCTCAAAATTTAACCAAGATTTTCGGGGAAGGTGATACGGAGGTTATCGCTCTCAAAGATGCGAGTTTGGATGTTGAAGCAGGTGAAGTGGTCGCCTTAATGGGACCGAGCGGATCAG
Source organism: Acidobacteriota bacterium (assembly GCA_016713675.1). Lineage (NCBI taxonomy): Bacteria > Pseudomonadati > Acidobacteriota > Acidobacteriota bacterium. Next base: position 38,113 of record JADJOS010000005.1, read on the forward strand.
GAAAGACCACACTTTTACGGGCTGTTTCGCTGATTGATCCACCAACCAGCGGAAAAATCGAAATTGCCGGAGAGACGATTTTCGAAGAAAAGAAAGTGTTGATTGATGATCGATTGCTGCGGCGACAGCGAATGGGAATCATTTTTCAATCCTACAATCTGATTCCGTTTCTAACGGTTGTCCAAAATGTTGCTCTTGTCTTAACCCTCAACGGCGTTTCAAATCGAGAAGCTCTAAAACGCGCCAGAGCATTATTGGAAAGACTTGATTTAGCTCATCGGGCAGATATTTACCCAGCCACGCTTTCCGGTGGTGAACAACAGCGAGTAGCGGTTGCCCGTGCCGTCGTCAACGACCCGGTAGTGATTCTCGCCGATGAGCCAACCGCCGCACTTGATTCCGAAAGAGGCAAAGCCGTTATGGATTTATTACGGCAACTCGGACACGAGAAACGAGCAGCAGTCATTGTCGTAACTCATGACGAGCGCATGGTTAAAGGCTTCGACCGCATTTATCACTTGAACGATGGAATTCTTACGGTTGAACATTTGAATTCTAAAGAAAAGAACGGACATTCGGCGATGGAATGATTTTGCCGAAAATTGAAGAATTATTGATGGCTGTGAGTTGGGGATTGTCCAATATAACAAACGGCGTTTCTTTTAGGGTCGTGTCAGACGGCGAGTGAAGGCCAGTCTGACCGATACCCCCACCCCCAAAGGCGACGCCCCATGCCCCACTCAATGAGTTTTGGAACATGACCGAGATCATATTTCCCCCTGTAAACATAGGCGACAATTATGCTGGAGTATACATTTGGAGGATTAATTAATGATCAGTGTTCAAGGTAAGACAGTACGCGAAATAGCACTTGAGATGCCGTTGACGACCCGCGTCTTTGAGGAATTCAAGATCGACTATTGTTGTCATGGAGACACGCCGTTCGATGACGCCTGTCGAAACGTCGGGGCGAGTCCGGAAATAGTCAAAGAGAAGATCGATGGCGTCCTGGGTGGATCAACAAATAGTGATCAAGAATCGTTCTCCAAAATGGACTTGAGCGATCTCGTCGATCATATTTTGGATAAACATCACGTCTATACACGCGACGAAATGAGCCATTTGACACCGTTGATGGCCAAGGTCGCTAGCCGTCACGGCGATCACAATCCGTATCTCCTTGAGTTAAAAGAGTTTTTTCAGGCACTCTGTGATGATCTGGATCCTCACATGGTGAAGGAAGAAATGGTTCTTTTCCCATACATACAAAAACTGGAGCATAGTTATTCGAATCATCTGAACGTTGCGTTTCCGCCATTCGGAACGGTTCAGCATCCGGTAAATATGATGAACATCGAGCATGAAGAAGTCGGGGAACTACTTGTTAAAATGCGTCGAGTTACGAATGACTACACTTTGCCGGCGGAGGCGTGCCCGAGTTTCACCGCTCTTTATCACAGGCTCGGGGAATTTGAGCGTGATCTGCACCAGCATATTCACCTTGAGAACAACCTGCTCTTTCCACGTGCTATCGAACTCGAACAAAAGGCTCGAGCCTAAGTTCGCTCGGAATGAACCAAAGTATGTCGACTGCCGCACCGATAACAGCACCAATTAGAGTTGTTCGAGTGCGGCAAGTCGCTCTTCCGGTCGAACACGGTGGATGGGTATTTTTGCTCGAACCCCTAATTGCCGGTCTGGCGATCGCGTTTTCAACCGGAGCTCCTTGGATCGCCTGTCTTACTATCGGTGCGTTTCTCACACGGCAACCGTTAAAGGTCCTGATCGCGGACCGCTTTGGCATGCGGAACAGGGAGCGTGCGAGCCTGGCCTTTCGATTTTTGCTCTGCTACGGTGCGATATTCTCCATTGGACTTGCTGGTACGCTCCTTTCGGTTGGCGTCCAGTCGCTACTCCCATTTATCTGGGTCTTGCCGCTCGCTATTTTTCAGATATACATTGATGCCTCTAGACAAAGCCGCAAGTTGATACCTGAATTGACGGGAGCTATCGTTATGTCGGCTTCGATCGCGGCGATCGGACTGGCAGCTAATATGCCGTTGGTAAACGCCGCCGCTCTATGGGCGATCTTTGCGTCAAGGTCAATTGCCTCTATCCTGTATGTTCGCGAGCGACTTCGTCTGGAAAAAGGTAACCGGTACTCCCGGATTATCCCGACACTCGCCCATGTCACGGCTCTTCTTCTAGTATCAATGTTAGCTTTCTACGGCCTTAGTTCGTTTTTGACGATTATGGCTATGTCGGTATTGGCCTATCGAGCTATAGCCGGGCTATCAGCGGGTCGGAGTAAAATGAAAGCGATGCAGATCGGCGTTTGGGAGATCATTTACGGGGTGCTGGTTGTATTATCGGTCGTGATCGGACATTATTCCGGCTTCTGATAAATAGCTACATTGTAAGACGGCTCCGATCCTCAAATTTATGCACAATGTAGATATCGATCTTGTCGAGATGTCGCTTGACGTTATCAAATTTGCGATCGGCCGTATTTCCGATACCGATCCTAAACTTGGTTTTCCTAAAAAGGCAGAGGAGCTACAGACCCTCGTTGGCGAGACGATCACGCCTGCCGGCATCGGCGGGGAGAAGGCATTCGCTCTTTTTCGGGACGTATTGGTAAAAGCGAGTGTTCCGATCGATCATCCCCGGCATCTTGCATTCGTACCCGCATCCCCGACCCGGGCGGCAGTGCTGTTCGATCTTGTGACTTCGGCGACCAGCGTTCATGGGGCATTCTGGCTAGAGGGAGCCGGCTGTATCTTTGCCGAGAACCAAGCGATGGCGTGGCTGGTCTCATTGACCGGCATGCCCGCCGGAGCGTTTGGTGTTTTTACAAGCGGAGGCACAGAGGCAAATCTTTCGGCAATGGTAACCGCTCGCGAATATTGGCGAGACCGCGACGAACGCAATTCTAAAACACGTGGTATCGTAATCGCCTCGAATGGTGCCCATTCCTCGATAAAGGCGATGGCAAAGGTCATCGACGCTGATGTCCTTCTGATCGAAACGGAGAGCCGCCTCGAAAGCTCTCATTTAGCTGACACTCTATCGAGGATGTCGGCTGAAGAACGTAGTAAGGTGTTCGCTGTGATCGCAACGGCCGGGACGACCAACGCGGGAATAATTGACGATCTCGCGGGAATCGCGGCTATTTGTGAATCAGAGGGAATCTGGTTTCACGTTGATGCCGCCTACGGTGGCGGAGCATTGGCGGCCCGTTCGGTGCGCCATCTATTCAACGGGATCGAACAGGCCGACACTGTCACGATCGATCCCCACAAGTGGTTATTTTCACCATACGATTGCGGTGCGATCATTTACCGTGACCCGGAACTCGCAAAAAAAGCCCACGCCCAAGAAGGTTCTTACCTCGATATCTTCAGTGATGAAGGCGCACATGGATTTAATCCGTCGGAATATCAGATACAGTTAACGCGTCGCGTCAGAGGCCTCCCGTTGTGGTTCTCCTTGGCATACCACGGCACCGATAGATATGAAAAGGCTATAGAACGCGGCATCGAGCTTGCTCAGATCGCGGGGCGATTGATCAGGGAATCCGAACATACAGAGCTGGTCCGGGAACCTAGTCTCTCCTGCGTGTTGTATCGTCGAAAAGGATGGAAGCCCGAGGACTACCGCGCGTGGACCTACAAGAATCACAAGTCAGGGTTCGCTCTGGTCGCTCCCACCAAGTGGAGAAACCCGGAAGGTCCTGAAACTGTATCGCGATTTTGTTTCATAAATCCCGACACTACCGAACAAGATATCACTGACATTCTGGCAACGATGGCCTAATCGATCTCTTTCTCCGAATTCGCCGAAACCGATCAGTCGGCGAAACTGATTTCGCCGGCCAATTGCGTCCCTTCGTCCTTAAACTCCGTTACGGGAACTTTTGCACAATGTATCTCAGTCACCTTTCTAAAGTGATAACCCATTGCCGCGAGGGCGATCCCGTTTCCGAGACTGCGCGGGTAAAGTCTTACGACTCGGAATAAATACTTCCAGAATCGAAGGCGTTCCCGGTCGCGTACGCCGAGCCTCAACACGATTTTGATGAAGGACCTGAGAACGCCGATAACGCTGACTCGCTGCAATGCTGCCGCATCGTTACTTACGCGCGATAAACAAGCGATTGCGCGCTGATAGAATTCCTCCGAGCTGTAAATGGTCCTTAGAATGCGTTTGTATCCCTCGACCAGGCGCCCGCGATCCATTTTTGGAACAAAGTTTAATGAACAATCCGTGTTGTTTCCGCTGCTCTCGTGAACAAGTCGGCCTTCACGCTCCAAACGCTTCCAAAGCTGCGTGTCGGGAAGGGCGGTCAGGAGCCCGACCATTGCAAGCGGAATTGCACTTTCGCGGATAAAGTTGATCTGCCGCTCGAAAATATCCTGTGGATCGTTATCGAATCCAACAATAAAACCAGCCATGACCTCGATTCCATAGCTTTGGATCTTTCGCACCGATTCAAGCAGGTCGCGTTTTGTATTCTGAGATTTGTTGGCTTCTTTCAGACTTGCGGGCGCGGGCGTCTCAATACCGAGAAATACACGGTGAAAACCGGCTGATTGCATCATCTCGAGTAAAACATCGTCTTCGGCGAGGTTTACGCTTGCCTCCGTCAAAAAAGAGAATGGAAAATTATGTCGCTCAGACCATGCAATAAGATCCGGCAGGAATTTTCTAACCTCACGTTTGTTGCCGATAAAATTGTCGTCAACGATAAATACCGTTCCGCGCCAGCCAGCGACTCGCATCGCCTCCATTTCAGCTAGCATCTGTTCGCTTGATTTGGTACGCGGCGAGCGCCCGTAGATCTCAATGATGTCGCAAAACTCACACGAAAACGGGCAGCCGCGTGAAAACTGGACATTCATGGAGGCGTAATGGTTTATGTCGATCAAACCGAAATCCGGCACCGGCGTGGACAAAAGCGAGGGCCGCTCGGCCGCTTGATAAATGCGTTTGGGTGAGCTGCTTTTCAAATCGTCGATAAACTCCGGCAAGGTCGTTTCGGCTTCACCTACGAAAATGAAATCCGCATCCGGTACGAGATTCGAGCTGGTAGAGACATACGGGCCTCCGACTGCGACTCGCGTGCCAAGTTCCTTGCATAATTTTACGACCTGATCGAGCGACTCTCTCTGGACGATCATCGCGCTGAGAAAGACGATATCCGCCCACTCGATATCGCTCTGGGTTAGCGGCTCGACATTCATATCTACGAGACGCCGTTGCCAGGTTTCCGGCAGCATGGCGGATACGGTCAACAGCCCGAGTGGTGGAAACGCGGCCTTCTTGCCGACAAACGACAGTGCGTGGCGAAAGCTCCAGTAAGTTTCAGGGAAAACAGGATAAACAAGTAATACGTTCACGATTGATGAGGCCTCCCACGGAAAGCCGACTCCTGATTTCAGGACAGCTCTCCCGATTCGAAAACGTCGGGCTTTTCCGTAAGCGTTTTCTTTCCGTAATTCAAATGTTATCAGCTATTTGCGGGGACCGATGTAAGAGTTGTGTAATAGGTAAGAGAGGGGGGTAAACGACAAGAGAGCGCAACGAAAGGCCGTTCCCGACAAGCTTGTCGAACGCAATTAAAACCGGCGTCAGGCTGCCGCGTTCCGAATCGAATCAAGAAGCAGTCCAGCCGCATTCAAGCGTGGACTCGTTCTCTTCGTCGAGTACAGGGAGAAAGATCTGCTTTGATTTGTCCTGATCGGGCCCGACTCGCGCGAACAAAGCGGCTCCTGCCAGATTCAGATATTCGATTCCGGACGCGGCGAGCAATTTGGACAGTTTCTGAGCGTATTTGGAAAGGTGATCGTCGATAAAAGTTACTGAGGCCTTTGAGGTCACATCGGCACTTTCGTTGTCGCCGTTTTCCAAAGCATAAAGTTCTTTTAATCGCAGGTAAGCGACGAATCCGGTCTCGACAGCGACGTGATCAGGCACCTCGTTGGTCGTTGGTTTATACGAGAATGCTTTGTAGAAACTATTCAATTCCGCCAGCATGTAACCCGGTTGAACCCAGCCGCGATAACTGACCTCGCGACCCGGGGCTGGTCCGCCCGGCCCGAAGATGGAATGAAATAATCCTTCACTTGCTTGTTTCTGAGCGGCCTTTGCAGCACGTTTCAGTTTCTTGTCGGTGACAGGACCTGCGAGATCTTCGACCTGTCTTAGCCAGTCATTTGACGGACAATCGAATAGTAGGCTAATTAGCCGCCATTCTGCCGCTTCGGCGAGCAGATCTCTAGTACTGTTTCTTTTGGTTTTCATAATGGCCCCATAGTCAATGTCTTTCCCCGCGAAGCCGAACGCGTTCGAGCATCTCGTACTTTTCTTCGTCGGCTAGTAGGGCATCCAGTATCGGATAAAGGTAGTCGGCCTCACGCCGGTCGTGATGGCTGCAGAGGCGAAGGTAAAAGGCTTCGCGATCCAGAAGCTGAAGCATGACTCGGTCCAACTCAGGTTCTGAGGGCATGTCGCGGACCGTTTGCTTAAAAAGCCCAAGATGCGAACGCATCTTGGCGTGATCGTCATAGTAGAGCTTTGGAGCTCCAGCCGCCGGGAAGTCGGCCCGCTTTTCGTAAACCGGCAGCAGAATATTTTCTTCGTCAGCCATATGGCTGAAGAGGGTTGACTCATAGGCGTTAAGAAGGCCAAGTGCCTTTGCAAAATCAAAGTGGAGCAAAGCCCGCTGGTGCTCGAAGAATAATTCGTCGATCACAATGTGAACCTTCATGAGGTCACTAATAACTGCCATATTTTCTGTTCTCACTTTAAGATCAACGGCACCCAACCGGTTCGCATCTTTCTTGCTCCAACCTCGATGTGGGAGCCTTCCCAGACAGCAAACGCGATCTGGGACGGCGTCACGGCTGAGAAGCCAGCGGGTAGCGGCCGCGAGATGACAACGGCCCACCCTTTAGGCGTCTTGACGCCTTTCCCTTTCGAGACTGCGTTCGGGGCCGGAGATAGTGTGCTCGGCCCTTCCGCTATCAGATCCTCTACCGGTTGCTCGCGTGGTCCGGAGCGCCGGCTTCCAAGTGCACGGGCCGGAGCGTACCGAGCCGCAGCCTCGGCTTGAGCCTGCGGGTTATTCTCGAGCGGCTTGGCCTCCGCCGGGTAGTGGTCGATCGATGCATTCGGATAGATCGCGTTGATATTATCGGCCCGTCCCTCAACGATCGCCTGCCAATCGGCACGCCAGTATGAGATCTCAACTGTTTTCCCGACCTCACCCATCTGCGGGGCCGGGACATTTGGATCGACCTTTGAAGGAAGCTGTACGGCACAACCATCAATGAAATGTTTAGGCCCTGGAAGATCGCTTTGGCTTTCGTCCAGCCACTCGAGCCTGAATGCTATCTCGCTGCCGTTGCTGATCGCTTTGACCAGTATCTCAGAAGTCGACGGCTCCAGTAGACGCGGCTCTACAAGATCCTGCAGGATCATTCTTGATGAGTGGAGTGAGACTGCATCCCAGACGGCCGCATTTGGATCAAGCGTGATCTCCTTGACCTGCGCCACGTTGACCTCGGCTGTCGGCACCTGAACCTTATTGCACGAAGTTGTGAATAAAAGAGCCAGAATAGTAAGCGACGTTACGAATCGCATATAGAACCTCCTCACGGACAATTGGTGCGCGTGATCTGATAGAGCTTGTCGTATGCCGGGCGTATGTGGACCGGTTCCTTGAACGGAACATTGACCAGCTCTTTTCCGTTCTCATCCATCCCTATCGCCTTATCCCCGACGCGCTTCCATTTGCGCATTATCGCCTCGGTCGAGCCGAATAAGCCTAATAAGCTGGTCAGATCCTGATCGTTCGGTGCGTTCCGGTAGATCTCAACGGCTTTATCCGTGCCTGGGCCGAACATCTGGCGGGTAAAGGCCGTCGGTACGTGGATCGGCGGAATGTAATAGACGTTCGGCTCAAGGCCAAACTGAGGGAAGAGCGGTAGCGCCACCTTTTTGATATGTACTAGATAATCGATCGGGTTGTCGGCCTCGGCCTTGTCTGGCGTATTGATAAATCCGGCAACACGGATCTTTCCAATGCAGTTGGCGAAACACTGTGGTGACAGCCCTTGTTCGATCTTGGGATAACAGGCGATGCATTTTTCCGATGTCGACGTCATCGGGTTGAAAAACACCTTCTTGTACGGACAGCCGCGAACACATTCCTGATAGCCGCGACAGCGGTTTTGATCAACGAGAACGATGCCGTCCTCGGGCCGCTTGTAGATCGAACCACGAGGGCACGATGCCAGGCAGCCTGGATAAGTGCAGTGATTACAGATACGAGCGAGATAGTAGAACCATGCCATCTGATGGGGTATGTCGATACTTGCTCCATGCTCGATGCCGCCGGCACAGTCGTCTTCGCCGACGTTCGGATAGGCGTAATCTTCGTCCTCCGGCCTCCAGCCGAGAACGCGTTCGCCGGCCGGTGCTGACTCAAAAATGGTGCTTCCTTTATAGACAGATTCGCCATTTTCCTCGCCCCAATTTTGCCCATCGAGCAAACTCAGGAGATTAAGGTCCCAGGCAAGCGGATAGGAACCGTAAGGCTTGCGTTCGACGTTGTTCCAGAGCATGTACTCCTGGCCCTTGCCCGAGGTCCACGTTGTCTTGCACGCCAGCGTGCAGGTTTGGCACGCGATACACTTATTCGTATCGAAAACGGCTGCAAATTGCTTTTGCGGCCTGCTTTCCGGATACCAATAGGACATTTCTCGTCCGAGTTGCCAGTTGTTTACGCGAGCCATAGTTTTTTCTCCGTGTTGTTATCTTTTCTATCTGTGTCGCCGCGGTATCCCGCGAGGTTCATTTGTTGCTGGGGCGTAAAGAAATCGCTAAGAACAAAGATCTGCCTTCCAAAGTGAGTCGTCCGGGCGGCTAGGGTAAGCGAAACGATCGCGAGGATAAGAACAACGAGTGCATTCCAACGCGCCAGGCCCTTTCCGCGGAACATTCGTATCAGGCCGACGAGAGCGAATATGCCGGTCAGTTCGATCGCGAGGAATGTCGGCAGAGCCGACGCCCTGTGGGCGACTATGTTTGTCCACGGCGGCCCAGCCATTAGAGCTGCACCTTTACCGGCTATCTCACCCGTTGCGTAAACGGCTAACGTTAGTAACGCCGTTACGACAAATAGCCATAAACCGTTCCGGCTGACCTCTCGGCCCGACCGCCACATTCCATACAGAAGCATCGCAATGCCGAGTACCATTCCGATCAGGGGTATGTAGTTCAGAAAAATGTGTATTCGTGTCGGATCCATTTGCTTTGCTATTTCTTGCCGACAAAATCTCCGGCGATGTAACGCTTCATTGCATCCGATTCATTTCTCGGTCGGATGCCAAGCTTAGTTGGACGCCATAGCAGCTCGTCACCGATGCCGCCTGGCTCTGCCTTGGTGATCTTGATAAATGATTCGCGCGGAGCACCCGTTGGGCAATGGATATCTGCCGCAAAACCCTTTCCCATCTCCTGGCCGAACATGCCCTTTCGAACCAGTGAATCGGTCATCCAAGTCGGTTTTAGCCAACCGCGGGTTGCGGATTGGTGTGAGCCCGAGCGAAACATTGCCTGATAGTTTGTCCGTGGATTCTTTGCCAAGCCGTCTTTACGCTCCTGCTGTCCCTGCTGGGAGCCGGGCGTCGCGCCGTACATGTTAAACCACATACGCGTCACGCCGCGAGGGGTGCCCGGATAGTACCTCGCACGACAGAGAAGCCGCGCGAATGCATAATTCTTCTTATCGTTCTGCCAGCCGCGAAACGGCCGGTCTTCCGGGTCGGCGTCTATCCAGACGTAGTCGCCGTCATTGACGCCGAGCTCCTGTGCATCGGTCGGATTGATGTCGACATAACCCTCGGTAACAAACGGCGAACGTTTGTCGTGGCGGTAGATGTCGCCGAACGGTCCAAAAAGCATCGCGTTCATATCCGTGTCGATCGGCGTCGTGTGCGAACCGTGGCGGAATTTCGGCGTGTGGAATATAAACTTGTAATCGTCCTTGATCAGAGGATGAGCCGTCTTTTTCGCTTCTGCCCAGGTATAGATAACGTTACGGCCGCAGCGAGTTTCGCAGCTTAGGTCGTCGCGTTTGACTCCGTAGTCCTCCGGCGTTTTCGGACGCATCGCTTCATGCGGCGCGGAGATAATGATATTTGGTTCGTAAAATGTCGAATCGACTGGTTCGCGGTGAATGGGCAGATTCTCGCCGGCGTCGATAAACTCGTCCTCTTCGCGATAAAATTCAAGCCTGCCGCTCTTTGTGTACCAGGGCGTGGCGTCGACCAATTGATCGTATCCGACATTTTTCGGCGTCGTTCTGCTGTTGATAATCGCCGGCACACCGTTGATCGCCTTTTCGTGGAGATCTTTGAACGAATAGCCTTTGGTGTTTGTCGAATGATCGAGTATCCGCTGCAAGTAGACGTCCGTCCTATCCTCGCGGACAAATTTCCAGTAGTCGTTAAAGCGATTGTCCCCAGTCAGATCAGCGAGTTTTGACGCGACCGTAGCGTAAACCTCGATATCGCCGATCGTATTGAAGATCCGAGGGATCGGGGTTTTTGGGAATACGAGCAGGAACGGGTTTGTGACCGACGCGGTCATGTCCGGATGTTTAAGTTCCGCCCAGGAATCAACGCCGAAAACGACGTCCGCCCATTCGCATGACGTCGACCACCACCACTCGTTGACCGCGATCAGTTCGATCTTGGGCAGTGCGTTGACGACCATGTTGTAGTGCCATTTGACGTTACCGAGGATCGAATTTGCATTGGCGAACCAGAGCGATTTTGTCGGGCACGGCATATGGGTCTTGCCGGTCAAAAGAGCATTGCCCACACGCAGGGGATGGTCTTCGTGATTGTAGTAGTGAGCCGACTCTGCCCGCCAGTACTGCTTTGGCCGAGCTGATTTTGTCTCGTCAAGCTCAATGTCGAACGGATCCTCGTTAATGTATTGCGGTGCCCCGTTAAACAGAGCGGTGCGGTAATTTCCGGCATATGATCCGACGTTCCCGCCGATCTTGCCGACATTTCCGGTGAGGGACGCGAGCAGAAAAACGTCGCGATCCTTGTTGTCGCTATTGAAGAACTGGTTCGGGCCCATTCCAAGTGCAAAAAGCGTCGTTCCCGGCTCTTTGGCGAAAAGCCGAGCCAACTTCTGCACGGCGGCTGCCGGTGCCCATGTAAGTTCCTCAACCGTCTGCGGCGTAAAATGTGCCGCATATTCCTTGACCAGATCGAATACCGGACGGCATCTGACCTTTGTGCCGTCGGCGAGGACTACTTCGATGGATCCTTCAAGCATGGCGTCCACGGCCTTGGAATTCTTACCGACATCGTCGCGCGTAAGCGGCTGTGCCCCATTCTTTTTAGCATCCCAGAAAACGTAATCGCCCCATTCAAGCCGGAGCTTTTCAGGCACGACATTCTGCACTGTCTGTTGGATCGGCGGCGGGGCCTTCTCACCATCCTTGACGATAAATGTTTGTTTTAGAACGGCAGGATCGCCCCCGAAAACCTCTGCAGCCTTGAGATATTTGAGCGTATCCATCCTGACCAGGATCGGCATGTCCGTCCACTGCTGGACGTATTCCTTGTCATACAGGTTTTCCTGCATGATCACGTTGGCAAAGCCGAGCGCGAGAGCCGGCGTCGTTCCGGGACGGACGACAAGGACATCGTCGCCCTTCGTGGCCGTTGCCGAATATTCGCAGGCGATGACCACGACGCGAGTTCCTTTCATCCGTGCCTCGGTCAGCCAGTGAGCGTCCGGCATTTTCGTCGTGATCCAGTTCATTCCCCAGACGACAACCGTTTTGGCTTGCTCAACCGAGTTAAGATCGAATTCGACCGTCTGCTGGCCGGTGACCATCGTGTGTCCGGGAGGCAGATCGGTGTGCCATGAATAATTGTCAAATCCCTTGGGCCCCATCGCCTTGTCCGGCCCGACGCCGCGGATGTGAGAGTCTAGCAATGCGATCGAATTCGCCATTCTGTACATGCCGAAAACGCGCGTCATGCCAAGCAGCGGCATACCACCGCGGAATTTCATCACTTGCGTGCCGACGCCCTGTGTTGCCTCGATCACCGCCTCGTCATAATGCTGTTCCTTGAGCTTTCGCTTGCCTTCATCGCCCGTGTATGTTTCAGCGATGTTCTTTAACGCAGCGGCTACAATGACGGCCCCTTCATCGTGGGACATTCGCACCCATTCGTCCCGGGCACGCTGGAAATATTCCTCCGGCGGACGCCCGTCGGCTCCGCGAGGGAAGCCTGCCTCGTACCATTTCTTATATCCGGCTCGAACCATTGTTCCGTTTACTCGCCGGTCTCCGTAAAAGCGCCGCGTTAGAGCAAGGCCCTTTTGGCAGACACGCGGGTCCCACCGATGCGAAGTACCATTGCCGAGCAGATCGACGGCCTCGCCGTATTTCATTGTCGGGCCGATCCGGGTAATGACGCCCTGACGGACATGCGCGTTGAGCAGGCAGTTGTGCGTATCGTTAGGAGCACAGGTAAAGGTATAACGCGAATCATAAGCCCAGAGGTCGCGATAGACCTTTTCCCAATCACGGTTCGGATAGGCGGCTAGAGGATTTGTTATGGCTTCAAGTCCCCAGGCGTTCGTCGTCGATGCGACGAGAGCGCCAAAGCCGGCAGCAGTGATCCTTGCCATAAATTCGCGTCTAGAAATTTCTTTTTTCATATCATTCCTCGTTATTGCTCAACTACTTAACACTTAACGACCGTATATAGGTCACGATCGATTCGATCTCAGCCTGCGTCAGCACGCGTCTGATCGGCGATGGGTTTGCAAATCCCTGCATCACCGTTTCGCTTCGTCCGCGTTTTATCATTTCGACCAGAAAGGTGTCTGAAACACTAGAAAGAAAGGCCTTGTTGGCCAAAGCCGGGCCGTCGCCACCGACGGCGTTCTTTCCGTGACAACCTGAGCAATTTGAGGCAAAAAGTGTCGCTCCGAGATTCCCGTCGCCCATTGCCCAGATCTGCGGTTTGGGGTCCGGCAGTGCCTGAACGTTTCCTCCGAGCCCACGAATGTACGCGATGACAGACCGCAGCTCATCATCATTAAATCCATTCACACGATCGCCCCACGGAAGCATCGGACGCCCCGGACGCCCATTTCGTATCGTTTGGAAGAGAAAATCGTCAGAGGCGAGCTGGAGGAACTCCGGACTCGTTATCGACGGATTCGGAACAAGGCCCGGGAACCGGGTTCCACGTCCGTCTGCCGCGTGACAACTTGAACAAACCGCGGTGTAAATGGTCTCCCCATCCTTAGCAAACTCGCGTTCGCCGAAACGCATAGCTCGGACGCGGTCTTTCGGAAGATAGACGTCAGGCAAGGTGCGCCGTCTGAGCGAAAGTGTATAGAGCGTCAGCAGGTCGATCTGGCTATCAGACAAGCCAAGTGCGGGCATTTGCGAACCCGCGACCGTGGACGCAGGTGAACGGAAATGCTGGACGACCCAGTTGGTTAAAGTGTGATCGCCCGGAACCTTAGTGAAATTCAGTTGATTCGGATCTTTGTAACCCGAGAGGGATAGATTGACGCCCGCGTCACCGCCAAAACTTCCGACGGTATGACAACCAGCGCACCCGACCGAATTGAACTGCGCCTTTGCTTCGATCAGTTTCGGCGCACCCATTTGGGTGTCGAGAAAGATCTTCAGAGCCGAGCGGTCTGCCTCGGCTACCTCACGAAATGAGGTTTTCCAGGCCGGGTCCGTCGCCTGCTGAGACTTTTGCAGGTGAGCCGCATACCATTCGGCGTTGTAGCCTTTCAGGCCGACATGTGACAGGTCGGGGCCTTCCATTCCCGTCACATTGCCGCCCGGACGCAGCGTGCCTCCGCGGCCGTCGAGACGATGACACGCGTAACAGTCGAGCCTTTCAAACGTCTTGCGGGCACTTTCGAGGGTCGGCAGATTGGGAACATTCAGCGGCGTGTGACAGGTTCCGCAACTCGCGTAGGCATACTTCGAGGGCAGCATCGGCTCGGTCCAGAAGTGAACATTACCGTGAGCATCGTCTTTCTCAGTTGCTTGTCCCTGTCCACCATGACAGGTCGTGCAGCCGATCTCGGTCGGGGAATGGACGACTGGCTTGTGGGCTGCGCCTACCTTTTGATCGGACGTGATCTGCTCGCCGGATGCCATCCCGACATGACAAGTGACGCAGCGGTCCGTTACTTTGAGCTGCGGATTCACTATCTGGCGAAGTCGCAGATCGATCGGGCCTTCAGTGGTCTTGGCGTTCCCCTGAATGCTGTGCCAGTCCTTCATAAAGTTCTCTGACACGGCAGCCGCAGCCAGGAGCAAAAAGACCCCGATACTTGAAACCATCAACAAATATTTATTCTTGTTCATTGCGTCAATGGCCTCCCCAATCAGACGGCGACCAGAAGAAATCCCAGTTCGGCCCGCGGAAATATGTACCGATCACGGTCAACACAATGAAACCGCATAGAAAGCACGTAAACAGGGCCAGTGCACCTGCACGAGTCGAGTTGTATCTTCGAACGGCCCATATCGAATACGTCGCGTAGATCGCCGTCAGGACAGTCCCGGGATTGATGAACGTAATAAAAAGTTGGGGAATGTTAGGGAACCACTCGCGAAGCCAGCCGAACTTAATGGCAAACGCCTCGACAAGTATCGACGCGGCAAAACCCACCACGACGGACCACTTCACGAGTTTCCGGCCGCCCGGACCGCCAAACCATTCGCCTGTTCCTTCCTTTTCACGGTCGAGAAATGGGATCAGACCCAAGCCGATCACGCACAGCATCGGAATACCTATGCCACCCATGAATGCCGAGAACGATACGATCTCCTGGAGCCCGAGAAAGTACCACGGGGCCTTTGCCGGATTCTCGGGAACGAGCGGATTTGCCAGTTCTTTCAACGGCGCGTCAGAAACGAATGCCAACGCGACGCAGATGAGAGTTGTCAGCATCAGCACGCCAAGCTCGGCATAGAAAAGGTGCGGCATTGACGGAACCGTGTGTTCCGGGCCGCTCCCGACGGCAGGCGTTTTGCCCTTCACGACGGCGGCTAGGTGATATGTTTTCGTCGGAGCATCCGTAAAGACCGGATAGAATTCTTTGGCTTCCTGGCCAACCAGTTCATCGGCATTCGCCGGTTTTGCGAGCCCACCATCCTTGCGTATTCGCCAGAAATGCACCGCCATCAACATAACAAGAGTCAGTGGCAAGATCATTACGTGAAGCAGATAGAATCTGATCAACGCCTCTTCGCCGACCTTGTCAGACCCAAGCAATATTTCACGCTGCAGGCCGCCGATATCTGCCCAAGCCGTGATCCCAAGTGCGTCGGTGATCTCTCGAGGACTCTGCGCGATATTGGCGCCGATCGTGATCGCCCAGTAGGCGAGTTGATCCCAAGGAAGCAGATAACCCGTAAACGACAGGCCCAGTGTTGTGACTAGCAACCCCCAGCCAATGAACCAGTTGAATTCCCTCGGTTTTCGGTACGAAGCGGTGTAGAACGCCCTTGCCATGTGCAGTATCACGGCGACCACCATCACGTTAGCGGCCCAGCGGTGGATGTTCCGCATAAACCGGCCAGTAGGTACAATGAAATGAATGTCCTTGATCGATTGATAGGCTACGTCCGGATACGGCTTGTAGTAGAACATCAGCAGGATGCCGGTGACCAGAGTTATCAGAAATGCCGCAGTCGTCATTATGCCGAGACCCATGGTCGTGCTCCAACGCAGGCTCCAGAGATGGGTGCGAACCGAATGAAGATGCAGGAAGACGTTGCCGAAGATAAACGACGACCGCGTGCGATCGGTCTTTGGCGGACCGCCGCGAAACATCGCCCGATAAACGTGATTAGGGATGCCCCGCAGATTGATCCAGAATTCGTGTAATGCTGAATAGCCTTCTGCTTTCATGGTCTACACCTTTGTTCCAGTTTTTACAGTTGCTTCCTCGTCGATCGTAAGAAGAGCTCCGTTTTTTGAGACCTTAAGCCAAGGTAGCGGTGTCGGAGCAGGCCCTTTTCTTACAGTTCCATCTTTCTGAAAGCCCGACCCGTGGCAGGGACAGTCAAACCCGGCGGCGCTCGTCTTAACGATGCATCCCAAATGCGTGCAAACGGTCGAGATAGCAAATACGCCATCAGCATCGCGAAAGACCGCAACGTTTCGCCCCGGCGGTACGAACGCTTCGCCCTCCGGATGGGTGTCCGGTAACGCCACATTAAATTTCTTTGCTGGAGAAGCCGACACGGCTGCCTTTGGAAGTTTCAGCATTCCGAAGATCGAGAGTGCAAATGCCGCCGCCATCGAACCCAGAGCCGCGAGCCCCAGAAAATCCCTCCGCGGCATCGGTTCCGGGTCAAAACGTGATTTCTTTTCACTTGGATGTGTCGTCATACTGAACTCCAATTTGTTGAAAATGTGACTCGTTCCATCGAGATGGCATCGACCGGGCAGCGGATCGCGCAGAGAGCACAGCGAATACAGCGGTCCTCGTCTTTCAGGATCGCCGAGTTCTCAGTCAGATCTGCGTCCTCTCCAAGTGAGGCACCTATCATCGAGTCGACCTCGGTATCGAACTCAAGCTTATCGAGCGAGATCAGCTTCAAACATTCGGTTGGGCAAACGTCCGCGCAGCCACCACACAGCACACACCGGCTGCCATCAAACACCGGCGTTACTCCACAATCTAGGCAGCGTGACGCCTCGAGCATGGCCTCTTCACGGCTGTAGCCGATCTCAACGACGTTTTCGGGATGCTTGAGCCGCTCGGCCGGTTCGATCGTTGGCACCTCAACGCGGCGGATCGATTCGTAGCCGCGTTCACGCCGGTATCGGTCAAGAACGACATGTGTTTTGACCAATTCATGCTCGAGAGCATTACCGGTCAGGTATTGATAAACGGAACGCGCTGCTGCCTTGCCGGACGCGACGGCGTCGATCAGCAAACGCGTTCCGTGAGCGAGATCACCGGCGACAAAGACGCCCTTTGCAGTGGTCTGCAGCGTGATGGGGTCAACCTTGAGCCAGTCGCCTCGCATTCGCTCAACGTCCTGTCCGCCGTCCTCCAAAAATGAAAGGGCTGGTGCTTGGCCAACAGCGAGAAGGACGGTGTCGCAGGGAATTAATTTCTTTTCATCATCATCGTAGAGCGGTGAGAATTTTTGATCTTCGTCGTAGACCCGCAAGCATTTGCGAAACGCGACGCCGGTGACTCTGCCTTTTTCGTCGCGAACTACCTCCGTCGGTCCCCAGCCGTTGCTTCGCTTAATCCCTTCTTCGTCGCCCTCAACGATCTCGATCGTGTCCGCAGGCATTTCTTCCGCACCTTCAAGCGAGATCAGATGTACATTCGCAGTCTCGAAAAGCCTCGCGGCCGTACGTGCCGTATCAAAAGCTATCTGGCGAACGACCGACCTGGCGACGTCATAGGCAACGTTTCCACCCCCGATGACTACGATCTCGCGGCCCATATCGAGGTCTTCGCCAAGTGAGACAGCTCGAAGCAGATCGACGCCTCCGACAACGCCCGGGCCATCCTCACCAGTCAAGCCAAGGCCGCGGGATGATTTGGCACCGACCGCTATGATTACCGCCGCAAAATCCTCGCGGAGCTCGGCAAAAGCAATGTCTTCACCAACTTTTACTCCGCACCTGATCTCAACGCCGAGTGCCTCGATAACGGCAATTTCTTTTTCGATCAGTTCACGAGGCAAGCGATACGCCGGAACCCCGACCGCGAGCATTCCGGCTGCAACAGGCTCGATCTCAAAGACGACCGGCTTAAATCCCAGTAGAGCCAGGTCATGAGCGGCGGAGAGTCCCGCCGGGCCAGCTCCGATGATCGCGATCTTTTGGCTATCACCTTTTTCGATCGAACTGTTGGTCGCGGATCTTAAGAGAGCCGCCATCTCCTCAGCATCTGCGGCGACGGGCGGGATAAAATTCCTGATCGAATCCAATACTTCACTCGTCGGTCTCGCCTCCGGCCCGAAGTGATCACATGCAAATCGCTTGAGCGCACGAATTGCGATCGGCTGGTCCTGTCCGACGAACATGCCGTCGTCATTTACTTTGGGGATTTTTCCGCGGCGACAGGCGATCTCGCAAGGGGCTCCGCAGATGCGCCCGCAGATCGAGGCAAAGGGATTGGGACCACGGGCAATTAGGTATGCTTCTTCAAACCTTCCATCGGCGATTGCCCGAACATACCCGCGTGCGTCCGTATGAACGGGACACGCCACTTGGCACGAGATCAGGTTTTGATGGTAGTTCGCGTCCGGGACGTGAACATTTAGCCGCATCATAGTATTCGTTGTCACAAAATGTGTAAAACTTCTGGAATGCTATGCGGGTTGGAATGCTCAGAATATGACTTAAGTCATGTTTTGACTAATATTTTTAGCCGCCGATCGAACTCATCGAACGCGAGGAATACTCGAATGTAGGGGACCCAATGGTATGGCCGAATGTTTTTCTTGCGACAGCAAAACGAATAAGGTCGGCGACTTCGGTTCGCGATCCGCCGCTTCTCAGCAATTCTCGTACATCATATTCTTCACTAGAGAACAGACACGTTCTGATATGCCCATCGGCCGTCAGTCGAATTCGCGAACAGTCGCCGCAAAAGGCATCTGTGACGGGAGCGATCAGACCGATCTCGCCGACTGTGCCGTCAGCAAAGCGATACCTCCACGCTGTCTCACCTCTGCGAGACTGGTTTATAAGGATTATTGGAAAGGCCGAATTTATTTTTTCCCGGATCTCGGCAGCTGAGACGAGATGTTTTCGATCCCAGATCTGCCCGCTATCGAGGGGCATGAATTCGATGAATCTGACGGTTAAACTGTTTCTTCTTGCAAATCGAGCAAGGTCGACGATCTCATCGTCGTTTCGGCCCCGGATGATAACAGCGTTGACCTTTATATTAGGATAACCGACAGATCGTGCGGCCTCGATCGAGTCGAGCACGTCAGAGAGTTTGTCGGAGCCCGTAATTGAGCGAAAAGTGCCTGGTTTCAGACTGTCCAGCGAGAAGGTTATCCGGTTTAGACCACTTGATCGTAGCTGGGCAGCTTTATTTGCGAAGCTACTGCCGTTAGTGATCATCGCGAGTTCTTGAAGTCCAAGGGGTTTAAGACATGCAAGTTGAGCTATAAGTACCCCAAGGCCCTTCCTGACCATTGGTTCGCCGCCGGTCAGTCGTATCTTTTCAATACCCAAGGAGACGAACACCTCGCAGATAGAGTGTATCTCGTCGAAGGTCAGAAGATCCGGATCATTTGAGGTGCAAGGATCAGGATCGCAATAGAAACATCGAAAATTACAGCGATCCGTCACTGATACGCGCAGATCCTTGATTTTTCGATTGAAGGAATCAAACAACATTTCCTGTTATTCCGCCGCTGTTCTTAGTATGAGCCTACTTACGGTCTTGACTCTACTTGCGGTGCCGTTTGCCAATCTCCTTGGCCGAAGTTCTATTTCGGTTCTCGCTCGACAACATTAAAGGTCTCACTCTGCACGGCGAGAAAACATGATCTGCGTCATACTGCCGCAATCGGGTGAACGATATATTCAATTGGTGGTACTACACGCGGAAAAATTGTGAGCGACCGAGTTGATCCAGTAGAGGTATTCATATGCATATCAAGTTCTTAAAGTTCGTACTTATAGCAGCAATAGCGTCCATTCTCAGCCTTACAGTCGTTGCCCAGACGCCCGGTGGCACACCGTCGGCAGATGAGATGAGTGCTCGTGTAAAGCAACTGGAAAGTGAGGTCGAAACAATGCGGCGCGAAATGGCTGAGCTGAAGGCGTTGCTCGGGAAGAACGCGTCAGCTAAGCCAGTCGATTCGCCGGCAAAGCCGGATACTAGGCCAGCGGATGTTGCGAAAACAGATGTAAAACAAGCTCCTCAACCGAAAAAAGATCTGGGTGTCGATGTCGGATCCGCGCGCATCACCCCATACGGGACTATCTACTTCAATGCGTTTGGAAACAGTGGCGGAACTAATAATGCGGATGTTCCGCTATTTGCAACGCCAACCGGTAGCGGAAATGTAAGTGCGAGCGTCCGCCAAACCCGCTTGGGGGCGAAGGTCGAGGGGGCTAAGGTTGGTAACGCACGGCTCTCGGCGATTCTCGAAGCCGATTTCTTCGGCGGTTTTCCATCGGTCGGGATCGGCGAGAACTTTGGCGTTGTCAGGTTGCGACTCGCAAACGCTAGGCTCGACTGGGAGAAGACTTCTGTAACAGTTGGACAGGACTGGATGGTTTTCGCTCCCGTTAATCCGACTTCGCTCGCGGCCGCAGCGATACCGCAGATGGCCGGAGCGGGAAATAATTGGGCGCGGCTGCCTCAGATCAAAATCGAAAGAAAGGTCACGCCGGACATAACCTGGCAAGGAGCCGTACTTGCGCCGCAGACTGGCGACTTTGCGACAAACGCCGCGTTCTTAATCCAGCCGACGACGGGAGCGGCATCGCGTGTTCCATTTCTACAAAGCCGGATCGCGTTCAGCGGGAAAAATTGGCTTGGCAGCAAAAAGTCAGGAGCGATAGGATTTTCAGGACACTACGGAAGATCGCGCGTCTTTACGGGTGCGGCCAATGTTAGAAATGACATCGACACATACGGTGTTGCCGCCGACTGGAATTTTCCGCTTGCAAAACGAATCGGTGTCTCCGGGGAAGCGTTTTTTGGCAAAAACCTCGGCGGCTTTCAGGCCGGCGTCTTTCAAAGTTACAACAATGATTTTGCCTTTAGCCAGGGCGTCGCTTCGACCGCCGGTGGCGTTCGTGCGATCAGGACGCGCGGCGGATGGACTCAGATCGGTTTGACTCCGCCGACACTGAACGATCGATTGACTTTTTATGGAACTATTGGAATTGACGACCCTGAAAATCGAGACCTGACCAGCGTCACACGTCGCGACTGGCGTACTCGTAATCTGGCATTTGCCGGCGAGGCGATCTTTAAGTGGACTCCACAATTTTCGATCGCCCTTGAGCTTCGTCGCTTTTACACGACTTATCTATTCAGCGGAGCGCAGCATGCAAATCACGTAAATCTCGGAGCCTCGTATTCGTTCTGATAGTAGGAGTTTATGGACGGCTTTATACTCGCCGGCGGATCAAGCACACGTATTTGGGAATACAAAGCAAAACTGGTTCTTGAAGAAGTCCGGTTCATTTATCGCGCCGTTAAGGCGGTATCCGGGGGCGAGCGACAGCGGGTAGTAATTATCGGTGGCAACATCGTACGATATGAAAGATATTGCCGAACTAGCCGAGAGCCGGGTCCATATCCCTCGTACGATTTCACGTCAAACCCCTTATCATCTGGTACCGCCAACTCGACAAAAGAGGAAGAAATCAAACCCAGCCCCTGTTCCCGGAACGCTCGTTAGAGGCAAACGTAACTTCGGCCTTCTGGAGGTGAGTGAACTGCCAGCAATAAGAAACTGTAACTCCGAACGATGGATCGGCAGTAATAATGTTCAGATTGACGACAACTCCAAACGCAGATTCTCTTGGATCTGCGTTTTCCACGATTCGGTGACTTTTGCGGTATCGGCAAAATCTGACCATTTTTCAACTGCCTTTCGGACCTCAGCGACGATCGACTTTGCACGACCGCGTTTAAGCGAAACCGCCTCGGCGCATGCCTTAAAATCATTCATCGAAAAACCATCCCGTTTGCCGTTCATGGTCATCTGGTGACTCGATGTCCATACTCCAGACGGATTAAAGCTGTATGCCACATCAAACGCGGGGGCAAGAGACCATTTGCCCTCTTTGCCCATTAGAAAAGCGATATTCTTGACATGATCGTCCTGATTTCTCGCAAGGATGTTAAATGCCATCCGACGAAACATCTGCTCAATAGCGGATGTCGGGAGTTTAAGTTGACGCATGATCAGCATGGCTTGCTCGTAGCCATACGCGCCGGCATTGTTGAAGTCAAAATGAGCCAGGCCGCTTAATGAAAGCATGTGCAGCCTTTCGCCGTTCTCGAGACGGTCGAATCGCTTGGTCATGAAATGCCTTCTGCCGTTTTCTTCGAGTAAGCGGCATTCGTTCATCTGTATTTCTGCCTCGAGTGCCATTAGATAGTAGGCATACTCGATTGCTCCATAGCCCTGAGGATCGGCAAGTTCTTTGTCCCGATTTCCGGTGACTCCGTCGAACTTCAATAACCAATATTCAAATCCGTCGCCGGCTTTTCCTTGCCCAGACCTAACTTCATTGGTTTTCCGATTCCACGCGATCACCGCTTTCGCCCGGGCACCACCCGCGGAGGTTCCAACGCGAAGGATATCTCTGAGAGAATCAGGATCGTCAAAGTTAGTATCAAGATTGCTTCGTTGGTTCAAAACGTCCGAAGCCAGATTGACTAAAGCGTCAAGCTCGATCTTCCGAGAGGCCATCTCCTTTGGGCCCGTGCTCGGGAAAAATTCAAGGGCACCCATACCGCGTGAGCCCGTATAGCAGAGCCTTTCCACCGCATTAAAACTATCAGCGGACCGGCCTTGCGTTGCGAGCCAAGCATCAATGAGTGCGTTGCCAAACTTATCCGGTAGCGAATCAGCCAGCAAACCCGGCAAGCCGTGAAAGGTCACTAGTGGCAACTCCGGGAATACGTATATTGATCCAGTGAGCGGCATCACAATCGGTGAGACCTCGATGCCGCTTTTCATGAACTCTGGTGTGTACTCAAAGACAGCCACATCGTTGCGATCCTCAAGCGAAACAGCCCCGATGGTGCGTCCCCACAGCTTGACCTCAGCCAACGTTGTCATGACTCATCTCCCCAACTCCAGCCCGTCCCTTTCGAGCTTCGTAGTTCTTTCGAGGAGGCCCGTCGTCGTTTTTTCCCTTGAAGTTTCAGTTGAGCTATTGGGCTTGAAACAGGTTCTGGGAAAAGGACTTCTAAGCGCTGCTGTAATCCTAATGAGCGCAGGAGCCGAATTAGGCTTGTAACTTGTACCGATTCGCCTGCCTCTAGCCGTTCAACGGTTCGCTTAGACACGCCCGCTTGCTCCGCAAGATTTGCTTGGGTGAAGTTCTGATTCAATCGAATCATTGCAACACGTTCTCCGATTTCTTTAAGTATCGCTTGATCGGTCGTGTTTGTGTCGAATCTCATAATACGGCAATTATGGCGAGTAACTATGGTAATGTCAATATATATCGGCAAATATGGCGAGTAAAGTGCAACGCATCTTCAGGAGTATGATATCGTCATTAATAACGAGTTAGGACCGATTTTAGAGGCAGCTCGCCAATTTCGGCGAAGTGTAGCAAATATTCGACTATCTGGTTTCTGACTGAGATTATGTGGAAACCGGATCGCCAACTGGAAGTGTCTTTTCTTTGGTGGTCAGGGCACGATGACCTCCAGATACTTGGCTAGTACCGATTCAAGCTCAAGTTCTCTTGCTGCTTTTGCAAGTTTTGCTTCCGTAGTTCTTCTTGTTGCAAGAGCTTCTCTGGCGGCCTTTATGGCTGTTCGTTCACCTACCTTTGTGATGAATTTAAGAGCCTCTAGTGCCGCCCTTTCGACGGTGACGATTCGATAGCCCTTTTCATCTATGATCTGTTTGTCGAGGCTTGTTTTTGTTCGAATCAGTCTATAACCATTTTCTCGGGTTCTTTTCTCCGGAGGGACCATCATCCATATTTCTCCCGGAACCTGCTCGGCAAGGTTGTAATGATATAGAGCTGAAAGACCACCGATTGCTGAACCGGGCCCAAACTTTGAATATGCGATCTGGAATCCTACATCTTTATCGAGCGACGTCTTCGGATGAAGGTAGATTCCACGATCAAGACGAACGAGGTCCTTTGCAGCGACAAGCCTGGATATGTCTTGCTGACTAATTCCCGCAGCCTTGCCCTGAGCCAGTGTAAAGACCCCAAGTTTTTTTAACTTTAGTACCTGATCCTTACCCACCATTAAAGTATTGTGGTGCAAAGTGACATTTGTCAATGAATAATGTCGCGATGCACCAATCTGAGAAAGGTTGGCAGTTCAGATAACATCGCGCAAATATATAAAAGAGCGGTAGGCGAGAGGGGCAAAAGTAGTGAAAACCGGATACCAATTTATTGGTGTGTTAATAAGCCAGAATGACTAAGGAGATGGGGTTTCGTCACATTTGTTTCCCGAAAATGTCGCAAAACACTAAACAGAAAAATTAGTGTTTATTTTCGATCAGAATGTGTTATTTTGTTGTTCTCGCCAGTGTTATTTATCGACGTTCTAAGTGGGGAATAATCTTGGTAAGTTGGTTGCAAGATGGTTGCACTTTTCCCGACGCATACCTACTTAAAGCTTATAAGCGACAAGCAAGTTGCCGATTTTGATTGGTTTTGAGCGATTGTGAGAACTTGCGATTAACCCTCAGGTTGGTTGGGGTGCGAGAGGTCGCAAGTTCAAATCTTGTCGTCCCGACCATATAGAAAGAGCTCGCGGTTTGATTGGGCCGCGAGCTCTTTTCGATTAGATATTAAGATCTTATTCTTCGCCGCCCACTTTTCCGTCGTTAGTCATTGGCTCAGGCTCGCTGCTCGTGGCACTGCTCGCCTGGTACATCTTTTGATAGAGCCTGACCGAGATGAATTGATTTGCAAATGCCATCACGCCGCAAATAAGAATCAATATCACACCAAAAACCGGACCAAATGAGTAGTTACTGTTTGTTAAACCATTATCGGAGTTGAACCGAAAGAAAATCTCCCCGAGCCAGAAATATCTCACTATTAGGAAAAATGCTACGTAAGTGAACGTCACCCAGATAGCCCAAGCCCGCTGCGTTGCCCATAATACGCCATTCGCAAGAGCGATCAATACGACGCCGGAGACAGCGATAACGGTACATGCAAGGCCGGAATGGTACTCGTATCCTGACACCGCGTCTGCGGGCCTCCCAACGCTATTAAGCCAACTCCATGAATAGTATGTAAAAAAGGCCATTACGGCCGATGAAATGCCTAAAATGGCCAGAAATAGTTTTTTCCACATACCGGAATTTTATAACAGAGAAACCGCCGGATTACAAAGTCAATTTGAGATTCCAATACAGGCAAAATGATCGGAGAATCATATCGCCTGTATCCGCCCCACAATTATCATCAATTGTTACTTAATTCGGTTTAATGGTCAGATATATTGTCTGACCGCGTCTTGAAACAAGCAGCAGCAATGGCTTGTTGACGGCGGCATCCAGCATAGCTTTAACATCCGACACAGAATTGACCGGCTTCCGGTTTATTTCGAGTATTACATCACCCCGGGCGATTCCAGCTTCGGCTGACGGTCCGCTCGGGTCGAGGTCTGTGACGACCAGGCCTTCCGAGTCTGATTCAAGGCCGAGCTGCTTCGCGACTTGCGGCGTCACTGGCTGCAGGCTTAATCCGAGCTTGCCGCCCTGGTCCTTTCCAACTGGGCCTTCAGCATTAGGTTCTGTGCCGGTTTCGCCGGGTTTGTCCATCTTAGTATCAAATTCGTCCAGTGTTGCAACAAATTCCTGTTCCTTTCCATCACGCTGAACGGTTATCTTGATCTCCGTACCGGGAAGGGTGCCTGCGACCTTGTTGCGGAGAACATTACTATCTTCGATCTTTTCGCCATTTATTCCTGTAATTATGTCATTTCGCTTCAATCCGGCTTTATCTGCAGCACTTCCAGCTTTGACGTTGCTGACCAGTACGCCCGCACGCTCGGTCAAGTCTAAGGCTTTGGAGATCTCGTCGGTAATATTTTGAATGTTAACGCCTAACATGCCGCGCCGGACCCTTCCATCTTTAATGAGTTGATCCATTACCGATTTCGCCATATTCGACGGAATAGAAAAGCCGATACCGATATTTCCGCCGCTAGCACCGCCCGGCGAAAGGATCTGTGAATTGATGCCGATCAATTCGCCGTTCAGATTAACGAGAGCCCCGCCGGAATTTCCCCGATTGATCGGAGCGTCGGTCTGTAGAAAATCTTCGAAACTACCGTCGCTCAGGCCGGTGCGTCGGCCTTTGGCTGAAATAATACCGGCCGTCACAGTTTGCCCGATACCGAGCGGATTTCCGATCGCAAGTACGATGTCACCGACGCGGATTGTGTCGGAGTTGCCAAGAGTAAGGAACGGCAGGTTCTGCCCCTCTATCTTTAAAACGGCAAGGTCG
The DNA here is from genome assembly GCA_016713675.1 of Acidobacteriota bacterium. Lineage (NCBI taxonomy): Bacteria > Pseudomonadati > Acidobacteriota > Acidobacteriota bacterium. The sequence goes on from JADJOS010000005.1 coordinate 64,380, forward strand.
CTCGGAGCATCAGTGCCAACGATCTTGGCTTCAAACGATTTGTTATCCGACATGAGAACAGTGATCTTTTCAGCTCCGTCTACGACATGGTTATTCGTTAGGATCGTGCCGTCCGAGCTCACAATTACGCCAGAGCCGAGGCCTCGTTCGATTTGTGGGCGTTGATTCTGTCTGGGCTGCTGTTGAGGAAATTGCCGAAAGAAATCTTCACCGAACGGGCTGTTTGGGATTGCCATCTGCTGCTGCGCCTTTTCCTTATTTTCGGCCTCGATTCGGACGACTGCCGGCGAAGTTCTGTCCACAACATCAGCATAGGAGGTGCGCATGCCGTCAACAACGACAGGAGCCGCAGGCACGGAGGGCTGAGCGTTGATCGGGGCCTCACCGCCAAGCAGATTTGTCTTGCACGACGATATGATCAACGAAAAAGCGACTAATGCAAACAATAAAATTTTTTTGTTGAACATCGAAATCTCTCCAAAAAACAGTAATTAAGATGATCCTGCAAGATTCGGGGCCGAACCTTTCGAGTATTAGATATTTTACGACAAACAGCCACCACAAGTTCGGCAAATCTTAAATTGTATCAGCCTGCCACCATTACCTTAGGCGTCTTGCCATCAAAGATATATGCGAGCGATTTGTAAACTAGTTTTGAGCAAAGGAACGCAGGCGAATCATAGTTCTCAAAATATGAATACTCTACGAGGTCCATGCCCACAACTCGTTTCTTTTCAGCAAGTTTGCGTATGAGAGTTAATGTTTCGTACCAACCCAATCCGCCGGGCTCCGGCGTACCGGTCGTCGGCACAATACTTGGGTCGAGTCCATCGATATCGATGGTCAAATAGACGTTTTCACTTAGCCCTTCGATGGCCTCATCGATCCAGTCGGTCCTGCCGGCAATGTCTCGTGCCCAGAAGATCTTCGTTGGTAAACCTTCGCTTAGTGAACGAGCTTCTTCGCCGGAGATCGAACGGATTCCAACTTGAACGGCCGGAATTCGCAAATCCTTGACCACTCGAGCCATAATCGATGCGTGCGAGTGCGGCGTTCCGTCATAGGTATCTCGAAGATCCGCGTGTGCGTCGATCTGGATGACGCTCAGATTTTCGTATTTTTCGTTGTGAGCCTTGATTATCGGTGCCGACACAGAATGTTCACCGCCGAGCATACAGATGAATTTGTTGAGTTCGAGCAGTTTCTTCGTGTAACTGTAGAGCTCTGACATCATTAATTCAGGCGTTTCGCGCGAAGTAAATTCTGGCAAAGTGTGTATACCGATCTTGTAAACTTCAGAATCGGTCTCTTCTTCATACAATTCCATATTGCGCGAAGCATCAATGATTGCCATCGCACCGGCTCCGGTGCCGGTGCCGTAACTGACAGTACCTTCGTATGATACAGGCAATATTAAAACCTCGGCGGTATCGAGTTTCGAGTAATTCTCGTCGTCGATACCGCCGAAATTCATCGGTAAGGTCTCTGATTCAGACATATATTATTCCGCGAAAGCCGGAAACCAAAGTTTATGGAACATCGATGCCAAGATCGCGTCCCGCAAAGCTAAAACTAGGCCGCTTTCGACCCTTCATAAACTTTGCAGCGGTCTGCGACAATGCAGTTATGATCATCGGAAGGGCAATGGACGGATCGCACGGCACGTACGCCGTCGTTGCTCCGCGGAGCAATTTGCCAAATTGAGATATGTGATTTCCACCGTAAGAAGGTGTGCGAATGTCGAGCGGTGCCGAATCGGTTGAGATCGATATCGCGTATTTGTGACCGCGAACGTTTGTTCGCGTAATGTACGACGATATTTCAGCGACATTGGCCATTTTCTGGCTGTTTGTGCTTCCTAGTGAAATGATGCCAGAATTTCGCGTTTTTTGAGCGATCTGCATCATTTCCATCGTATCTTGCGTCAAGTCGAACGATATATTTATCTTTTTTTCAAACTTAGCACGGGCGATACCAATTGCGATCTCCGATCCCGGCAAATCCGGACAATAAACAGGGATTCTTGCTTTGTAAGCCGATGTAAGAATACCGTCTTCGTGTGCGATCTCGGACAATTCGCGCCCCATCAGGTGCAGAAACTCACGTATCGAATATGAGCGTGTCAGATCGAGTTGGTTGATCACGCTCCCTATCCATTCGTCCGCTTCTTGATATTCTTCGTTATTTGCCAGTACATCGCCGATGCGCATAACGTCCGAAGCGTCGAGATCTTCGTCGCTCATGCTCGGATGAGCCTGATAGTGATTACGGCCGAGAATTTCGTGAATATCGTTGTATATCACTGTTCCGCTCACGACGATAACATCAACAAATCGGTTCTTTATCACATATGCGAGCAAACGACGCATTCCCGATGTAATCAAGTTTCCTGAGCCGCATAGATATATGGTCGAATTGTCATCGAGCATATCGAGCCAAATGCGGTGTGCTTCCGCCAGTTGTTTTGCACCAAATCCTGCACCTTCCATTTTCTCGAGCAGTCCGGCGACCGAGCGATCGCGATCGATCGGAACAGGCCGCGTCGGAACCGTCAAAAATTTAGAAGACTTTGTTTTCTTTTGAGCTACCATAATTTCTCCGCGTATAAACTAACTGATATCTAAGATATTAATTGCCATTTGATCCGTTTGGCGTCAGGTATGTATAACTGTCAACCTGATTTTCGTAATACTCGATCAATTGGCTGCCCTCGTTTGACGAGAGATCGCCACTCTTAACTCGCTGCAACACCATTCGCCGATACGTGTCATGCAACTGAACGGCATCAAACCGCACTGTTGCGAGCGAATCGCCCAGTGTCGCGCCGTAAATGACCTTTTTGATAATGTAACCGTCTTCGCCGATAAAAATATGAGCTTCGTGCGGAACGCCAAACAAATTATGGTTATTCCCCATAACTTCCTGGTAAGCGCCTACCAGCATCATTGCGAGATAGTAGGGCTCCCCTTTAACCAATTTGTGCAATTCCAATACTGGCTTAATGTCATGCAAATCGACGAACTTGTCCACAATACCATCGGAATCGCAGGTTATATCACAAAGCGTAGCATATTCTGTGGGCTTTTTGTTGAGTTTATGTATTGGGATGATAGGAAAAAGTTGTTCGAGTGCCCAATTGTCCGGCATTGAGCGGAAAACCGAGAAATTTGCGAGATACTTGACGCACATCAACCTTCTCAGATCATCGAATTCCTCGGAGACATACTTTTTCAATTGGGCGTATTCATCAGCCTTTTCACAAATATCCCAGAAAAGAACCTCGCCCATACCTTTAGCCTCAAGCGTGATCAATCCGAGGTTAAACATCGTAAACAGTTCTTCTCGGTGCTCGAGGGCATCGTGATAATATTCGCGATAATTTTTACCGTTGATCGTTTCACGAAGATCGTGAAGTTCTTTCACTACTTCCGGATCGTCGACGGCGATCGTCATCGGAATCAGATCTTCGACGACTGTCTCGATCTCGTCCTGAATATTTGTTACTAGGATCGCGTGATACGCGGAGAGGTAGCGACCTGATTCCTGGATGATCGTCGGATGCGGAACATTCTCGTCGTCGCAGATCGTTTTGATGACGTAGATCACGTCATTGGCAAATTCGCGGGCGTTATAATTTGCTGATGATTCGAACGACGTTCGGGAACCATCATAATCGACAGCCATACCGCCGCCGACGTCCAAGTATTGGATCGGAATGCCCATTTTGCTGATCTTTGCATAGGTTCGAGCGGCCTCCTTCATTGCGTTTTTAATGCGCTTGATGTCAGTGAGTTGCGATCCGATATGAAAATGCAGCAAACTGAGCATGTCGATCCTTCCAGCCTCCTGCAGACGTCGAATAACTTCGAGGATCTCAGTTGTCGTTAGGCCAAATTTTGCTGCTTCGCCGCCCGATTTTTCCCATTTGCCTGAGCCTTTTGAATAGAGTTTCACTCGAACCCCGATCGTGGGAAGCGGTATATTCTTATTTTCTTTCGCCGATTCCTCAGCTAACGCAAGAGTGTGGTCGAGTTCGCTCATCTTTTCGATGACGATCACGACGTTCTTTCCGGCTGCGGCACCAGCAAATGCAAGCTTAATAAAATCGCGATCTTTGAAACCGTTGAGCACCAAAAGGCTGTCTTTGGATTGCTCAAGCCCAAGTGCAGCGTATAGTTCCGCTTTTGATCCAGCTTCCAAGCCAAAATTATAGCGAGAACCTTCGCGCAGATATTCCTCAATGACAGCACGGTTCTGATTGACCTTCATCGGAAAAACGCATAAATGGCCGCCTTCGTACTCAAACTCTTTTATCGACTTGCGGAATGCGGTTTGGAGTTTCCGTATCTGGCCAAAGATCAACTGAGGGAACCGAAGGAGTATTGGGGTATTTACTCCACGCTTTCTAAGATCGTCGATAATGACCTTTACATCGGCTGTCAACGTCTCGTTTTCAGGTGCCTTAACGACTAAGTTTCCTTTACGGTTCACACCAAAATAGTCGGCTCCCCAATTGTCTATTCCGTAAGTTTCAATTGTCTGATCAATAACAGCGCTCAAATTTGGTTACTCCTGAATTGCGAACATCGAGAATCGCGAGTTTCTCGACAAAAACATAAAGCTTAATAAAAATCTTACCAGATTCAAAAGGCAACGCGTTAAAATGTTTGTCCTTTCCTCTTTAATCTTTTAGACCGCTTGGCATACTGCTTGCATTATTAGGGCTCGGGTAAAAGGGCACAGATGAGAGATATAGTAAAAATCACATGAAACTGGAAAAACGTGGCGAATATGGCCTAAAAGATGACGTAGTTTGTCAAGAAGCGGTGCCAAAAAATGTCACATTTCTCTCTAGTTGGCAATAATAGTGAGGTTCGAGCAATGAAGAAAGGCAAAGAAGAAGGATTTTCTCTAATTGAGTTACTGGTGGTTGTTGTGATTATCGGTATCGTAGCCGCACTCGCGGTACCGGCATTGCAGAAGGGAATTAGGGCTGCAGAGAATGGCAACACATTTGCATCGATGCGATCGATCACAACGACACAGCTAAGCTTTTTTACACAAAATAGCCGTTTCGCGCGGTTGAGTGAGCTTAATACACTGATGTCAAATAGTCTCGGCACGGTGTCGGGCGACACGATCGTCCATGGCAAATTTGTCTTTGAAATGGCTCCGGCAGCACCGACCGATGTCGAGCTGCGGCAGGGCTATACGATCACTGCGACACGTAACGTTACGGGTGAAGGTGTTGTCTACAAATACGAAATAAATCAAACCGGCGAGATCCGGCAGATCCTACCCTAGAGCATTTTACTCCCACGTTCCCTCCGTCAAATCCCTCCGAAAAAAGGTAGTAACGATGAATGTATTCGAAGACTTGGTCATCGAACTGAAAGAAGAGAATCTTCTCGAAGACACCGTCATGGATGCGGCTCGCAATGAGTCGGCCGCGACGGTACACGCTGAACCGGCAAATATCACAGATATCCCTATCGACGTTCCTCCGGCAGCGGCATCGGAACCGGCTATGGGCGAACAAAAAGCTCCGGAGTCAGAGTATGAGAATACTCCGGTTGCCATGGCGGTGCCTGCCGATTCCGACATGCAGCTTCAGGGAAACGATGAGACCGTCGAAATACGACGCCCATCGTCCGAGCGAGAGTTTTTCAAAAAGCGAGCCGTAGGTGAGGTCGCGAGCCTTCAAATGGTCGAACACGTGCTTACGTCTGTTGAACGCGAGCACATGAAGGTCGTGCCGCGAACATACGACGATTTCGAGGCCAAAAAGGCGCTGAACCTGTTTCTAAAGGTCGCCGACGATGTCTCGACCAACGAGCACAAAGAGGCCGAGTTTCGACTGATGCATGAGACCGAATCGTGGTGCTCCGCGCTTGCCGAGCGAGACCACGAGATCTCGGTTGCGAACCTTCGCCGGTATTGCGAGAATTGTCGCCCGATGCTTAGCTCGCAGGCAATGCTTTCGCTGGCCCGGTTCTATCGCAACCTCCCATATTCTGAGGGTGTTCGCTCCAAGTTCGACTTTATAATTACAAGACTATTTTAGCGACCGACAGACGAACAGCTTAGAAAGCTGCTGTTTAACAAGGTCGAAATGCTCGGGCACATCAAGACGCTTTATGCCGATTGGTCGAGCCTGTCGCTTCATTCGGATGACGAAAACGAATCGAATGTGCTGCTGACGGCTCTCAGCTTCGAAGACCTTACCGCCGAGGCTGAAAAGGCAACCGAGTTTGATGAGCTGATCAAGAGTGATTTCTTCAACCGGCTTCGATTATTCAAAGAGAGTATTACCGAGTTGTTTTACGCTCCAAAGGTCACTGCCGCCGCGATCGAATGCAATATCCGCATCGGAAACGCGTATGTCGAATTGATAGCTCGTGAGCGTCAGAAGTCGAATGCGGCGATGGTCCACGACAGATATTCGTTTATCGACGATCAGGAAGTATCACAGGCGACCGGCCGGACACTCGAACTTGTCGAACTGCTTCGCGAACGTTCGCAGGAACCCGTCAAGGCTGAGCCCAAAGAAGCTCCGCAGAAGCACCAGCCTGAAGTCGTAATTGAAACTCCGGCAGCGAAGGCCGAAGAGCCGGCAAAAGAGATCGCGGTGGCAAAGCCAAAGCGGAAGCGCAAACTGCCGATCGACAAACTCGGCGTAGATAGATGGCTATTGGCTGTGAGTCTCGTGATCATACTTGCATCTGCCGGGCTCTATGTCTGGGCTAATTTCTTTATCGCCGAACCGCCTACGGCCTCCGGTGTAACACGCTTCGATCCTAAGGACACCGCTTTTCGCGACGACATCAAGATCGCAAAGATCAGCGGTGATACGCTATATGTCATGATGATGCCGTCATGGGAAACGATGACGAAAGAAAAGCAGCTCGAACTGTTGAAGAATATCTATCAGTACGGAGCAACTAAGGAATGGCATCAGGTCAACATTATGAATTCGACAGGAAAGACCGTCGGATACGCATCGTCTTCTCGTCTGGAACTTGTTGGTCAATAGTTAAGACACCGATTACAAATTTTAGCCCGTTAGCTGCAAGCTAACGGGCTTTCTTGCTTGGCATGTGCTCACTTTTCGAAACATTCTGGTCGGTGATACAGTATAAAACAGTTTCACTATCCACTGTGCTGTAAAGGACACACGACAAAACTATGATGAAGAACAAAACTATTCGAATTGCAGCGGCCCTTATGCTGCTTCAGTTGTTAATAATGCCCGCCTCGATCTTTGCGCAGGATGCAAAGACTGCCGAGGTTTACGCTGCTATTCGAAAAGAGGGAACGGAGAACTCGAAGATAATGCGGGTGATGCATTATTTTTCGGATGTTTACGGGCCGCGGCTGACGGGCAGCGACAATTATGTAAATGCGGCGAAATGGGGAGCTCGTGAGATGCAGTCGTGGGGGTTTGATAACTCGACGCTCGAGCCATGGGAATTTGGGCATCCGGGCTGGGCGATCGTCAGGAATACGGGGCTGATGCTCAAGCCGCAGCCGGACACGCTGACCTTTGAGGTGCTGGCGTGGACGCCCGGGACCAAGGGGCCGGTCGCGGCTGATGCGGTAAACATCGTATTGCCGACATTTCCGGCGGCGGAAAATCCGCAGGTGATGCAAAACCCGACGCAGGAAGAGCTAACGGCATATTTTGAAAAGATCAAGGCTTCGGTAACGGGCAAGATCGTGCTGGTCGGCAAGCCTTCGTTCATCGACCAGTCGCGTGATCCGAACCCGAAACGCCTCAAAGACGAGGATGCCAAGAAGCGTTTTGACCCGACGACACCGGTTCCGGCCGGCGGTCCCGGCGGCCCCGGCGGCCCCGGCGGACGTGGTGCAGGTATGGGTGCGGCAGTCGCACCAAAGCCGAACGCCCTGACGGGTATGCAGATCGGCGAACAGCTCGATAAATTTTTGCTCGACAATAATGTTCTGGTCCGCATAAATGAATCTCAGCTCGATCGCGGTGCTGTCAGAGCATTCAATAACCGCACATTCGACGTCTCAAAGGTAGTGCCGACCGTGGTGATGCGAAACGAGGACTACGGCCGCATTTGCCGTTTGATGGCCAATGGAACGCCGGTAAAGCTCGAATTTGACATCCAGACGCGAACGATACCGTCAGGTGTGACCAGCTACAACTTGATCGGCGAGATCTGGGGCTCGGACAAAAAGGACGAGGTCGTGATGCTCGGCGGGCACCTCGATTCGTGGCATTCGGCGACCGGTGCGACCGACAACGCCGTCGGCTGTGCAACGATGATGGAAGCCGCACGCATCCTGAAGGCGATCGGCGTTAAGCCTCGACGAACCATCCGCGTTGCGTGTTGGGGCGGCGAGGAGCAGGGACTGTTGGGTTCGCAGGCGTATGTCAAACAGCATTTCGGCACGGCCGAGAATCCGACCGATAAATTCAGCAAGTTCAACGGCTATTTCAATATCGATAGCGGCACAGGACGCGCGAGGGGCTTGAGCATCTTTGGGCCGCCTGAGGCCGCGACGGTGCTTCGCGAGGCGTTGGCTCCGTTTGCGGACCTTGGTTTTGCGGGCGTGCTGGCATCGAAGAGCCGTTCGCTCGGCGGAACGGACAGCACGTCGTTCAACCAGGCTGGTTTGCCCGGAATCGGGACCCAACAGGATCCGATCGAGTATTTTAACGTGACATGGCACACCAATCTCGATACCTACGAACGCATCATCGAAAGTGATGCGAAATCGTCGGCGATCATCTTTGCTGCTGCCGTCTATACACTCGCCATGAGCGAAGAAATGCTGCCGCGGTTCAAGGCAGGCGAAATGCCGGCCCAACCGGCTCCAAGGCCGTAGGGCGTTCGTGGTTTTGGACTGGAAAGGCGAGTTGCGACATGCACCTCGCCTTTTTTGTGCGGAACTGCCCGGATATTGACGGCTGTTCGATGCTCTGATAATCTTGCTTGAAGTTCGAGCGTGTTCGTACCGTCTTCGAACTGTGAATTCAACTTTGGCGGCTTCCTCATCCTAACTTGCCGCCGCGTGATCCGCTCGAGTTTGAGATCTTGGACGTCGAGGATGAAAGGTTGATCAATGTATAAATTCAGCGAAGAATTTGTGGTAGAAACGGGCTTTCTGCGTGTGACGACCCGCGGCGAATTTGCGCTAGATGAGCTGTTCGGCTTTATCGGCCGCGTCAAGGCCGAGGCTGAGGCCGCTGATCGCGATCGCATCATGATCGATTCGTCGGAGATCGAGGGAATTCTGACCGAGGCGGATCGCTTTCAGGGCGGGCAGAAGGTCGCGGAGGTCTTTGCCGGGGAAATGAAGGTCGTTTGGATCATGCCGGCCGATCAGATCACAAAGCTCGGCGAAATGGCCGCGGTCAATCGCGGGGCGGATTTCCTGGTGACTGCCTCACAGGACGAGGCTCTCAAATGGCTGCTCGAAGACTAACGCTCAAATGTCCGGCTGCTTCGCAAATCTTTCTAGCTTTTCCTTTATCTCATCTCTAACTCGCCTAAATACGGCGGCGACCTCAAATTCTTCACCAACTGCCTCGGCCGGATCGTCGAAACTCCAGTGAATGCGTTTTGCGTTGCCGGGAAAAACTGGGCATGATTCGTTGGCATTGTCACAGACGGTGATGATGTGATCGAACTCGGTATTGAGAAACTCGTCCAGGCATTTTGACTGGTGGCCTGAAATGTCGATCCCGATATCAGCCATCGCGGCGATCGCCTGTGGGCGGACGAAACTTGCAAACGTGCCGGCACTTTCGACTTCGAACCTATCGCCCGCGATGTGCCGCAAAAGTCCCTCGGCCATTTGGCTTCGGGCTGAGTTGCCGGTGCATAGGATGAGGACCTTTTTCTTGTTCATTCTTGTTCGGAAGGGAAGTATTTCCGCTGAAAATAGAGTGCGACACTGACGAGTCCGATCAGCACGGGAACCTCGACCAGCGGACCGATCACCGCTGCTAAAGCTGCTCCGGAGTTAATTCCGAAGACGGCGACCGCCACTGCGATGGCCAGCTCAAAGTTATTGCTGGCAGCGGTGAATGACAGCGTTGCGGTCTTAGAGTAATCGGCACCGACCTTCCGCCCCATATAGAAACTGACCAGAAACATCACTACAAAATAGATCAACAGCGGGATCGCGATCCGCACTACGTCCAGCGGCAATTGCACGATCAGATTGCCTTTGAGACTGAACATCACAAAGATCGTAAACAGCAACGCCACCAGCGTCAGCGGACTTATCCTGGGAATGAAGACGTCGTGGTACCAATCCTTACCTTTCGCCCTGACGAATAAGAAGCGAGTGAGCATTCCGGCTAGAAAGGGAATTCCAAGATAGATGAATACGCTCTGAGCAATTTCCCAAATGCTAATGTTCACGACAGTGCTTTCGAGACCAAAGTAGGGCGGAAGCACCGTCACGAATACCCATGCGTAAACGCTGTAGAACAGGACTTGGAACACGCTGTTAAATGCCACGAGTCCGGCGGCGTATTCACTGTCGCCTTTGGCTAGCTCGTTCCAGACGATGACCATTGCTATGCATCGTGCAAGACCGATCATGATCAGGCCGACCATGTATTCAGGATAGTCGCGAAGGAATATGATCGCCAAAGCGAACATCAGTATCGGCCCGATCACCCAATTCTGGACGAGCGAAAGGCCTAATATCTTAGTGTCGCGAAATACCTCGCCGAGATTCTCGTATCTGACCTTGGCGAGCGGCGGATACATCATCAGTATTAGGCCGACGGCGATCGGGATGTTGGTGGTTCCGACGTTAAATCGATTTACGACGCCCTCGACACCCGGATACAAATAACCCGTCATGACGCCAAGAAACATCGCCAGAAAGATCCAAAGCGTTAGAAATCGATCGAGAAACGAAAGTCTCGCCGTCGGATTGCAATTATTTGCTGACATAACTTATTGATCGCCTATCGCATCTTCGCAGCAGTAGGTTAGCGTGATGTATTTGCCGCTGTCGCGGTCGTACTTCGCGACAAAAACTTCCCATTCGCGCTCGAAAATGTTATTGTCCGCCGGCCTTCCGTGTTCATCGGCACAACGAACCTGGCATCGTTTCTCTTCAAATGTTGATATTCGTCTGATCATAATAGCAATTGATAACAATTGTAGGCGTTGCGAGATATCGCTTTAAATAATTTATGGCAGTAACGAATGCGGCGTTCGTCGAAATTCAGGCTCGCGAACGCCGCAGACGTTAAACAGATTCAGCAGCAGGCCGAGGCGGCTTCTTTTTCCTTGCCTCCGATACCGACAAATGTTGGAACGCAGCACGTCGCGTCGTCGCTCTTGCCCATTCCTTCCGGCAGGTTATCCTGCAGAACAACGAATGCTTCCCATTCATTGCCGTCCGGATCGTGGACCCAAGCTTTGTCCTGAACCGCATAGCAGCAGGTGGTCTGCATCTCTTCGCGGGGCACCAGTCCGCGCTCGATCCATTTGTCACGCAACGCGAGAACGTCTTCGGTTGACGCTACCTGTATTCCAAGATGCGAAAGGGAACCCTTGCCGGCAAACGCATTCTGATTGAGCGTCAGATTGAGCGGCGGATTTTGAATGTCGAACTTAGCGTAGCCCGTACGGACCTTGCTTGGTTCGAGGTCGAGCATCTTTTTGTAAAATTCGATGCTGGCTTCGACGTCGGTCACGTTCAGTGCGAGATGCGCTTTTAAGGTGTTGATGTTATTCATGATTTCTCTCCCTGCGTTAATATCAATTATGGATAGCCATAATTGTGTTACAACGATAATCCCAATTTACATTTATGTCAAGCCATAAATGATATGTGATATAATTTTTTTATGAAAGCAGGGAAGGCATTTGATCTTGAACTATTTTTCGCAGCACTTTCCGACCGTACGAGGCTTCGTCTTCTCAACCTGATGCGCGACGGTGAAGTATGCGTTTGCTTCTTTGCCGAAGCTCTTGGTACCAACAATCCCAAAATATCACGCCACCTTGCATACCTAAAACGGGCCGGCCTCGTCGCGTCTCGACGCGAAGGAAAATGGATACACTACAAGATCACGGAGCCCGAGGACAAACAGGCAGCCGAACTGTTTGCTTCAACACTCAAAATGATCACCGCTGACCCGCAAATGCGATCGGATGCTGAGAACCTATTCCGCGTCTGCTGTCCGCCGAGGGTCCAGATAACAAGGTAAAGATCATGAGTTTTCAGAACCGTACCGCAGTTCGTTAGACTTTTCGCCGCAAGCCCGCGTCCAAATACTTGAATGAAAGGTACACGCTTATTTCAATGAGTTTGGAGTTTGGAAATGAATTTAACGAGGTGGCGATTTGACTGGTTCTTGGTCGTTTCGCTTTTTCTTTCGGCCGCGGCCTATTCGCAGGGCACATATACCCGACTAACAGATATTCAATACGTCCCAAACGGCTCGACTACTCAACGCCTCGACCTGTACGTTCCTGACGGTGCTAATTCTCCGACCCCGCTGATTGTGTGGATACACGGAGGAGGTTGGACTTCGGGCGACAAGTCATTGGGACAGAGTGCTTTCCAATTGCGATACGCCCAAAATGGTTACGCCATGGCGAGCCTAAATTACCGACTCAGCGGCGAAGCGACTTTTCCGGCGCAGATCCACGACTGCAAAGCTGCGATTCGATGGCTAAGGGCCAACGCCGCTCTTTATAATATCGATCCGACCAGGATCGGAGTTTGGGGCAGTTCGGCAGGCGGCCATTTGGCATCTTTATTGGGAACATCCAATGACGTCGTTGACCTGGAAGGCACCCTCGGCAGCGAACTGCAGTTTTCGTCGCGAGTACAGGCCGTGGTGGATTGGTACGGCCCGACGGATTTTTTGCAAATGGATAGTCAGGCGATCGCTCAGGGCTGCGGCGGCAGCAATCACAACAGCGCAACTTCGCCTGAATCCATGCTGGTGGGATGTCAAATACAAACGTGCCCGACGGCGGTCCAACGGGCAAACCCGATGACTTATGCCACAACTGACGATCCTCCGTTCCTGATACAGCACGGAACTGTCGATTGCACGGTGCCAACAGGGCAGAGCCAGATCTTTCGATCACTTCTGCAGGCACTTTCGCTTGATCATTCGATCGATCTGATAACCGGAGCCGGGCATGGCGGACCTCAATTTTCTGCGGCCGCAAATCTTGCCATTGTCGATTCATTTTTTGAAACGAGGTTGCGTCAGTCGGTAAATCCGATGATAAATTCGGTAAAGATCTATCGTAAGACAAACGAGATCGGGCATTTTAGAGCCGGTTCGATCGGGTCGCATCACCGGATCGTTATAGCTGGATCAAATATCGCCATTGACAGCGAGGTTCTACTCAATGGCATTCGAAGACGCGGTTCGCTGGAGGCTAACGGGGAACTAGTCGTGCGGGGACCGGTCGGGAGAATCGCGCCGAATGGGGAGGTCTCAATTCAAGTCAAGTCGGCGTCGGGAAGATATTCCAATACCGCGAGAGTCCCGATCATCGCAGACTAACCGGCAGCGGATACGGCCATTGAAGGACAAATATCCTTAAGGACACACTCCTCGCATTTAGGCTTTCGGGCGTCACAGATCTGGCGACCGTGGTGGATCATCCAGTGAGGGAACATCACCCAATGCTTTTTCGGGATGAGTTGAGCGAGATCGCGTTCGACCTTCTCGGCGTTCTCGTTTTCGGTAAGGCCGAGCCGGCGTGAGAGGCGTCCGACATGTGTATCGACGACGACACCGGACGCTATACCGAAAGCATTTCCCAAGACGACATTTGCCGTTTTGCGAGCAACGCCGCCGAGCGTAAGCAAGCTGTCCATATCCTTGGGAACCTCGCCGCCGTATTCCTCGATAATCCTCTGGCATGCAGCCTGAATGTTCTTGGCCTTATTGCGAAAAAAACCGGTAGAATGAATGTCCTTTTCCAGTTCGTGCTGGGAAACCTTCAGAAAATCCGCCGGTCCCCGGTACTTCCGGAACAGATCCGCGGTGACGATATTAACTCGAACATCGGTGCATTGAGCCGAAAGAATCGTAGCGATCAGCAGCTCAAAAGGAGAAGAGTGGTTCAACGCACAATGGGCATTAGGATAGGCCTTTTTCAGACGCCTTATGATTTCAGCGGCACGCTGCTTATCGTCGTTCATACCGCAAAGGCTAAAAAAGAAAGTCCAAAAATGCAAACACGTCGCGGTTTATGTAAGATATGCGTCAGAACATAAACGAACGAGCAGGAACAAGCAGGCGGCCTTTGTTTTTTCTGCCGAATCATACTATCTCCTAAATACTGACTTATGGCCAATGACCTATTCCGCATTAGTTCGAGATCTCAGCTAGTTCGCCTTTTTTTGGGCGTAGCTCTAATTGCGGCATTACTGTTTGCCTGGGTCGCGACGCGACGTCAGATCGGCAGCATGCTGGCTGACCTGACTTCGGCGGCAGATCCGAACGCCGACCAGATCGTCTCGGTTGCCAGGGGTATGTCACCGTCCGATCCGCGAGGGGCTTGGCTTCAGGCTTCGCTGGAAAAAAATATATTCTCAGTTGAACGAACAGAATCAGCCGTTAAGCTATTCGAATTGTCTGTTAGGCTTTCTCCAAACGATTATAGATGGTGGATCGAACTTGCAAGATCCTACGAACAAGCCGAACGCCCCGCCGAGGCCGAGGGGGCGTTGAAAAGAGCACATGAGATAGCCCCGGAGTATGCCTTTGTAAAGTGGCAAATGGGTAATTTCTACCTCCGTCAGAACCGTATTGACGAAGCTTTCGCCGCCTTGAAGGGAGCAACCCGAAACAACCATGTCTACAGGGAACAGGCATTTTCGTTAGCTTGGGAATATTTTGACAAAGATCCGGAAAAAGTCGAATCGATCGCAGCAGACCAGCCTGAGGTCTATGCCGAGTTAGCGTTGTTCTACGCTGCGCGAGGCCGTGCGTCGGATTCGGTCCGGATTTGGAACCGGCTCACTGACGCGGAAAAGGCGATCTATCCAAATATTACAAAGGTAATGGCCCAAGGTTTGTACGATAAGCGTTTTTTTCCGGAATCTCTAGAGTTTGCCCGTCAGGTTGGGATAGATTCGGAAACTCAGCCAAATACGATCTCGAACGGCGGCTTTGAAGGCGCTATAACCAATATCGATGAGACATTTTTTGGCTGGCGGTTGAACCGGTCCGAAGGGAAACTCGATGTCGGAGCCGATGGCAGTGTAAAACGCACCGGTTCTCGAAGTCTGCGATTTTCATTTCGCGGTTATGCAAAAGCGGAACTTTACAACGTATTTCAGACGGTCATTGTCTCGCCCGGCAAAAACTACAGGCTGCGTTTTTGGGTGAGGACAGAGGGACTCAAGAGCGGAGGCCTTCCGCAGGTCGAGATCGTTAACGCGAATGACGATAAGATATTAGTCAACTCAAAGCCTTTTCCCTCCGGTACGAATGATTGGCAGGAGTTTGAAGTTGCATTTTCGACACCCGATAACTGCACGGGGATCGTGGTGCGGACCTCACGTGTGTATTGCGGCGACAATTGTCCGATGGTGGGAACGATCTGGTACGACGATTTCTCGTTGAACAACTGATCATATGACGTTAGCAAACAAATCGATCTTCTTCCTCATTTGTACGATCATGATCGTCGCAACGATGCTTTACGGCACCGTTCATCAGCCGACGATCGCACTTTTCTATTTCGTTGTTGCGTTGATGATGGTTTTGTGGGCCGTTGATAGTTTTTTAAGCCGCGAATTAGCGGTCAGCCGCAGTTTGATACAGATGCCGATCTACGCAACGGCGATCTACGGATTCGTTCAGATCGTGCCTTTCGGCACGTCACCCGCGATCGGGGGTATACAAGGAATACCTCGGACGATATCGCTGGCTCCATTTGAAACGGAGATGACTGCGTTTCATTATTTGGCATTCGGTTTCCTGCTTTCGATCGTGCTCTCCAGCCTAAACAGCGCAAAGCGGATCGGTAAACTGGTCACCGTTATCGCAGTCTTTGGTTTTGCTTTCGCCTTCTTCGCAATTTTGCAGTCGTTCTTGAGCCCGGGAAAGATCTTTGGCATATATGAGCGTTTCGGGGCGTATCCGTTCGGGACGTTCGTGAGTCGCCACAATTTTGCCGCATTCATGGAAATGACCATCGCATTACCACTCGGACTTTTGCTTTCAGGGAGCGTTAGTCGGGACAAGAAGCTCCTTTACGTGACAGCGATCGCATTGATGGGAGTTGCACTTTTGCTAAGCGGTTCCCGCGGGGGGCTCGTAGCAACATTGTCGGCGGTCTTCCTGATCATAATTCTAACGACAAAGGCACGAGGTGCGAAAAAGATAGCGATCCGGGCGGCACTTTCCATCGGGCTTGTTGCTGCGGTTGTGGCCGGAACGATGTTCGTCGGTGGTGAATCTTCACTGACGAGGATCGCTGAAACAGCCGCGTCAAAAGACGTTACAACGAACCGCACGCACATCTGGGCGATCACGCTGAACGTGATCAAGAGCAATTTGCCGTTTGGTGCTGGGTTAGGGGCGTTTGGCCAGGCATACACGCCGCATGACGATTTCAGTGGGCTTGAACGAGTCGAGCAGGCGCACAATGATTATTTGCAGGTAATTGCCGATATGGGGCTCGTCGGAGTTGCGATCGGAGCATGGTTCCTATTCTTGTTGTTCCGCACGGGAAAAAAGAACGTTAGAACAAGAAATACTTTTCGAAGGGGTGTCGCTGTCGGAGCGGCGGGCGGCATATTCGCAATTCTGGTGCATAGTATCTTTGATTTCGTGCTGCACACGACCGCGATATCGTTGTTGTTCGTAATTTTGATCGGGCTGTTGGTAGCGGCAGGACGGGAATATGATGACGACGAACATGAAGAAGATGATGGCCGGCGCCATCACCGATCCAAGGCGGTGGTCAAGCCGTTTTCGAATCGCCGCTCGCGGGTTTGACGGTCAGAGCCCTGAATGCCCACCAGACCAGTCCGTGCACGACG
Source organism: Acidobacteriota bacterium (assembly GCA_016713675.1). Taxonomy (NCBI): domain Bacteria; kingdom Pseudomonadati; phylum Acidobacteriota; species Acidobacteriota bacterium. Next base: position 81,408 of record JADJOS010000005.1, read on the forward strand.
TATACGCCCGAAATGGCAAGCAATGCGTACTGGGAATAAAGATATACGAACATTGCCAGCCCGGCGAACAAGACCACAAGCAAGATGCCCTGCGGGCCGGCACCGGCGGTTTTCATGCTCGAGTAGCGGATCTTGCTGACCATTAAAACGCCAAGGACGGCGATCAGGGCCATTAGAGCATAGCCGTAATATTGGCCGGACACCTCGCCGTACGAACTGAGCGGCATTGGAGCAAAGTGGATGATCGAGGCGAGCAAGCCGCCGGCCGGAGGTATCGGCAGGCCGACAAAGTTCTTTTTATCTACCTTGGTCGCACCTTCCTCGAGCTTGACGGGCCTGGTTGCCTGCAAGTTGAATCTCGCAAGCCGAAACGCACCGCACATCAGATAAGCGAACAGCAGAAACATGCCGACGTTGTGCGAGAGGCTGTTTTCGGTGTATACGCCGCCGAATGACCATGCGTAAACAAGCGCGGTAGGTGCAATGCCGAATGTGAGCACATCTGCCAGCGAATCAAACTGAACGCCGATCTCGGTGGCTGTCCTGGTCGCACGGGCAACCCGTCCGTCGATCGTATCGAACAAGATCGCGAGTCCGATCGCCAACGCCGCCATATTGAAATAATGAGCAGCCGATTCGAGATCGCCAAACGAAGCGTGATAGCCGCGGATCGACATCATCACGGCCAAAAAGCCCATAGCCACATTTGCCGCCGTAAACAGCGTCGGAATGACGTATAGCCCTTTCTTTAGCCCCCGATGCGGAGGTCTGTTGTCGTTTTCGTCGTCCATACGAATTCAGTGAATAACTAACAACTAACAATGAAAAATTTAAGAAATAGATCTTTCACTGCTTACTATTACCTATTCACTGTTAACTTTCCTATCACCGTTTCTCCGCCGACCACGCGGTCGCCGACCTTGACCATGATCTCGGTATCGGCGGGCATCAGCAGATCGGTGCGAGAACTGAACTTGATCAATCCAAATTTTTCGCCGCGTCCAAGTTTATCACCTTCCTTTGGCCAACAGACAATGCGACGCGCCAATATTCCGGCGATCTGCGTGCACGAAACGGTCACGCCGTCGCCCTCGATGAGGAGCGTGTTGCGTTCGTTCTCAAAGCTTGCCTTGTCGTTTGTGGCCGGCATTTTCTTGCCCGGAGTGTAGGTGAGTTTCGTAATCGTGCCCGCGATAGGCGAGCGGTTGATGTGAACGTCGATCGGCGAGAGGAACACGCTGACGACCTTGCCGTCCGCAGTTTCGTCGATCCGTGTGACACGCCCGTCGGCTGCGGAAACGACGATATTCGGCTCGGTCGGGATGTTGCGCTTCGGGTCGCGGAAGAAATACATCATGAACAGAGCGACCGCCACTAAAGGAACGATCGGTATCCACAACGAAAACAAAGCAAACCCCACCGCAGCAAACAGCGGAACCAGCACAAAAGGTAATCCTTCTTTAACCATAGAAAGCGATCAGCGGAAAAGCGATAAGCGATAGGCAATAAGCAGCAAAGCCTGAAGCAATGTAATGCTTTATACTACACAATCTCAGCAAATTTATCGAAAGCCTCCAGCTCATCGCTTATCGCTTATAGCTAATCGCTTACCGCAATAAAAAGGCCCGGCGTCGCAAAAACACCGGGCTAAAGAGGAGGATCGTATGAAGAAACCTTAGGCTCTTATGGGATTATCCTTTGCATAGCTATAAGCACACCAGCCGGCGAACAGATGGACGACCCATCCCAAAACACCAACGCTGCCGATCCACGAAACACCGGTCAGCACCAGCCAGATTATTCCGATAATAATTCTTCCGTTATATATCTGACCGATCCCGGGAATCAGTAAACTAAGTATGCCTGCCAGTAAAGGTTCTCTCATATCACTCAAAGTGCCTCCACAATAGTAATACGCCCGCCAACGATTTTGTTCCACTATTTACAAAAACCAAAAAGCCGCGGGAGCGATGACATGGACCCACACCAATAATTATCCAAGTGTATCGGACACGAGTTTGTAGTGAGAGTCGGACCAGACTTGGAGATCAATTAGAATTTCCAGAATACCGGTATCAAGACCGTAGCCAGTATCCAAAAGATTATGTTGAGCGGGGTTCCAACCCTGACGAAATCGAAGAACTTGTACTGTCCGGGCCCGTAGATCATCGTGTTAGTTTGATAGCCGACCGGCGTCATGAAGCTGGCAGATGCTGCAAACGTGACGGCCACGAGAAACGGCTCAGGGTTTACACCGAGCGTCGCGGCGGTTGCGATCGCGATCGGGGCAAGCAGTGCCGCCGTCGCATTATTCGACATCATTTCGGTCAAAATCGATGTCAGCAGGCAAAGGGCTGAAACTAAAGCAATAAGGCCAAGCGTTCCGACAGTCGAAACCAGTAGTGTCGAGATGATGCGTGCCTCACCGGTCTTTTCGAGTGCGATCCCGAGCGATAAGACGCCCGCAAGGAGAAAGATGATCTTCCAGTCGATCGCTTGATACGCTTCGTCGAGCGTGATGCATTTTGTCAGAACCAGCAGGATCGCACCGATCGCGGCGGCAACGACGATCGGTGCAACATTCAGACTTGCGGCAAGGATGACTCCAATAACGATGACCGTTGCGATCACGACCTTGTCGCGCCGAAATTCGACAGCTTCCAGTTCTGACGTCACGATGAATTCCTTGTTCCGCTTGAATGCATTAAGCCTGTCCTGGTGAATTTCGAGGAGCAAGACATCGCCTCCGCTTAGGACGGTGTCGGAAAGTTTCTCGCGTAAAAGCTCGCCTCGGTGGCGAATCGCAAGAACGGTAGCACCGTAGTTCTCGCGGAAATTGGATCTTTGGAGCGTGCTGCGGACGAGTGGTGAATTTGGAACTACAACGGCTTCGATCAAACGATAGTCTTGCGAGGTTAGGCTATCGTCGCCCCATTTTGCCTGCGGTTTGAAGATTATGCCGGTGCGTTCCTGCAGGGTGCGAATTTTCTCCAGATCGCAACGTACCAGCAGGTGATCGTTTGAACGTAAGATGACATTGCCCTTTGGCTGTTGGATCGTCTCGTCTTCGCGACGGATCTCAAGGATGCCAATGTCGAGATCCTTTACGAGCGGGGAATCCTTGATCGCATAGCCTATTGAGGCCGCGTTAGGCAGCAGAACGATCTCTGTCAAATATTCACTGAGCGAAAATGATTCCGTCAGATCGCCCTGGCCGCGGCGTTCGGGAATTAAACGAATGCCGACAAAAAGCATATAGGCCGTACCGGCCGCAAATAGGATCAGGCCGAGCGGTGCGAATTCGAACATCGAAAACGGCGGAAGGCCTTGCTCTTCAGCGATCGAACTGACCAATATGTTCGTCGATGAGCCGATCAGAGTACAAACCCCGCCAAACATGGACGCAAACGATACAGGCATTAATATTTTAGATACGCTAACACCGGTTTGGCGGGCGGCACCGAGAAGAATCGGCAGAAAGATCGCGATGACGGGAGTATTGTTAATAAATGCCGACAAAAAACCGACGATTATCATGACTGCAAGGATCGCCAAAACAAACGGTCCTTTGAAGATACGGGTAACTATATTGCCAAGAAAGCCAACCGCCCCGGTCTTAAACAGTCCGGCACTCAAAATGAACATCGCTCCGACTGTGATCGTTGCCGTGTTACTAAAACCGGCTAACCCTTGCGCAGGCGTGACGACACCGCTGACCAGGAGCAAGGCCATAACGAGGAGAGCGACAAGATCGACCGGTAATTTCTCGGTCACAAAGAGAAAAACCGCGAGCAGCAAAACTGCAAATACGAATATGATCTCAAAGTTCATAGGGCCACTTGCGAACAGTCAGATGTGTTTGAGTTGTCTTTTTTTTAGTTGAAATAGGCTCTTTTTTAGAGAGATCAAGTCGTTCGGCTCTCCGCGCTGTTAGATGACAGTGCCGAGGGGCAAAAGCTTCGTGAACCAAAATGATTGATGAAAAACGACTTTCTATGTCCCCTCGAACACCTTGCGGTACAAAACATAAAAGTCCGAAAGGCGATCCGCCGAGGCCGGGTCGCTGCGGGATAGCAGCGTAATTATTTCGTCCCGTTGAGAAAGCAACGGTTTTACGCTGTCTCGCTGGGCTTGCGACAGGGCCGAGTTATTCTCAAGTTCCAACTCCGACCGTAAACTGGTGAAAAAATCACTTGCGGATTTACGTGCCGGTTCGTATTCACCGCGTCGAGCATTGATTACCGACGAGGCAAGCAGGTTTTGCAACTTAGCCGCTTTCAACTGAACCTGGACTGCGGCAAGATCGTTTGCCCGGCTGCGAGCAGTCAGCCACATCGGAACGAATCCGATCAAAAATACGGCGAGCAGAACAGTCCCGTAGATCGCGACTTTTCTAAGTAACGGATTTTGCCAGATGTTATTTTCAGCACTTCCTTTTTCAGCGTTCATATTTTCCCCTTGAATATTTGGACCCACAACATCAGGAAGGCGGTTGGATCTAATGAGACGTGGTAGCGGAGGCACGGACGTCTCGCACGAAAAAAAAGAAAGTCCGGGTCACTGCTCCCCATCCCTTCGATGGCCAACCGCTTCGGACGAAATAGCAAGATACAGTATCAGTTTACAGCATGGATCCCGATTTGTAATTTTTGCTCTGCCGGTTTTACAGCTACTCTCCGGAGCCTCTTCGCGCCGGTGTTTAGCCGGAACTCGGTAAGTTCGGTATAATGGCCGTATGACCATGAATGTCGGAATCGCGTTTGTCACGGGACGCAAGCATTTTCAGAATGTATTGCGTACGTACGTGAACAATTGGTTGGAACACGGATTGATCGCCGACATGTCTGTTCGGCTGCATTTGTTTGTAGTTTACGATCTCGATTATTTCAATACTAAGCGAAGCGATTATCGAAACATTGCACCCGCACTTTCCGAAAAGGTCGAATCGATAAACTTTTACGGCCGCAAGGCTCTAGACGAGGAAAGAGCAGACTTGATCGCCCGCGGCATTATCGACAAGACCGAAGGCGACCTGATCTTTGGTGATGGCTATGCAAAGAAAAGGAACGCCGCGCTATATTTCGCCGCCAAGAAAAAGATGGACCGATTGCTGTTCATCGACGACGATGAATATCCGCTGGCCGTTGCCCGAAACAAAGCACAGAACCTGATCTGGACGGGACAAAGCGTTCTAGGAACACACCTGAAATGCGGTGGTGATGCAGACATCACCCACGGACATCACTGCGGATATATCTCGCCGATCCCCAAGATAAAGTTTAACGATGTGCTGACGCAGGACGACTTTCGCGAGTTTATTGATGCGACAAGTAACGACATCATCAGCTGGGAAAGCGTGGAACGGACGATCATCGCGAACAATGGCGTGACATATGCCGATGCGGACCTAATAGAACAGGGTGGGACGAGCGAGGTCGAGGCAGTGTCGGGAATGAAATTTATCTCCGGGGCGAATCTATGCTTCAATCTCGAACGTATTAGAACTTTGCCGGCGTTCTTCAACCCTCCGGAAGCACGCGGCGAAGATGCCTTTATGAGCACTACGCTCACTCCGTATAAGGTTATAAAAGTTCCGTGCTACACGTTTCACGACGCCTTTCTAGAATACAAACATCTGCTCAACGGCGTCCTGCCGACCGAACTGAGCGGCGTCAATGCACACGATGGATTCGTTCTCCAGCGTTTTATCAAGGCGGCGATAGGTTGGATTAGGTACAAACCTCTACTGACCTATATTACTCAGCGGGATCGGTACGAATTGGTGATCGACGAGATGACAAGGAAACTCGATTCAACCGTTCCGAAGCTGTGTGAATATTTCGGCACACAGCAGTTCGAACAGATCCGAACGGACTTGGCGAAGTACCATCGAAACGTCCGGCGACACTTTCGAACATTTGAGGCAACGAGAATTGCCTGGGCAAAAGTCACAAAGATGGTGGTGCCGATCGCATATTCAGTTTCTTCAGGCGTTGCCGAGGTGCTGGGACATTGAGGTAGCAAATTAAGAACGTAGCTCCTTTGGTAGGGCCTTTTGCGTCATTTTCTCAATCACTTTACAAAAGCGGTCAAGTTCCCCGATCTTCGTAAATATGTTTGGCGTGACGCGGATCCCTGAAAATTCATCGTGAACTATCGGAGTCGCTATTATCTTGTGTCTTGCCATTAAATATTTAGTGATCTTCGTTACGTCGCCGCCCTCGATAGAAAAATTAGCGATAGCACAAAACTGTTCCGGATCGAACGACGTGTTGAACGTTACACGGGGCAAGGTCTTCAGACGGCTCATCCAATAGGACGACAAGTGTCGTAGGCGTTCCTCTTTTCGCTTCGGCCCGATCGCTTCGTGAAATAATAAGGCCTCGCCGATCGCAAGTCTGGTCGCCGAAGAATGCGTGCCTATTTCTTCGAACTTGCGAATGTCGGATTTTAATCTGTCTTCAGAAGCCATCAATGGCCATACATTCGGGATCTTGTCTTTTTTCACATAAAGCAACCCGGCGCCTTTCGGCGTGTAGAGCCACTTATGCAGCGAACTCCCAAAATAGTCGCATTGCAGATCACCTCGTTTGAAATCGAGCTGCGCAAAGGAATGTGCCCCATCCACGACCGTCTCGATGCCGCGAGATCTGGCCATATCGCAGATCTTTCGAACCGGCATTATCTGGCCCGTGATATTGATCATATGCGAGATCAGTATCAGCCGGGTCTGCGGAGTTATCGCGGATTCGATCGCGCCAACGATCTCGTCGGTAGAAAACGGAGCGAGCGGTATCTTGACCAGTTTGAGACGCGGCCCTTCGCGCATTTCCCTTTGACGAAGAGCGGTCAACATTCGGGGATAGTCCTGCGATGTCGCGATCACTTCGTCGCCTGATCGAATATCGAGGCCAAGCAAAAGGATCTGTAGGGATTCCGAAGCATTCCGCGTGATGGCTATCTCGTCGGCGTCACACCCGAAGAGATTTGCCAGTCCTGCACGGATCGTTTCGGCTTGCGGTTCCAGTAGCTGCCACATCGTCGAGGAAGTCGCGTCCTCTTGATGCTTGTAACGCACGTACGCCTCCGAAACCATCTTCGGGCTCGGGCTGGTCCAACCGCTGTTTAGGTTAATATTGCTTCGTGAGATGGTAAACGCTTTGGAGATCTCGGCCCAGTATTCTTCGTGTGTCGCAGCTTCCAAAGGCGAAAGGTGATCGACACCAAGCCCCGCGTCCTTAACATTCTTGTACAGCGAAGTTATCGATGGCGACAAGATCGCCATCAATCCGAGACCCTTACCCGCAGATGCCAATAGCCTGCCTCGACTTAGTTTGGGCTTGTCCATGCGATCTAGTATACGGTGTAGGAAAGAATAGAAACACGCACTGATTTAAGAACTCGGGTTCTGACCTGCGATTTTCCAATCGTATTGCATTCTTCCACGGCCGTCCGGCAAGTTTGAAGGTAGTGGTCGCGTTGGTTGTTGGTGGTGATGCGGTCTGGTCCTTGGTCCACGAGCCGCGAAAGAGATTTAGCCACGAAATTACACGAAAGGGCACGAATAGGAGAGATTCTTGTTCGTGTCTTTTTTGTGTAGTGGTTGCTAAACGTTCGGAACCTCTTGTCGCCAACGGCGACGGATATTAAAGCCTGGGGTGGAACGAGCAGCGAGTGGAACCCTAGGTATTGGCCACCCAAAATTTCCCGTCCCTGCGGTTGTGGGCCTACCTCAACACTGGCACGTTTTGTGTGCCAGAACGGGACGAACAATGCGGTCTTTTTGTTCGACACTTTCAGCGTCGGAAATCGCGTTCGAACCTAACCTAGGGTTCCGGCCTCTCGGCCTACACCCTAGGCTATATATGTTTGTCGCCGGTGGCGACTAAGAAAATTCGGCCTGCCCTGCGATCTTCCAAACTATTGCACTCTTCCACAGCCGTCCGGCAAGTTTGAAGTTAGTGGCCGCGTTGTTTAACGGCGTCATGTCGTAAACCCGAAAAGCCGGCATTTTGCCCACTCGAAATAATCAACGCCGCGAAAAAGTCCCCGGTTTTTGATCGACTTACACCCAGGGCTTACACGCAAATGATAGGTACGCTGATACTTACCGTCGTGGCACGGCACTCGCGTATTGGAAGGGTGTGTGCCGAAGACCGAAGATCTTCGGTAAAACGGATCTGGTGGCTCTGGCCCCGAAGATCGGGGTCTACAAGAGTAGCCACAGGACCTAGCGTAAAAAGGAGTAGGAGGAAAATGAAATGTTAAGGTACATGAAAGCGATACTATTCACACTCACGATCGGGATTGCGTTGACGGTTACGAACTTCGCGCAGACATCGAATCAGGTTCTTGTTTATGAACATACCAATTACGGTGGGGCCTATATGAGTTTCAATGGGATAAGAGAGGAAGCCGACCTTCGCAGTTATAACACCGGAGCACTCGGCACGCCTAACTGGAACGACCGCATCTCATCACTCAAAGTGGGCAGCGAACTTAAGTTGATCGTGTTTCGAGATATCAACTTCAAGGGCACTTCGTGGACGGTGACCGGACCGGCGACGATAAAAACGCTGGTCTCGAATGGATGGAATGACAAGATCTCGTCGTTTCGCATAGTTCCGAAATAAACGGGACACGGGGACAATTTGGGTCACCGCCCGCGTGGGTTGTTGGCGGTGAGGCGGTCTGGCGGAGTACGACACTCTTGTCCGGGCGGACGCCGCTTCGGCGTTCGGTGGTTCTGGGCGGTGGAGCAAGATCTTAACCACGAAATTACACGAAAGGGCACGAATAGGAGAGATCCTTGTTCGTGTCTTTTTTTGTGTTTGTTCGTGGTTGTTAAGTGAGAACTGCCGAAAACGATCAGCAACACTAAAATGCCGCTTGGCTGCACTAAAAAAGGGGGTCAGTTGCACAGAAAAAGGGGTCCAGTTACACAAAAAATAGAGTCAGTATCAATGGGTTTTTGGGGCTTGGGTGTGAGATCGAGGCCTTTGATCAATCTTGTGTCGTCACGCGGGTACGAATGTGATCAGGCCGCCGATCAAACGGTCGGAGCGTCATGTAGACGGTCAATGAGTAATTTCGCCAGGCATTTTCGGCGAACTCTGCATCATTCGTTGCGTTCGGGGCGTTGAATAGGACGTCGGGGATTCCACGCGGAGGTCGCGGAGTTTTTGCAGAGATCGTGGAGAAAATTAGTGTCTGTATTATGCTTGCAACAAACAGGCAAATGTGCGACAATAGTTTCGGAGGTGTTTTTTTGAATTATGAAAACAAATTGGCAGCAGGTAAAACGACGCCGGGATTCCAGCGGGAGATGGCTCGCACCTTATGTGACGATGAATCCGAAGGGCAAGATATCCTTTACCCGCGTCACGTATGAACAACTCGGAGAACCGAAGGTCGTTCATCTGTTCTACGATCCGGTAAACCACCGTATCGGTATCAAGCGAACCCATACCGAGGCGGCCGATACCTTTAAGGTGTCGACGCGAGGGCGGTGCGGCGGACGGCGGATCTTTGCGTACGGGCTGATACAGGAACAGGGGATCGACCTGCCCGAAACGGTCCAGTTCCACGGCGCCCATTTCGATGACCAAGGCATCCTGACCCTCGACCTCCGAAGTGCGCGAGTCCCGGCCAGCGTCCAAAACCACCGATCTAACAAAAAGAAACGGACTGCGAAAGATAATATCTAGATCTAGCCGACGATCGAATGAAGTACGAAGTGCAGTCCGAAGAATAGTGCGACGCCGGCGAATACGGACAGTGAGATCCACGAACTGCCGCCGCCATGGTGGTTAACCTCGGGGATGAGGTCGCTGGCGGCAACATAGAGTGTTACTCCGGCGGCGACCGGTAATGCGTAGGCGACGGTGACGCCGAGGTTGGCTCCGACAAAGTAATAGACAAGGACACCGAGCAAGGTGGTGATTCCCATCAGTGACGTGGCGATCATCACTTGTTTACGGCCGCGGCCTGCGGCGAGGACCATTGAGCCGATCGTGAATCCCTCGGGAAATTTGTGAAGAAAGACCGCGATGAATACCAGAAAGCCGACCTTTATATCTACCTGCGACGCGGCGGCGATCGTAACGCCGTCAAAAAATGTGTGGACGAGCAATCCGCCGACCGCGGTGTAGGCTGAGGTGGCGGAGATGATCTCGTGCTCGTGCTCGTCGTCTTCGCAGTGCATCTCTTCGCCGAGATGAAAATGCGGAGCGATGGTGTGTTCGACAAATTGCGTCAGCAAATATCCCGCGAGCAACAGCATCATCGGAATGACGAGGGCCTCGCCGATGGGCTGGCCGTCCTTGTGCCACAGCTCGACGACCTTCGGCAGTATCTCGACGATAGTCACGGCCAGCATAAATCCGGCACCGATCGCGAGCAGATATTTGAGGAGGTGTTTGAAACGTCCGTGGGCGTGCGACGGAAACAGGATAAGCCCGCCGAAAACATTCGCGGCGGCGGCCAAGATCCCGAAGATCAGTAATTGTAAAAAGGCTGAGTCCATTAAACCCCCGCGAACTAAACATCCTATTACAGGGAACACGAAAAAGCCAAAAATGAACGGCTGCATGACTTTGGCGAAGCTGCGAAAATCTTATTCTCATGTTTAATCAAAAAAAGCGCAAAAATGCTTGACACAGATTCGCGATAGCACGTATTATCCCTATTAGCATTTGATCAAACGAAATGACAAGATCCTAAACAAACGAAAAGGCGCGCATAGGTGCTTAAGAGTTTAAACGGAATCTGACAGTTCGAAACGACCAGATTCGCCGCGGCGAAAATACTTTGATCGAGAACGTGACGGGCGTGACCGGCAAATATCGAGCCGCAAAAAACAGTAAACATTAAAGAAAATCCAACGCCAAATGGCGTGTTCCGGTGGGCGGGAACAGACCGAAGCAGTTTGCTCTTTGAAGATGCAAAGTAACGAAGCTGACTTTACGCATCGATCGGTACTGCTCGACGAAGTTTTGGCTCTGCTCGAAACAGGCAAGGGCGGGACATTTGTCGACGCGACCTTAGGGCTGGGCGGCCACAGTGAGGCGATCCTTGCTTCGTCTGACACGGCAAACGTCATAGGCATCGACCAGGACCGCAAAGCGATCGCGATGGCCGGAGAGCGGCTGGCGAAATACGGGCCGCGATTCCGAAGCGTTCACGCGAACTTCTCCGAGATAGCGAGCGTGGTTGAAAACGAGAGCATCGACGGCATCATTGCCGATCTGGGCGTTTCGTCGATGCAGCTGGATGACGAAAGCCGCGGGTTCAGCTTTCGCTTTGACGCTCCGCTCGATATGCGGATGAACCCCGAAGAGGGCATCGAGACGGCCGCGGAATTGATAGCGAGAACGGACGAAACAGATCTCGCGAACATCATTTATCAGTTTGGTGAGGAACGGCAGTCGCGAAAGATCGCACGGCGGATAGTTGAAAAGAGAAAGAACGGCGAACCGATCGAAACGACGCGTCAACTGGCCGAGCTGCTGGAGAGAACGGTAAAGCGGGGCAAGAACGACAAGATCCATCCGGCGACGCGAACGTTTCAGGCATTGCGGATCGCCGTGAACGGCGAACTTGAAATAATCGAGCAGTTCTTGAACGACTCGATAAAGGTTTTGAAAACCGGCGGCGTTCTCGCAGTGATAACCTTTCACTCGCTCGAGGACCGCATCGTCAAACATGCATTCCAGCGGCTGAATGGTAAATGCATCTGTCCGCCACGCATTCCACAATGCGTCTGCGGTGCGGCGAAAAAGGTTGAGATTTTGACACGAAAGCCGGTCATCCCGACCGACGACGAGCAGCGAGAGAATCCACGTTCTCGAAGTGCTAAATTGCGAGCCGTAAGAAAGCTCGGACTTGAAGTTGAATAGTTAGTAGCCCCTGGAGGAATCAAGAAATGTCAGTAAAGCCACAGAGATCGCGTATCTCACGCCCCGCAAAAAAGACCGCAGCCAGCCGTTGGAAACTCTACATGTTGATGAGCCTTTGTTCGCTGATCGTGGTGTCAGGCTCATTCTTTGCCGCCCGGCAGCATTTCTCCTCCTGGGACTACAGTATTAAGAACTCACGCCTGAGAAAACAGATCGAAGATCTCGAAACGGAAAAACGCCGCCTGATATTGGCCCGCGAAGTCGCTCTGTCGCCAAATGAGATCAAGCGCGTCGCCAAGAAGTTCAGCATCGATCAGCCGGAAATGGCCGCTGCTCAACCTGTAAAGCCTGCCGCTGCAGCGAAAGACCGTGACATCCCGGCCGCCCTAGCCTCGGCTAAGCCGGTTGAGAAGCGGGTCGATGGTTACACGATGCTAACTGCATCTGTGCGGATGACTTCGCCCAAACCGGCAAGGCCCGAACAGGCAGTTCGCCGTGACCAGGCCGAATGACCATTCACTATTCAAATGAGCTGAGCGAAAAAACGAACCTCCATGGCTACCCGCACAAAGAAAAGAAAAAGATCAAATTCGACACAGGTCGCATTTACGCGATTTATGCTGATCGTGGGCGTGTTTACGATCTGGATCCTTGGGATCAGCGTCCGCCTCGTTCACCTGCAGGTCACTCAGCACGAATGGCTCAAGGAAAAGGCTGTCGACCAGCGGCAGGATATCAAGAAGAGCAAGATGCTCCGCGGTACGATCTACGACCGCGACAATCGTGCGCTAGCAATGAGCATCAAGGTAAAGACGCTTTATGCCGATGCCACCGAGATCGTCGATACGAACAAGACCGCCAAGGCGATCGCGAAGACGCTTAAGCTCGACGCCACTCAATTATCAAAACAGCTTGCCGATTCAAAAGCTGCCAAAAAGCGATTCGTCCCGCTCCTTAAAAAGATCGACGAAGAGACCGTACAAAAGCTGAACAAGGCACTCGCCGCTGACGGCGTTAAAAAGGCCGATCTGCCGCAGTTCGAAGGACTGCACTGGACCGAGGATCAGATGCGCAGTTATCCGTATGGCTCGCTCGCTGCCCACATTATCGGATTCAGCAACGCAGACGATAACGGAATGGCAGGGATCGAACAGTCGCAGGACGACGTTCTCCACGGTGCCGTCATAAAGAAAATGCAGGAGCGTGACCGGCTCGGGCGAATTTACGACGAAACGGTCTACGAACGCGAGTCGCCGGGCGATATCGCGTTGACGATCGGAACGTCATTTCAATTCAAGGTAGAACAAGCTCTGGAGAACGGCGTTAAAGCAGCTAATGCCAAATCCGGCATCGCCATTGCCATGATTCCCAAGACCGGCGAGATCATCGCGTTAGCAAACTATCCCACCTTTGATCCGAATACGATCAAGGCGGCGTTGCCCGGGAACATCACTAATCATGCGATCCAGAGCGTCTATTCGCCTGGCTCGGTGATGAAGTTGGTCACATATGGCTCGGGGCTCGAAAAGAATCTATTTGTGCCGACAGATATGATCGATGCGGGAAACGGCACGATCACGGTCGCGGATCACAAATTCACCGATTCGCATCATGTCGGCTCGGTCAGTTATTCACAGGCGATGGCACATTCGAGCAACGTCTGCGCGATCAAAACGGGCATGCGGGTCGGCAAAGATGATTTCTATTCGATGCTCCAAAAAATGGGCTTCGGAAGTAAGTCGGGAATCGAATTACCGGCCGAGACCGGCGGCATTTTGCGGTCGCCGGAAAAGTGGAACGGTGATTCGTTGGCATCAATGTCGATCGGTTACGAAATTGGCGTGACGGCGTTGCAAATGGCAACGGCTTTTGCGACGATAGCAAATGACGGGATCAAGGTTAAACCGCGTATAATCAAGGAAATTCGCAAGCCGGAGGAAAAAGTCGCACCTTCGAACAATTCCGAAAATACAAGGGTTGTGTCGGTCGAAACGGCACGCAATCTCCGCACGATGCTTCGACAGGTCGTGTTGACGGGAACGGGCAGACGCGCCCAGTTGAATGGCTATACTGCCGGAGGGAAAACCGGAACAGCGTGGAAATTCAATTCGGCGACAAAATCAATCGATTCGAGCAAATATGTCTCGTCATTCATCGGCATGGCACCGGCGATCGATCCGGAGATCGTGATCGCTATCGTTATCGACGAGCCAAAGGCCGGACCGCGTGACGGCGGCGGAGTAGCCGCTCCGATCTTCAAGAGTATTGCCGAGCAGATCTTGCCGGAACTCGGTATTCAGCAAGACGGGCCGGCGGTGAAAGAGTTGCCCGTCGCGCAGGACATCCCTGAAGCCGTGACGTCCGATCCAGACGCAAATGAGACGAGGTCGGCAAAGTCAGAAAAAGGCGAAGACAAGAAGACCGCGGCAACGATCGACAAATCAACTAAACCTCCCAAGAAGACAAAAGAGGTAAAGAAAGAGCCCGAAAAGAAACAGGGCAACGGAAAAAGGATCCCCGGCAATACAGTGGCCGATAAAGCTGGAATCAGATCATTGACGGAATTGGCGGAAACTTGAAACTCGAAACTGCAATTAGATATATCAATGGCGACGCGCCATTACTCGACCCCGCTTTGTCCGAACGTGAAGTCACAAATTTTGTGATCGACTCACGTGAGGTTAAGGCGGGCGACGTGTTTTTTGCCCTTTCGCAGCCGGAATACAAGGCGAACGGCTTCAACGGCGATTTTGATGATTCGACAAAATACGCGGCTTCGGCTCTCGCCTCCGGGGCAGTTGCCGCCGTTGTGAGACGCGATCGATTTGACGAACACGAAGAGGACCTCAAACAATTTGAAGACAGGTTAATTTTTGTTGACGACGCTATTGCCGCATTTCAGCGATTGGCTCACGGCGTTTATCTCGAATGGGACAGGCCCGTAGTGGCTATTACGGGGAGTGCGGGAAAGACGACCGCCAAAGAATTGACCGCTCACGTACTCGAAGCCTCCGGCCGCAAAGTGCTGCGCAACATCAAAAATTACAACAACGGCCTCGGCCATCCGCTGACGGTCCTGAATCTAGCCAAGGATGCGAGTTTCGACGTGGCTGTTCTCGAGATGGGAATGTCCACACCGCTCAACGAGATCGCTCGGTTGTGCCGAATAACACCGCCCGATGTTGCGGTCGAACTGAACGTGCTGCCCGTTCACGTTGAACACCTCGGTTCGATCGATGCTGTTGCGGCCGCGAAAGCTGAGCTTGTCGAAGGAATGAAGGACGGCGGTGTTGCTATCCTGAATGCCGACGACGCGAGAGTTGCGGCGATGGCAGGAAAATCTAAAGGTTCGGTAATTACTTACGGAATTGAGAAGCCCGCTGATATAACTGCAAATGAGATAAAGTTTACCGGATTTGGCGCGACGAGCTTTGTGCTGAAAACTCCGACGGGCTCGGCAAACGTTAGTTTTCCTCTCAACGGAAAACACAACATTCTCAATGCTCTAGCTGCGGCGGCGGTTGGCCATAATTCTGGTATGTCCGGGGATGAGATCGCGTCGGCTCTTGGCTCGGTTTCGGCTCCGCCGCAGCGAGGCGAAATACTGCGATTCGCGGCCAGGTTCATCGTAATTAACGATTCGTACAACTCAAATCCTGATGCATTGCTTTCTATGGTCGAGACGCTGATCGGTGGGGTAAAGACCGATCAGAGGAAAATAGTCGTCGCAGGCGAAATGCTGGAACTTGGCGAGAATGCTGCAAATATCCACAGAGACACGGGAGAGTCGATTGCGAAGCTCGGTGCTGATATACTCATCGGCGTTCGCGGTTTTGCACGCGACCTTGCGAGCGGAGCGGCTGATGCCGGTCTTGAGGATTCACGATTTGCAGATGATTCGGAAATGGCGGGCGAAATGCTTGCCGAAGAAGTCAGGGCAGGTGATGTGGTCCTGGTCAAAGGTTCGCGGGGCGTCAGGACCGAAAAGGTCATCGAGAAGTTGCTGGAAAAATTCGAACTGGAGGGAAAAGCGGCGACGCGGCAGTGATTTTCGCGGATCCGAGATCGACCAATGCTCTATTACCTTCTATATCAATTGATCTTTAAGGAAAACGCCGCTACCAGCGAGTCGTATTTCGTCAAGGCCCTCAACGTTTTCCAGTATGTTACTTTTCGAACAGGAATGGCGACGATCTCGTCGCTTCTCATCTCGTTGTTTCTCGGTAAATGGGTCATCAAAAAACTCCAGGAACTGAAGGTCGGCCAGGAGATCAGAGAAGAGCTCTCGATCGAACATCAGGAAAAAAGGGAACACCGACGATGGGCGGCGTGCTGATAATCGGCTCGGTGATCATATCGTCATTGCTATGGGGGCGTTTCGACAGCCTGTATTTGTGGCTCGCACTGATCGCTACTACGATGTTCGCTGCCATCGGATTTGCGGATGATTATATCAAGATCGTTAAGAAGCGAAGTTTGGGCCTGACAGGTGTTCAGAAACTTGCAGGCCAGCTTATCACTGCTCTCGTCATTTGGTCGGTACTGTATTTTCTCACTAATTACGCCTGGAATTTGAGCATTCCGTTTCTCAAGGCCACGGCGGAAACGAATCCGGCCTTGAGCATCAGCTATATCTATCCGGCGGGCTATCTTGTATTCATGATCTTCATCCTGCTCGGGTCGTCGAATGCCGTAAATTTGACGGATGGCCTAGACGGCCTGGCTTCGAGCGTTACGTTCATTGCGATGTCCGCACTTACCGCGTTGACCTATGTTTCAAGTGACGCACGCTGGGCGGAACGGCTCGATCTAACGCATAATCCGGCGTCCGCCGAATTGACAGTATTCTGCGGGGCGATGGTTGGTGCGAGCCTCGGCTTCCTTTGGTATAACTCGCCGCCGGCGGAAGTATTCATGGGCGACGTCGGTTCGCTCGCGATCGGCGGAGCACTGGGCACGGTGGCGATCCTGACCAAACAAGAGTTCTTGCTGCCATTCATTGGCGGCGTATTCATTCTCGAGGCCGTGTCGGTGATGATCCAGGTGTCTTTCTTTAAGTTCACAAAGCGGACATCCGGCGTCGGAAAACGAATCTTCCGGCAGGCCCCGCTGCATCACCATTTCCAAATGTCCGGCTGGAAAGAGCCGAAGATCGTGTTTCGGTTTGTAATTATCGCGATCCTTTTTGCGTTGTTGAGTTTGTCGACTTTGAAGTTGAGATAAGAGTTTTGTTGATGCAGATCGAAGGAAGAAAATCATTGGTTCTCGGTGCCGGGAGATCGGGTATCGCATCGGCGAAGTTCCTTGCCGAACGCGGTGCGACGGTCGCTCTGCACGATCGTAAGCCGGTCGAGGAATGGTCGGACGCGGCGCGTTCGCTGAAAGAAATGCATGGCATCGGCCTTATCGGCGGCGAGTTGCCGTCGTGGCTGCTAGATCAGATCGATCTCGTGGTGATCTCGCCGGGCGTACCAACAAATACGATCCCTGCTCGATATGTCGATCGCAAGGACGGCGAAGTCATCGGTGAGATCGAACTCGCTTCGCGTTTTCTCAATGGCCGTGTCGTTGCTGTCACCGGTTCGAACGGCAAGACCACAACTACCACGCTGATCGGCGAAATGCTCAAGAATGCCGGCATTGATACGCTGGTCGGCGGAAACATCGGCACGCCCTTGTTGTCGCTCGTCGAAACGGCGAATGAACACACGTGGACGGTCGCCGAACTTTCCAGTTTTCAGCTTGAGACGATCGTCGATTTTAGGCCTGATGTGGCTTTGTGCCTCAATGTCACCCCGAATCATCTTGACCGCTACGAATCTTTCCTCGATTATGCGGCCGCCAAGCACCGGATCTTCAAGAACCAGACCGCAGAAAACGTGGCTGTGCTAAACGCGGATGATCCGATCACTGCCGAATGGGCAAGCGGTTTGAACGCCAATGTCGTAATGTTCAGCGTGAAACACCAACTCGACGACGGCCTTTTTCTTCGCGGCCGCGAGCTAATTTGCAAGGCGAACGGCAAAGAAAAGGTTCTGACGTCGCGCGACGAGATCTTTTTGCGCGGGATGCACAACGTCGAGAATGTGCTTGCGGCATTTGCGGCGGGACTGGCTTGCGGAGCTTCGCCCGAATCGATGCGGGAAACGGTCTCCAATTTCAAAGGTGTCGAACATCGGATCGAATTTGTCGCTGAGATAGATGGCGTAAAGTTCTATAACGATTCGAAGGCAACATCCGTAGATGCGACGATGAAAGCCGTCGAGGCATTGAGCGAAGGCGAGGGCAAAACGATATTGATCCTTGGCGGACGCGGCAAGAATGCGCCGTATGCTCCGCTTATCCCGTTGATCGAAGGCTCGGTCCGCTCGCTGGTATTGATCGGCGAAGACGCGGACAACATTGAAAGACAATTGAAGGATCATGCCGACATCATCCGAGCCGAGTCGTTAAAAGACGCAGTTGAAAGATGTTTCGAGGCAGCCGAAACGGGCGACGCTGTCCTGCTCGCTCCCGCGTGTGCAAGTTTTGATATGTTCAGCAGTTTCGAGGATCGGGGGCGTGAATTCAAGTTGCAGGTGGCAAATTTGGCCGCAAAAGTTGCAGTTGTTTGATGACAAAGGAACTTCGTACAGATTGGTTCATGTTCGTGATCGCGGCCGGTCTCGCCCTTTTCGGCGCACTGATGGTCTACAGTGCCTCAGCGATGATGGCTATGAAAGAATCGGGCGAATCCAGCCAGTACACTTACTTTGTAAAGCAGAGTATTTTTGTGATCGTTGGGCTCGCCGCGATGTTCGTCGTCAGCCGCATTGATTATCACGTTTTTGAAAACAAGTGGGTGATAATCGGGATTTTGGCAATAACGTCGATCGCTCTTCTAGCTGTTTTCGCGTTTCCGCCGATAAACGGAGCGCAACGTTGGATCAGATTTGGCGGATTCTCATTTCAGCCGTCAGAGCTGGCGAAAATCGCATTGCCGATGTTCCTTGCGTGGTTCCTGACCAAGAACGAAGACTCCGTAACCGAGGTCAAGTCAACGGTTTTGCCCGCGCTAGGCGGCTTTGGTCTGTTGGCCGGGCTTGTAATGCTTGAGAAGGATCTTGGGACGACGATCGTCCTTTGTGCGATCTTCTCAGCGGTGTATTTTACAGCCGGAGCGAGATTGATGCACATCGGGACCGTGGCAGCCGGTTTGGTAGTAATTGGAGCCGGTGCGATATTCTTCGCACCGTGGCGGGTGGCACGCATAATGGCGTTCCTCGATCCGTATAAATACTCGGACGACGAGGCATATCAGGTCGTGCAATCGCTTTACGCGATCGGATCGGGCGGTATCTTTGGCGAGGGTTTTGCCAAGGGAACGCAGAAGCTGTTCTATCTGCCGTATCCTTATTCCGATTTTATCTTTTCGGTCGTAGGCGAGGAGTTGGGATTGGTTGGAACAATGGCCGTTGTTGTCGTATTCGGACTGCTGCTTTGGCGGGGAGCCCGAGCAGCTTTGATGGCACCAGACAGGTTTGGAACATTGCTTGGTATCGGTTTGATCACCGGAATAATCGCCCAGGCCTTGTTCAATATCAGCGTCGTGATCTCGATATTGCCGGCGAAGGGTATTCCCCTTCCGTTCATATCATATGGCGGATCCTCGGTGCTTATTACGCTGATCGGTGTGGGGATCTTGTTGAGCATCTCGCGGCACGCCGGAAATACACCCAAAAAAGAGCCGGCAAATGGCCTTGGTTCGTATCGACGCAGAACCCGGGCCGCATGAAAGCAATGAAAGTACTGATCGCAGCCGGCGGGACCGGCGGACATATTTATCCCGGGATCGCTATCGCGATGGAAATTCTCCGCCGCGATGCCGAGTCTGAGGTATTGTTCGTCGGCACTGCCCGCGGGTTAGAGACCAGGATCGTTCCCGACAACGGATTTCAGCTTGCCTTGATCCATAGTGCCGGACTCAAGAATGTCGGCGTGGCCGGGAAAGTAAAGGGATTGATGGTGCTGCCACGCAGTTTTTCGAGGCGATGAAGATATTACGAGAGTTTAAACCGGACGTGGTCGTGGGTGCCGGTGGATATGTCGCCGGTCCGGTTCTGCTTACTGCTCATTTTCTGGGATATCCCACACTCGTGATGGATTCGAATGCGCTGCCTGGTTTCACGAATAGGCGGTTGGCGGCGTTTATCGACAAGGCAGCTCTGACATTCGAGGACGCGTTGCCATTTTTCGGAAGAAAAGGTGTGGTCACCGGTAATCCGGTCCGGGGCGAGTTTTTTGCAGTGGCCGATAAACAGCCGGGCGACGAGTTGAATGTATTGATCTTCGGAGGCTCTCAGGGTTCGCGGGCGATCAATATCGCGATGATCGATGCGTTACCGATCCTGAAGACAGAAGGCTCGCCCATTAGGATGATGCATCAGACAGGCGAGAGTGATTTCGAAGCCGTTAGGGCTGCGTATGCTGAGAACGAATGGCAGAACGCTGAGATCCGGCCGTACATAACAAATATGGTCGACGCATTTGCAGATGCCGATGTCATTATCAGCCGTGCCGGCGCGACAACATGCGCTGAGGTTGCAGCAGCAGGAAAGGCGGCGATCATGATCCCACTGCCGACCGCTGCAGATGATCATCAACGAAAGAACGCCGAGGCCTTGGTCAGGAACGGAGCCGCCAGGATGATCCTGCAGAAAGATCTGACCGGCGAGACGCTGGCAGGAGAATTGAAACAACTCTCGAAAGACAGGTCTGCTCTGAAAGCGATGGGTCAGGCCGTCCGCAAGATGGCACGCCCGGACGCAGCCGAAGCGACGGTAGATCTGATCGAAAGTATAAGGAAGCAAAAATGAAGACAATGTTCCGAAATGTAAAAAATATCCACTTCATCGGCATCGGTGGAATTGGGATGAGCGGTATTGCTGAGGTTCTGTGCAATCTTGGCTTTAACGTGTCGGGTTCGGATGCAAAAAGATCAAAGAATACCGATCGGCTCGAAACGTTGTTCAATATTAAGATCAGCGAAGGACACTCGGCCGAGAATGTAGGGAACGCTCAAGTGGTAGTCTACTCGTCGGCAGTTAAAGACGACAATCCCGAGGTTGTGATCGCAAAGGAACGAGGGATTCCGGTCATTCCCCGTGCTGAAATGTTGGCGGAATTGATGGTTCTCAAACCATATGCAGTTGCGGTCTCGGGGACGCACGGCAAGACATCTACGACATCCATGGTCGCGACGATCCTTGGACATGCAGGATTTGACCCGACCACGGTTGTCGGCGGCGTTGTCGATACGCTGGGCTCGAACGCACGACTTGGGTCTTCCGACTGGTTCGTGACTGAGGCCGACGAGAGCGACAGATCGTTCCTGATGCTTTATCCGACGATCGCGGTCGTCACCAACATCGACAAGGAGCATATGGAATCGTACAAAGGCATGGATGACGTGGTTCAGTGCTTCACCGATTTTGTAAATAAGGTGCCGTTCTTTGGGGCCGCAATACTTTGCCTTGACGATCCGAATGTTCAGCTGTTGATCCCAAATATAAAACGCCGCCGAGTAACCTACGGGATGACCGCTCAGGCTGACGTTTCCGCACATGACATTAGCTACGACGATGGATTTGGGTCGACATTTTCCGTTTGGAAGGGCGACACGGTTCTCGGCGACGTGCACCTGCCGGTTCCCGGCGAACATAATATTTACAATGCTTTAGCGGCAACGGCAGTAGCCCTGGAGATGGAAGTGCCATTCGAGAAGATCGTCGAAGCATTTGCGATCTTTAAGAATGCGAATCGTAGATTCCAGTTCAAAGGTGAGATCAACGATATCCTCGTCGTCGACGATTACGGCCATCATCCCACCGAGATCCTGGCAACACTGTCAGCTGCAAAAAATAGCTCCGGCGGGCGTCGAACTGTGGTGGTATTTCAGCCGCATCGGTACAGCCGCACTCAGGAACTGATGGAGGAATTTGCGTTGTCTTTTAACAACGCGGATGTGTTATACGTCCTTGATATCTACGCCGCGAGCGAAAAGCCGATCGATGGTGTGACGGCTGAAGTTCTAACAGAGAATATCAAGAAATTCGGCCATAAGAATGTAAGCTATATCGGCGATATCGACGCCGCTGCAAAGAGGGTGTGTGCGGACCTTCAGGCTGGTGATCTTGTTATCACGCTCGGTGCGGGAACGGTCACAAGACTTTCGGATGAGATAGTTGAAAGGCTGAGAAGTAACTAGTTGAATATCCAACGCAATATGGCAAAGGCTAAGAAAAGCACGATCAGAAAAACCCGGGCAACCTCGACAAAGAAGCGGTCGTCGTCCGTCAAGCCGCGGCGCCGCGGTTCGTCGTTCGATGCTTCGAGGTTTATTCTCCCGGTGTTCGTAGGCATTATTCTGCTGGCCGGGATCGGATTCTTCGGCGTGATGGGCTATCGGACTGCAATTGCTTCTGAGTTCTTCAATGTACGCCGCGTCGAAGTTCGCGGAAATGACCGCGTGAATCCGGAAGACGTTAAACGTATTGTCACCGCGAATACCGAGAAATCAGGTGTTTGGCGTGCTGATCTCGGTGAGATTCG
Organism: Acidobacteriota bacterium; assembly: GCA_016713675.1. Taxonomy (NCBI): domain Bacteria; kingdom Pseudomonadati; phylum Acidobacteriota; species Acidobacteriota bacterium. The sequence goes on from JADJOS010000005.1 coordinate 103,895, forward strand.
TGAAAAGATCGAGAAACTTCCGTTCGTGAAGACCGCGTCCGTGTCAATGGTCCTGCCGGTCGGGATCCGCGTCGGAATTACCGAGCGTATCCCCGCAGCAATTGTTAGATTGAGTTATGGTGATTCGCTCGTCGATACAGAAGGAAATGTCGTCGTGCCGGTAACGAAGCCGGAGCCGGCGTTTCCGTTCGCGATGCGGGGCTGGGATGAAACAAAAACAGAAAAGGCGATGACGGACAACCTCGCCCGGCTCAAACTCTACAAGAAGATGACCGAGGAATGGCGGGAATACGGGCTTTCGGATCGTGTTAAGGAGGTCGACCTGAGAGACCTTAAGGATCCTAACGCGACAATCGAGGATTCAGGAAGAATGATCGCAGTTGTATTGTCCAGAGACAGCCTCGGCAAGAGCCTCAAATCTGCGGTCGAAGCTGTGGCCGGAAAGGGCGAGAGGGTCAAATCGGTCAATGCCGGCGGCGTTTCGCCGGTGCTTGAATACCTAAGCTTCTAAAAGGAAAAAGATGAGTAACGAAATTTGTGCTGTCGGTTTGGATGTTGGGACAAGCAAGGTCCGATGCGTGATCGGAGAACCTGCAGACGACGGCAAAATGAACATTATCGGCATCGGAGAGGCCGATTCCAAAGGGCTCAGACGTGGAGTTGTGACGTCGACCGAAGCAGTCGCCGAGGCGATACGCAAAGCAGTCGGGGAGGCTGAACGCGTGAGCGGCCTTGAGGTCGATTCGGCGACGGTGAACCTGTCAGGCGAGCACTTTCGCGGCGAAAATAAGAGCGGTGTAGTTGCGGTCGCCGGCCCTGACAAAGAGATCGCTGATGACGATATCGATCGGGCGATCGATTCCGCAAGCGCAATGCCTTTGCAGCCCGGCTGGGAGATCGTCGATCGTCTGCCGCAAGAATTTATTATTGATGGGCAGGACGGTATAACAGAACCGATCGGAATGAGCGGCTCACGGCTTGAGGCACGTGTCCACGTTGTTATCAGCCCAAGTGCGGGCCGGCAAAATCTCGTCAAGGCTGTAAAACGTGCCGGACTTGACGTCGAACAGACGATCCTGGAGCCGCTTGCCGCCGCCGAAAGTACACTTACGGACGATGACCGCGAATACGGTAGTGCCGTGGTCAATATCGGGGCCGAGATCACGAGCCTTATTATCTTCAGCCGCGGTGCAGTACAGCATATGTCGGTGTTTCCGTTCGGCAGTACTCATTTTACAAAGGACCTCGCCGTTGGGTTGCGTGTGTCGATACCTCAGGCAAATAAGATCAAACACGATTATGGATGCGTCGCGTCCTTCTTACTGAGTGACGACGAACGTGAAGAAATGATCGAGATCATGCCGGTCGGCCGCAATGAGACGCGGGGGCTCTCAAAAGAGATCCTTTGCGACATCATGCAGCCCCGAGCCGTCGAATTGCTCCAACATGTTGCTCGCGAGGCCATCTCCTCGAAAGCTCAGATCTCAAGCGGCGTCATCCTGACCGGCGGCGGTTCGATGGCACGCGGAATGTGTGAGATCGCGGAACAAATATTTGACGCTCCGACCAGGCTCGGCTTTATCGAACCTGAGTATTTCGGAGGACTGTCGGATGAAGCTCAAACTCCGGCATGGGCGGTCGCCTCGGGACTTGCTTTGACTTCAATGAGGTCGCAACTTCGCGGGCACAATATAGGGAACCGTTCGCCCGCCCGCAAGATGGCAGACTGGTTCGAAGGTTTTCGAAATAAATTTAGAAAAATATAACGCCAAGGCTGGATTTTTGACCCAAACCATTGTATGCTTGTCCGCCGTAAGCACAATATCTTGTTGAAATTGGACAAACCCCGAAAAAGAGTATTAGTCTAGGAAAGTGCGTCCCGAAAGGGCGATGATCGACAGAAATGGATACACCGCAAATGAGCAATTCCCCTCTAAAAATATTCATCGACGAGCCGCCAATCACTGGTGCTCGGATCAAGGTCATTGGTGTCGGCGGCGGCGGCAGTAATGCTGTCAATCGAATGATCGATGCCGGTATCAAGGGTGTCGAATTTATCGTCGCAAACACCGACCTGCAAGCGCTCGAGGCGTCAAAGGCACCGATCAAGATCCAACTTGGCAGTAAGTCGACACGCGGCCTCGGTGCCGGCTCGAATCCGGAGATCGGTCGTGCGGCCGCCCTTGAAGATCATGAAAAATTACTCGATGTGCTCGAAGGCTCGGACATGGTCTTTGTCACGGCGGGACTCGGCGGCGGAACGGGGACCGGTGCTGCTCCCGTCGTAGCTTCGCTAGCTATCGAATTGGGAGCTCTTACTGTTGCAGTTGTCACCAAGCCGTTTGCCGTTGAAGGCAAGAAGCGAATGGCACAGGCCGAGAAAGGTTTGGCTGAGCTTCGCGGCTGCGTAGACACATTGATCACCATTCCAAACTCAAAGCTCCGGGAGGTCGAAGAGAAAATTACGATCCTAGATGCATTCCGGCGTGCTGACGAGGTTTTGCTTTTGGCGGTCCAGGGCATCACCGATCTAATCATCACGCCTGGTATCATCAATCTTGATTTTGCTGATGTGACGACCGTTATGCGCGGCAAGGGCGTGGCTCTAATGGGCGTTGGTGCGGGTGAGGGCGAAGATGCTGCTTCGAAAGCGATGCGGGCGGCTCTCGACTACAAATTGCTCGAGGAAAATTCGATCAAGGGTGCCAAGGCGGCCCTTATCAACGTCACCGGCGGCCCGAACATGGTTCTCGGCGAAGTTGAAGACGCGATCGGAATGATCGAGGGCGAGGCTGACGAAAACGCGGACATCATTTGGGGAAGCGTGATCAAAGAAGATATGGGGGATAAGATCAAGATCACCGTCATCGCGACCGGTTTTGATTCGGCCCTATCAACAGCGATCCCGAAACCCAAAGCTGCCGAGGCCGCGGCCATCGGTACCATCCGAACGGGATTTGCGCCAGTGAATACGGCAACTGATGAGAATATAGACGTGCCGACCTTTATGCGTCGACAGGCGGATTAAGTAATTGCCGCCTGCGCCGTGTTGAAGTAATGGCTGAGAGAATACCAACGATCGGGATCACAATGGGCGATGCAGCCGGTATCGGGCCCGAGGTTGTTGTAAAGGCTCTGGCCGACGGTTCTTTAAGAGACATTTGTGACTGCAAGGTCATCGGCGATCGCGTTCATCTCGAACGGATCGCCGTTTCGCTTGGTATCGACACGAGCGTATTGACAGACGTTTGCGACCTCAAGAATCTTCCGGGCGAACCTCCGGTCGGCGTTGACGACGCAGTGACCGGACGTGCGGCCGCAGAGTCAATAATCAAAGCTGTTGACCTCTGGCGATCGGGCGAAATAGATGCGATCGCAACCGCTCCGATAAGTAAAAAGTCGATCCGGCTCGGTGGTTATGATTTTCAGAGACATACCGAGTTTCTTGCTTCGTTAACCGATACGGAACGGTTTGCGATGAGCTTTTTCGGCGGTGGTTTGCGTGTCGTACTGCTTTCGACACATTTGCCGCTGCGTGACGCCATCGATCTGATAAAGTTTGGCAAACTTGTCGATCTGATCGAGTTTTCATCGACCGAACTCAGCAAGTTGCTCAAGCGAAAAGTAAAGATCGCCGTGGCCGGCCTCAATCCCCATGCGTCCGAAGGCGGAATGTTCGGCAGCGAAGAGGCTGATGAGATCATACCCGCGATTGAAAATTGCAAAAAGCTGGGTGTCGATGTCAGCGGGCCTTATTCCCCCGACACGGTCTTTTTGCGTTGTTCTAAAGGTGAATTTGACGTTTGCATCGCCCTTTATCATGACCAGGCGACAATTCCTGTCAAAGCACTTGCCTTCAACGCTGCCGTGAATGTCACGCTCGGGCTGCCGCTCATCCGAACATCGGTCGACCACGGTACCGCCTACGATATTGCCGGAAAAGGCATTGCCGAATCGGCAAGTATGACCGCCGCGATACGACTTGCCGCTGAGCTTGCAGCCGCTAAATGAAACCCTGCTGATGTTCTGCTAGAATACCCTTTGGTGTTAGAATCTCGTTCAATACCCGGAGTGCCAAATGTCCGTTGACCGACCCAAAATTCTCCTTGCTGACGACTCGGTGACGATCCGAAAGGTCGTCGAACTGACTTTCGCAGACGAAGGTATCGATGTAGTTACTGTCCCTGACGGCGATGCTGCGATGATCGCATTTGTGGCCGATGAACCCGACCTCGTTATTGCTGACGTCAATATGCCGGGCGTTGACGGATACAAGATCTGCGAGATCATCAAGGAGGACGACACAACACGGCATATTCCGGTGATCTTGCTTACCGGCTCGTTCGAACCGTTTGATCCCGGCGAAGCGTCGCGTGTCGGCGCCAATTTTTATTTCACCAAACCGTTCCAATCGATCCGCGAACTGGTCGAAAAGGTTACCGACCTGCTCGATGCAAATGCATTCGAAACGGCAAGTGTTCCCGAGACCGAGGATATTGACGATCTCTACAAAGACAGCTTTGCAGAAACGCTTGAGATACCTGCGAATGAGACCGCGTCTGAAATTGAGCTGATCCGGATCGAAGATGATGAAGAACCTGACCATCTGGATGCAGAGCCTGCCGCATTTAACGAACTGTTACCGGAACGCGTAACGATCTCAGATTTCGGTTTTGAAGGGGTGGATAACGTGGACACCCCGCTCGATCTGGAGCGTGTCGCCGATGAAGAATCTTTGGAAAGTTTCATGATCGAGTCTCCGGCTGCGGCAGATCCATTCGCCGTGCCGGTGGATCTCGGCGACGCGAGCCTGGACGATGAAATGATCGAGACCAGCCGTCCGGACGAGGCGAGACACGATCTTCATTACAGTGACACGATCGAATTTGAGCCGGTGCTCGCTGCATCCGTATCCGAGCCTGCCGCCGATCCTTTCGCCTCGCCGGTGACTACGGACGATACGATGGGAAAATATAATTGGGCTGATGATGCGGAAGGTGTCGTCGAGCGATCGCCCGTTGCCGATACGGACTCGACTCTGCTCAAGATCGAATTTGCTGATGCCGATCATATCGACGAGCCGGATAATTCTGAGTCCGATCCGCAAGAACCGGGAGCCGCGGCAGAGCCTGCACCCAGGGCAGATGCGATCTCGCCGGAATTGATCGAGATGATCGCTCAGCGCGTGATCGACAAACTCTCGGACAAGGTGGTTCGCGAAGTAGCTCTTGAGGCCGTCCCGCGAATTACCGAGAACATGATACGAGAAGCTCTCGACCACGAAACAAAGAAGTAGTAACGATGCGGAGGCCCGCGCGTTAGTAAGGGTGTTTCGCTCAACGTTGAATGAATCGCCCTTACTAGCGTACGGGCTTGTGCAATATAACAGGAATTATGGAACTCGCAAAGGCCTACGACCCAAAATCGGCCGAAGAAGATCATTACAAACGTTGGGAAGAGAGCGGTTTTTTTGCTCCTGAGATCAATCAGAAGGCGGACGCCCCGAAATATTCGATCGTCATTCCGCCACCCAATGTCACGGGCAGCTTGCACATGGGGCACGCGCTTCAGCATACGATCATGGACGCGCTTACGCGTTGGAAACGGATGCAGGGCTATCGCACGCTTTGGCTGCCGGGAACTGATCACGCGGGGATCAGCGTCCAGCGAAAGGTCGTTGAGCAGTTAAAGAAGGAAGAGCACAAATCGCCGCTCGATATCGGCCGTGAGGAATTCATTCGCCGCTGTTGGACGTGGAAAGAGCAATACGGCAACACGATCACCGAGCAAATGCGCCGCGAAGGTGCCTCCGTCGATTGGTCGCGTCACCGTTTTACGATGGACGAAAGCCTTTCGCTCGCGGTCCGCAACGTTTTTTGCACGCTTTTTGAGCAAGGCTGGATCTACCGCGGCCTCCGCATCGTAAACTGGTGCCCGAAGGACAAGACCGTGCTGTCTGATCTTGAAGTAAAAGACGAGGTCAAGAAAGACGGAAAGCTGTATTACCTAAAATATCCGGGGGGCCCCGGGGGGGCCGGGGGGGGGGGGGCCTCAAAGGCGGGACACAACTTACATCACCGTCGCCACGACGCGCCCTGAGACGATGCTCGGTGATACGGCGGTTGCGGTCAATCCATCGGACGAGCGTTATAAGGATCTGATCGGCAAGACGATCGCATTGCCGTTGACGAACCGCGAGATCCCGATAGTTGCGGACGAATATGTCGATGCGGAGTTTGGCACCGGTGCCGTCAAGATCACGCCGGCGCACGATCCGAACGATTACCAACTCGGTCAGCGGCACGATCTCGAACAATTGCTCGTAATGAATCTCGACGGCACGATGAACGAAGCTGCCGGTGCGGATTTTGTCGGGCTCGATAGATTCGCCGCGAGGGCAAAGGTCATCGAGCGGTTCGAAGAACTCGGTTTGCTCGAAAAGGTGGACGATTACGAGATCACGCTGCCGGTGTGCGAACGCTGCAAGACTATCGTCGAGCCGATCTTGTCCGAGCAGTGGTTCGTCAAAATGGATGAGATGCGCGATATGGGCCTGGAACTTGCCAAAGACAAAGTGCCGCACTTCTCGCCGGAGATTCCTCATCAGAAGGTCTACACAACGTGGCTCGAAAATCTAAAGGACTGGACGATCTCACGCCAACTCTGGTGGGGACATCAGATTCCCGCTTGGTATGACGCGGACGGAAATGTTTACGTCGCACGTACTGCTGACGAAGCTAAAGAGAAGTCCGGCGGTCGGGAACTGACGCAGGACGGCGATGTGCTTGATACGTGGTTCTCAAGTGGACTCTGGGCGTTCTCGACGTTGGGATGGTCCGGATCTCCAAGCTCCCCTCCTTACGAAGGAGGGGTGGCACCCGCTTCGGGTGACGGGGTGGTTCTCTCTTCCGATTCCGCTCAAGTTGAATTTACCGAGGCAGAGAACCACCGTCGGCGAAACGCCGCCACCCCTCCGTGGTAAGGAGGGGAGCTCGTTGAATGATCTCGAAGCGTTCTTACCAACCGACGTTCTCGTCACCGGCCGCGACATTATTTTCCTTTGGGTGTCGCGGATGATGATGTTGACGAAGAAGTTCACGGGGCAGGTGGCGTTTAATGATTGTGTGATCACGGGCACCGTGCTTGGCAAAGACGGCAAGCCGATGTCGAAGTCTCGGAATAACGGCGTCGATCCGATCGAGATGTTTGATAAGTTTGGCGTGGACGCGACGCGTATCTATCTGGCGAGCATCGCGACCGGAGCTGATATCAAATGGAATGACATCGGTGTCGAGACGTATCGCAACTTCGCGAACAAGATCTGGAACGCGACGCGGTTCTGCCTGATGAACGCCGAAGGTGCGGCCGTCGATCACCAGAGCCTGATGAACAGTGGTCAGTGGTTCGTGGGCAGTGGTCAGGAGGAAAACTCTTCTCCGACCACCGGCCACCGACCACTGACCACTGCTTTGGCCGACCGCTGGATCATCTCCCGGCTCAACAAAACCGCCCTCGCGGTCAACCGTGCCCTCGACACATACCAGTTCCACGAAGCCGTTTCGCTCCTCTACCACTTCTTCTGGGACGATTTCTGCGATTGGTATATTGAACTCGTCAAAGATGAGATCACTGCAGGCTCCCCTCCTTACGAAGGAGGGGTGGCAGCCGCTTCGGCTGACGGGGTGGTTCTCACGTCGCGCACCAGAATACTTACTATTCTCGAGATCGCTCTGCGGATGCTGCATCCGTTCATGCCTTATTTGACGGAGGAACTGTGGCAGAAACTGCCGGGGACGTCTAGTGCGTTGCACGACGCGGCGTACACTGACGCCGACGCGACGATCATGTTGACGAAATTCCCGCCGGGCGATGTCGCGGCGATCGATCAAAAGGCTGAGAACGAGATGAGCGCGGTGATCGATGTGATCAAAAAGGTCCGCAACATCCGTGCGGAGATGAATATCTCGACGGCGATCAAGTTCACGGTGCATATCGCGGCGGACGAAGACTTTCGAAACGTATTTGCGGCCAACAAGGCGCAGATACTAAAGCTCGCGAAGGCCGAGGACCTTGTTATCGGCAGCGAACTCGACGTCCCGCGTGCTTCGGCGAAGGCGGTGACGAACGACGCGCGGCTCGCCGTGCCGCTCGAAGGCCTGATCGACTTCGACGTCGAACGCGCACGCCTCACCAACCAGATCGCCAAGCTCACCGAAGAGCGTACACGCCTCGACGCCCAACTCTCCAACGCCAACTTCGTCGACCGCGCCCCCGCCGAAAAGGTCACGGAACTAAGAGAACGCTCCGCCGAGTTGGAGCATCAGATAAATACTCTGAATAACAACTTGGGAGCTTTGGACTAAAAAGCGTATGAGATTCTCAACCATTAAGATCATGATCGTCGCGGCGTTTGTCGCTGTGTTTGGCGTTGGTGTTTTCGCGCAGGACGTGGCGATGACGCGGGCGGAGTGGGAGAAGGTGTTAACAACGCTCAATAAGGCTTCCGAAGGGATGTCGTTCAGACAGTCCGCGGTAGTCGAAGAGGTTATTGACGGTGTGCCTTCGCCGGAGAAAACCCGACAGGAGATTCTCGAGGAAGTTCCACCAGACCGGACCCGGCAGATCGGTACCGTTATCATAAATGGTGAGGTGGAGAGGACTGAGTGGATCACGATCGGCGACAGGTCTTGGACGCGGACGAACAACGGGCGTTGGTCCATCGACAATTCTGGCCGCAGCGGCGATGACAGGGCGGCGATCGTCGCGGCCGAGGGCTACAGTTCGAAGGGGAAGGCGGTGCTCGCGGGCGTTGAGTACAGGATATATGAAAAGGCCGAGCGGTTGACGGTCCAGCGTTCCGGTGTGATCGGACGCGAAAATCAGTTTGCGACGACCATCATCTGGATCGACCGCGACGGTCTCTGCATAAGAGAATTCTACAAACTGGAATTCCCCAACACCAAGTACATCTACCGCCGCACTGCCACCAACGAATACAACCCCAAAGACCTCAAAATCGAGGCGCCGATGAAGTAGGTTATGAAAGTTGCTGCACTTATTCTCACGATGTTTCTGGCTGCGGTTTCGGCGGCGGGGCAGGTTTTGACGCTTAAGAACGATATTCCCGAAAGCCAGTACCTCGCGGCGGAGGCGAAGGCTGCGGAACTGCTGAAGACGGCGAATTATCGTTCGATTTGGACGAAGGAATACTTTGACGACCACACAAAGACCGGGAAGTTGAAAGAGAGGAAGCTGATCGAGATAATTCGGCCTGACAGGAAGCGAACGGTTGAGGAAAGGTTTGCTGATTCTCGTTCGTTCGTCGAAATAATTCGGGTTGAATTTGCTCAATACATCCGCGGCGATGACACACCGTGGATGAAATTCCCCGGTATACACGGTTTTGACAGCGGTTTAGAAGTACGTGGAAAGAAAAACCAGTATAGGTCTGTGCCTTCGATCGGTTTTGAGGGAGGTATAGCTGACTTTTACGAACGCCGTTCTAGCGGAAAGTTTCAGGATCCAGCCCAAATGGTTGGTGTCTATGTGAAAGGCATTAAAACAACCCGTATTTGGTATTCGCTCGACGGAAAGATCCTCAAAAAACTAGAGGAAATAATGGTTAAGGGCGGCAATCAGATGAGCCGCGAGACAACAACATACGAACACGATCCCAAAGACCTAAAGATAGAGGCTCCGGTGGTGAAATAGTTGCCGGTGCGAGCTAGATCGAGCTTTCTTGGCGCGCTCGTGGGAATAGTCTTACGCAAATATGGGCGATGCAGTGTTTGCATCGGACGATGGAGACAATGCATCGTCCGATGGATAAGTTTCATCGCTAGATGTGCATTTTTCATCGACCGATTTGGATTATCCATCGTCCGATGTGATATGTAAACCATCCGATTCAAAGTGTAAATCGTACGATGTGCGATCGATATCGTCCGATGCAAAATAAACATCGGACGATGAAGTATATGCATCGGTATAGTTTTCACAAAATTCTTGCATTTATCATCCGGTTTTGACTAAAATAGTCAGAAAAAATCGGAGGGATATCACAATGCCTAAGCGGGAAGACTGGTTACCATACGGGAAGGAGGAGCGGAAGCTGGCTTTGGGGCGGTTGGCGGTTGGGGCTGAGACTTATCAGGCTCAGTTGGGGCTTTCGCCCGCCGAAGTTGACCGGATAAAGGCGATCGCGGAGGAATATGCGTTCGCCGTGGACGTTTTCGAGCGGAACCGCCGAAATCTGCGGGTTTTGCGTATGTGGCGGGACTCGGTCATATCGAATGAACGCACGCTGAAGCCCGTTGACGAGCGTCCGATGTTCGATAACACGCCGATGCCGGTCGGCACTAAGGGCGGTTTGATCGCCGAGGCGCGTAAATATGTTCGCCAGATCAAATCCAAAGGCGGATACAGAGAAGGTATGGGCATCGCAATGAACATTCTGCCGCCCAATCACGTCAAAAAACCTCTGCGCGAGCTCGCACCGAAGATTAAAGTGACTGCCGTCGAGGGTTTTCGCGTAAAGATCGCCTGCGAGATGGAGGGAATGACCGCGGTGCAGATCGAATTTAGGCGGAAGGGTGAAGAAAAGTGGGAGAAGGTGGCGTTCCTGACCAAACTGCCTGAGACGATCTTCATCGAACCCCGCGTCATGGGCGTCCCCGAAACCGGCCAGATCCGCGCCATCTTCATAAAGAACAACAAGATCGTCGGCCAATACTCAAACATGCCGACGGTGACGATATTCGGGATGTAGCGGGGCTAGAAACCGGTCCAGCCGGCGCTAGATTTCGTCGAAACATCCTCGAAGGTTACTTTTGAGCACTCGAGCTCAATTTGTTCGCCCTCTGTAAAGATGCGGAGTCCCGCGACAGACACGTTCGCTAGCCGTATTACCCGGAGGCTCGTTTGGCTGTTCTTAGTTCCGACGCGGATGTAAATATTGGCTTCGGGGAGAGTGGCGCCCGAAACGGCCAGTTCGTGGAAGCGAGCCGTGTGCTCATCCGTTACGCGCATCACGTAGATCCGCTTCCAGTCGACGCTTGCCGGCACCCGCGCGCCAGACGAGTTAAATGCAATGCTCTCGATCTCGGTAGAAAGCGTGCTGCTCCGGCCGATTAATTTGGGGATCTCGAGCGTCATCTTTGTAGGCATTGGGTAAAATTCACCTCCGAGTTGATCTCTGCAGTGCTTGAAAAGCTATCACCTTTCGCTGCGGCACGCAAGGAAATGCAAGACGCGTCCGCCTGATTCTGATATCATCTGTCGTATATGAATTGGTTAGAGAACGGTGAGATATTGGCGAGTATCGGGGAGTTTCTCGCGGAGGACATTGGGCGGGGCGATATTACTACGACGGCGACGGTGCCGCAGGATACGCGGGGCGTCGGGCGGTTTTTGGCGAAGGAATATCTCGTGCTGTGCGGGCTGGATGTGGCCGAGGCGGTGTTTTTTCAGCTTGATCCGGACGTCGGCGAGATCGAGACCGGCTACAACGAGGGCGACGAGATCGAGGAAGGCACCGTTTTTGGCTCGATGAAGGGCTACGCGGACGTTTTGCTCGTCGGCGAACGCACCGCGCTTAATCTTATTCAGCGAATGTCCGGCATCGCGACGCTGACGCGGCAGTTTGTAAAGGCTGTCGAAGGGACGGGCGCCGCGATCGTTGATACGCGAAAGACTACGCCGGGACTGCGCGCCCTTGAGAAATACGCCGTGACCGTTGGCGGCGGCAAGAATCATCGGATGGGGCTCGATGACGGCGTGCTTATCAAAGACAACCACATCGCCCTCGCCGGCGGCATCACGCGTGCCGTCTCCGCCGCCAAAGAACGCGTCGGCCACCTCCACAAGATCGAGGTCGAGATCGGCAATTGGGCCCAACTAAGAGAAGCCATCGAAGCCGGGGCCGAGATCGTTATGCTCGACAACCAAACTCCCGAAGAAGCTGCCAAACTCGTCGGAATGGCCCGCAATCTCAATCCCAACGTCCTCATCGAAGCCTCCGGAAACATGGACCTCGACCGCGTGCGTTCGTATGCCGAGGCCGGAGTTGACCTTATCTCAGTCGGCAGGATCACGCATTCTGCTCGCGCTGTTGATATATCGTTTAAGATACAGATCGGGTAAGAGTCTTTAACCACATAGGAACATAGGGAACATAGTTAGGGCAAAGAAATTTTGTCTTTTCTTGTCTATGTGTCCTATGTTTCTATGTGGTTAGTCTTTCCGGGGAAGAAGTGAATGACGATTGTTGAGATAACCAACGCGACGGTACAGACGATGCCGCCTTCGATGCCGTAGGTCGTGCCGGTGAGCCATGTCGGACCGGTGTCGATCTCGCGTAGGAGCGGATTCTTTGTGATATCTGTCAGGCCGCTGACCTCGATGCCGAAGAACGAGCCCTGCATCCAGTTCCACATCAAATGCAAACCCCAGACGAACCACAGATCGCGCGTTTTTAGATAAGCCACGCTGAACCAGATGCCGGCGAGGACGGTGTTGAGCGTCGAGATGACGCCTGCGTTCGGATTGTCGGCGTGGACCAGGCCGAAGAAAACGGACGTCAGCAGTATCGCGAGCCAGGCAAGGTTCGACCGGGCGAATGTTTGCAGAATATATCCCCGAAAGAGAGCCTCTTCCATCGCCGCTGCGGCGGCGAATACGCCGAACGACACTGCCAACGACGTCAACACAGGTTGCCAGCCGTTCGCGAGATTCAGTTCGAACCGTTGACCGCCGAATACAAACGCGACAAGCACCGCAAAGCTAAGAGTTGCACCGCCCGCGACAACGCCGAGCACGAAATTCCGGATCCAACTGCCCGAGAATGATGCCCCAAGAGCACCAAACGGCAGCTTTTCGAGCCACTTTCCGCACAGCCAGCCGATGACGATCGCCGGGATCAATGCAGCGACGGCGTTCGCGGCGAGTGATATTGACTGGAGAGATGCCGATTCGAAATTCGCCGTAAACAGACCGGCTTGAACGATCGTTCCGAGAATAACGGAGAAAAAGATGAACGCGATTAGAAACAAGCCCGCCCGCCAACCGCTGCGGAGCTGTCCGTCTTTGCCGATGAATATCAGTTGAATCGTTTCCACGCCTCACCGATTGTACGCGAAGCCGAACACGGTCGGCAAAGCAGGCCGGTGAGAGCCGTTGTTTGTGCTAAACTTTCTTGAAATGGAGACACAGCCGGTCGTAAAAAAGCAACGCAAGGTACCGTGGATCATCGGCTCGATGATCGTGCTGACCTTTACGTTCCTGATCGTGCTGCAATCGTCAAATCTTGGCCGCAGTCTCGCTGTTGAGACCGCCAGCGACACTCTGCTCCTGTATGCTCTTTCGTCGCTCAATTTCATAGCGCTCATCATCTTCTGTTTCTTTTTCCTGCGCAGCATTTTGAAACTAATGCGCGAGCGTCGAATGTCGGTGCTCGGTTCGCAGATCAAGACGCGGCTGCTCATCTATTTCTTTGTGCTCAGCCTACTGCCGATCATGGCGATGGCGGTATTCTCGTTCTTGTTCATGAACCGTGCGCTCGAACGCTGGTTCTCTCAGATCCCTGAGAACGTCATTCGTGAGGCCCGCGATATTCAGCGGCAGTCGTTGGCGGAAAGGTCGTTAAGGCTGAACGAGACGGCGACAATGCTGGCGAAGGTGTTGGGAACCGGCAGCCTCGCGACCCATGACCTGAACAGCATAGCGACGTCCGGGAATATTGCCCATATCGAGGTTTTGAGCTCAGATCACCGCACGCTCGCCGTTGGCGAAAAGCCAATGACCGCTGAACAAAAAGAATCTGTTGACCAGACCGTCGAACAGGTGCGAAAACGTATCGCGGAATTGCCCAACGGTGCGGTCATTGCGGAAATGTCAGGCGGCCGCAGGCTTTTGATCGTACCCGACCCAATGTCGGAACAGGCTGTGAACCAGATGGTCGAGAATTCGCTCGGCGAATTTGACCGGCTGAAGGCGAAACAGATCACCGTCCGTCAGGTCGGGCTGCTTACGCTTGGGGTGCTCACATTCTTGCTGATCTTCATTTCGTCGTGGCTCGCCATTTATATCGCCCGCGGATTGACCATCCCGATCAAGGCCCTGGCCGAAGGTGCCGGCGAGATCGCCCGAGGCAATCTCGCTCATCGTGTCGATGTCATTGCCGAGGACGAACTCGATATCCTTGTCGCGGCCTTTAATGAGATGTCTTCGAAACTTGAGGCGAATTCGGCCGAACTGAGCAGCCGCCGAAAGTATATCGAGACCATACTCGAATCGCTGCCGACCGGCGTGATCTCCTTCGACGCATTGAACCGCGTTGGAACGATAAACAGGGCCGCACTCAGTATTCTGCGTCTCGACGAAACCGGTCTTGTCGGCGTCGAACTCAAGCAATTGGTAAGCAAGGAAAATTACGAAGCTCTCGAACGCCTGCTTAATCGAGCCCGGCGTGTCGGGCATTCCTCGGAGCAAACTGTACTTCAGGTCGAATCGACCGACGGTTCTCACGAGTCCGACAAAGGACTGAATGTAGCTCTAACGGCAACAGCATTGCCGACCGAAGGCGGAGCCGTGCTTGTCATCGAAGACCTTTCAGAGTTGATCGCTGCTCAACGCGCGTCAGCCTGGCAAGAGGTCGCACGACGAATGGCACATGAGATCAAAAATCCGCTGACGCCGATCCAGCTTTCCGCCGAACGCATTGCTAAACGCTTTGCGTCAACCGGCCACGTCGAGAACGGCGTCGGCAAACGCATCGACGACAAAGGTGCGATCGGCGACGTTGTCGAAGAAAGTACCTCGACCATCTTGCGCGAGGTCAGTTCGCTCAAGGCAATGGTCGATGAATTCTCGCGATTCGCGCGACTTCCGGATGCGAAACTCGAAACCGGGAATCTCAATGAGATCGTCGAACAGGCGGTCGCGTCGTTCGAGGGCCGTTTTGCCGACATCACGATCGAAACCGAGCTCGGGACGAACGTTCCTGATACAATGATCGACGCCGAGCAGCTAAAACGCGTGTTCGTAAACCTGATCGAAAACGCGGTCGAGGCATTTGCCGAGAGCGAAACGGACAAACGTGTAACCGTTAGAACGCGGCACGACACGGCACGCGATCTGCTAGTCGCAGAGGTTGCAGACAACGGCAAAGGCATCAGTCCGGCGGATCTGCAAAAGCTGTTTCAGCCGTATTTTTCGACCAAAGGACGCGGCACCGGCCTCGGCCTCGCCATCGTCCGCCGCATCGTCAGCGAACACCACGGCAAGATAAACGCCGTCGCGAACCAGCCGCGTGGTGCTAAATTTATTATTGAACTTCCCGTGGGGGCTTAGAGAGGTTTAATGCCAGATTCCATTTTGATAGTTGACGACGAACGCGGGATCCGCGAGACGCTGAGCAGCGTGTTGCGAGACGAGGGCTTTGCTGTGGTGGCTGTCGCGTCGGGCGAGGAGTGTCTTGAGATCACGCGGAAGCAGCATTTTGCGTGTATTCTGCTCGATATTTGGCTCGGCGATGGCATCGACGGGCTTGAGACGCTGTCGAAACTGAATGAAGAGGGAAGCGATGCGGCGGTCGTGATGATCTCGGGTCATGGGAATATCGAGACAGCAGTTAAATCTACAAAGCTTGGGGCGTTCGATTTTATCGAAAAGCCGCTCAGCCTCGAACGAACAGTCATCACCGTCAAAAACGCTGTCCGTACACGCGAACTCGAACGCGTCAATCAGCAACTACAGAGCGATCTCGCTGACGAATACGTCATGATCGGCGAATCGGTCGCAATGCGTGCTCTTCGCAAACAGATCGCGATCGTCGCTCCTTCGGACGGGCGGGTATTGATCTCAGGCGAGAGCGGAACCGGAAAGGAACTCGTAGCCCGTGCGATCCACGCCCAATCAAAACGCCGCAATGCGCCGTTCGTCGAGATAAATTCAGCCGCGATACCTGAGGAATTGGTGGAATCAGAGTTGTTTGGCCATGCGAAGGGAGCGTTTTCGGGTGCGACGCGGTCTAAGAAAGGGAAATTTGAGATCGCCGACGGTGCGACGCTTTTCTTAGATGAGATAGGCGATATGTCGCCGCGTGTGCAGGCAAAGATGCTTCGTGTTCTCGAAGAGCAGCGTTTCGAACCGGTTGGCAGCAACACGCCGGTTTCCGTCGATGTCCGCGTCGTTTCGGCCACAAACAAGCCGCTCGAATCGTTGATCGACAACGGGAATTTCCGCTCGGATCTGTTCTATCGTTTGAATGTGATCCCGTTCCAGATCCCTCCGCTTCGCGAGCGAAGCGAAGACGTGCCGCTTTTGGTGGAGCATTTTAACCGCAGATTTTCGGCTGATTACGGCAAACATGTAAAGGTATTTGCCCCCGACGCTCTTGAAAAGCTGCAAAACAGCGACTGGCTCGGCAATGTGCGCGAGCTGAAGAACACGATCGAGCGTATCGTCATCATGTCTTCGAAAGAGATGATCACGGCCGACGACCTGCCGGCGATGGAAACAACGAACGAGCGTCCCGCGATCAGCTTTCGCTTTCCCAGTTTCAAAGATGCGACCGACGCATATCAACGCGAATTCATCCTCCACAAACTCGCCGAACACGATGGCAGCGTCGCAAAGGCCGCAGAAGAAATGGGCGTCGACCGCAGCCATCTGTATCGCCGCATGCGAAATCTCGGTATTCAAGCGAAATGATCGTCTGAGCTAACAATTGTTCGGTTCAAGAATGCGAAATTCCCAAAAATGCCTTATCATCAATCGGATTTGGCGTTTCAGCTAAGATTTTATCCAATATCAGGAGAATAAATTGCGTAACTTTAGATCGATCGCGAAATTGGGGACAGTTTCCTGTTTAGTTTTGGCATCATTGGCATTTTCGGCATGTTCGGGCGGCACTGCATCGACGGCGACCAATACGGCACCGCCCAAGCCCGCACGGCAGCCGAGCCAGGCTACGTTCCTCGCTGTTGGTGACATTATGCTGTCGCGCGGAGTGGCACGAGTGATCGACAACGCCCGCGACCCGCTGGTTCCTTTTTCCGCGCTTGAGAAAGAGTTCCTTTCGACCGACTTTAACTTCGGCAATCTCGAAAGCCCCGTTTCGGGTAATGATAGCCGCGTCGGCAAGGGACTGGTGTTCAATGCCCGCAAGGCTGACATCGCCGGATTAGTTAAGTACAAATTCAAGGTCGTCAATCTAGCCAACAACCACGCTCTTGATCAGGGAGCGAACGGACTGCAATTCACGCGAGATTTTCTTACACAACAGGGAATCGAATTTCTCGGGGTCGGTGCCGACCTGAGCGAGGCGTGGAAGCCGAAGTTCGTCGAAGCCAACGGAATAAAGATCGGCTTTGTCGGTGCTTCGTATGCGTCGATCAACGACGGCGGCGTCGCCCGCAACAACTATGTGGCGAGGGTCGAGGACGAAGACCAATTAAAAGCGGCGATCGAGAGTGCCCGTAAGCAGTCTGATTTCGTGGTCGTGACGATGCACGCCGGTATCGAATATGTTCGTCTGCCCGACAGAACTCAGGTCAAATTTGCCCGTGCGGCAGTCGATTTTGGGGCGGATGTCGTTATCGGAGCCCATCCTCATTGGGTGCAGGTGGCCGAAGAATACAATGGCAAGATGATCTATTACTCGCTCGGCAATTTCATTTTCGACCAGCGAAAGCCTGAGACGATCCTCGGGCTAATGCTCAAGGTCAACGTCAAAACAACCGCCGACCCTGACCAGCGAGCGTTGCTCGACAGCATTGAATACATGCCGGTAGTGATCGAAAAATGGGAATCCCCGTATGGCCACGCCCTCCGAGGCTAAGATGATCCTGCAAAAGATCAACATTACCGATCCCATTTATCGGCCCGGCGCGTCGGCAAAATAGAAAACCGGAAGCGAATCTTACTGAAATAAAAAGCCCCGCCGAAATTCGGAGGGGCTTTTTTCAGCTAAGTCGATGAATACGACATTTCAGTGTTACTTCTCGGTCACCGGAAAACCGCGATGACGCATCAGAGCTGACGTCTGCGGGTCGCGGCCGCGTAATTTCCGATACGCCTCAGCCGGATCCACCGTATTTCCGATCGAGAAGATATACTTGACCAGATCTGATCCGACCTTTTTGTCATACGGCCCGCCGGCCTCGGTAAATGCACCGTACGCATCGGCCGAGATCACATCCGACCATAGATAGCTGTAATAGCCGGCCGAATAGCCGTCGCTTGAGAAAACATGGCCGAACTGCGGCGTGCGGTGCCGCATAACGAGTTCACTGGGCATTCCAAGTGCAGCAAGTGTCTCTTTTTCAAAAGCATCGGCATCGATCTTCTTGTCTCCTGCCAAGTGCAGTTTCATATCGACCAATGCGCTCGACAGATACTCAGCCGTTGCAAAGCCCTGGTTGAACGTGGCGGCCTTTTTGATCTTATCGACAAGAGCCTGCGGGATCGGTTTGCCGGTCTGGTAATGGACCATGAACCGCGACAATACTTCGGGCGTCGAAACCCAGCGTTCTAGTATCTGCGAAGGGAATTCGACGTAATCGCGGGCAACATTTGTACCCGACAGCGACGGGTAGGTGACGTTTGACGAAAGGCCGTGCAATGCGTGACCGAATTCGTGAAACATTGTGGTCGCGTCATCCCACGATATGAGAACCGGTTCGCCTGGCTTGCCCTTTACAAAATTAGAGTTGTTGGACACGATCGTCGTGATCTCCCCTTCGACCCGTTCCTGACTGCGGTAGGCGTTCATCCAAGCACCGCTGCGTTTACCATCCCGGGCGTATGGGTCAAAATACCAGAGACCGACGTGTTTGCCGGTAGTCTTGTTTTTGACCTCATAGACCGACATATCAGGATGAAAAACAGGCACGTTAGTTACGGGCGTGAATGTAAAGTCGAACACTTCGCCGGCTACCCAGAACATCGCTTCACGGATCTTGTCGAGCTGCAAATACGGCTTTACTTCATTGTCATCGAGGTCGTATCGCTGTTTTCTTACCTTTTCCATGTAGTAGCGGTAATCCCACGGTTCGATCTTGATCTTTGCACCTTCCTTGTCGGCGAGAGCCTGCATATCAGTGACTTCTTCTTTAACGCGAGCCTTTGCGGCCGGCCATACAGATTCCATCAGCTTCATCGCATTTTCCGGCGTTTTTGCCATTTGCGGTTCCAGACGCCAATGGGCGTGAGTTGCAAAACCAAGCAGCTTTGCACGTTCGGCCCGAAGTTGGAGGATCTGTGTAATGCCCGCGTTGTTATCACGAGCATCACCGTTGTCGCCGCGATTTACGAACATTTTCCAGACCTTTTCGCGAAGCTCGCGTCGGTCCGAATAAGTAAGGAACGGGTCAACGGACGAACGCGTATTGCGGACGATTCCGGCGGCGGCAACGTTCTTTGATTTCGCTGCCTGTGCAGCGGCGTCACGAAGTGATTGCGGCAGGCCGGCCATATCCGCTTCGGTTTCCAAGGTAACGTAAAGCGATCCTTCTTCGCCCAACAGATTCTGGCTGAATTTTGTGAACAATCCGGCGAGGCTTTGATTTATCTCTGACAGCCTTTTCTTTTCCGCTGCTCCAAGTTTTGCTCCCTGACGAACGAAGCTCGTATAGTTGAGCCAAACAAGCCGCTGCTGTTCACTCGTTAGCTTCTTTTTATCCGGCGAATTGTAGACGGCCTCGATGCGCTTGAACAGTGCCTCGTTCTGCGATATCTTGTCGCCGAATGCGGCCAGTTTGGGGGCCATCTTAGTATTGACAGCCTCCATCTCAGGCGTGCTCAAACTGCCCGACCAGATACCGTAGATCGTCGAAACTCGATCGAGCGTTCGGCCGGTCTTTTCCATCGCTGCGATCGTGTTTTCAAACGTCGGTGCCGCTTTATTGTTGGCGATCGCATCGATCTCAGCGAGATTCTCAGCCATTGCGGCTTCGAGTGCCGGTTCAAAATCCGACACCTTGACCTTATCGAATGGAGGAATGCCGCCATATGGGCCCGTCCACGCCTCAAGCAGCGGATTTGCCGCCGCTTCCGACACGGCCTTGGCGTTTGCACTATTATCATTATTCGTGATCATAAAAATTGCCGCCGCTGCGATCAATCCGGTCGCTGCAAGGCGGTATAAAGAGAACTTTTTCATTGTTCGATATCTCCTATTTGTCGATAGTTAGACTATATCTTGTTACGGTAGGTTGGACAAATAGTTTCCGGTCGAGGACAAGGCGGAGCAAAACAAAAAGGCAGCCCGGTCGGACTGCCTTTAGTTAAATTGATGGTACACCCGGCATGATTCGAACATGCGACCCCTTGATTCGTAGTCAAGTACTCTATCCAGCTGAGCTACGGGTGCACAGTGGCGAATAGCTAGACTACAAATCTATGGCCATAGTGTCAAGTAACGTGATCCGAACGCGATACACACGGGCGGCAGACCGCCAGGCGGATCTTACCTCGCAAAATATCCTTGACGCGTTCGCGATATCAACTCGGTGTTGCTTACGCCGACACGGACCGATCGCCATTTCCCGTCTCGTTTGTCGTTTATGGGCTGATATTCGACGGTGTAAAGAGTACGCAGTTCGGCGGCGACCTGACCATAGATCTTGCCCATATCTTCGAGGGCCTTGATCGCATTTAAGGTGCCACCGCTGCGGTCCGCAACTATCTGAAGACGTGAGCGGGCGGCCCTATACATAGCCACCTGCCGTGGGGTCGGGTCTGCAAGTTTTGCAGGGTCGCCAGTTGGCAACGCCAGCGGATAGATAGTCACTCCTTGAGCGTCCGAGCGGCTGAGAACGCGGTTTAAAATATCACTCGTTTCTGGTTTTATGGCAACTGGAATTTGGGCGTCGCTGAGTTTTTCGAGCTGTTCGCGATCCTTGTCCCGCACGGCCGTGTCGACACCGTCGGTCAGCACAACGATCGCCTTTCGGCGAGTTTTTTCTTTGGAAAGCTTGTCGAGAGCGAAATCGAGCGACTTATAGAGTTGAGTCTTTCCTCGACCATTTGCGACCGTGATCGAATTGCTGATCGCTCGGCGGTCGGTCGTAAAATCGTTCAGAAGATTGATCTTGTCGTAAAATTCAATGACCGCAACGCGGTCGTTCGGCAGCAGAGCGTCGATGAATCTAAACGCAGAAAGCCGGATCACTTGGCGAAACCCCAGGGTCGAGCCGCTCATATCCAGGATCATAACGACGCTGAATGGTGCGGTTGACGGCTCGAATCTGGTGATCTCCTGTTTAACGCCGTCTTCGTAAACCGTGAAACTTGCTTTTGAAAGATCGGTGATCGGGCGGCCGCGTTGATCGACCACTCCGACATTCAGACGCACTATCGACGAGTCGACGCGGATCGGGTCGTCATCCTGTGCAGCCATGACACCGCACATTAACAAAATAAGCGAAAATACGTTGAGCGTGCGGCGAAGTAACATAAACAAATATTAACAATCAGACGCGATAACCGGAAGTGTGGTTGCTTTGCGAGTGATTTCATAAATGTCTTAACAGAATTGGATTTATGGTTTATAATCGTTTCGAAATGGCTTTACGAAAGATCGGCGTTGCATGTGCTTTGAACGGACGCCGAATGTTCTCAAGGTGGCGGAGATGTTGTTTCGGCCTAGTTTTTGTTCAAACTGTGGAGAAAAGATCGATCGGGCCGACTGGCATATTTGGACCAGTCGCCGATTCTGCGATCTATGTGTGACCGAAATGCCGGTTTACGAATATGGGCCTAAAATCGTAGTTGCGATCGGTATTTTCGCGTCGGTCGTTGGGTTTGGAAGCTATTTGAGTAACGAATCAAGGAACGCTGAACCTGCGATCGTGAGGCAGCGAAAGATCGAAAATTCGAATATAGCCATCAAGTCTGAGCCCGTTACATCAAGTTCGGTGTCATCATCTGCCACGAACGTTGACAAGCCAACGGCTTTGCAGCAGCCGGATCTGCGATCACTCGCTGCTCTGCCGGCCGCGAAGCCGAATATGCCGGCGGATGAGACTCAGTATTTCTGCGGTGCACAAACTAAGAAGGGAACGCCCTGCAGCCGCCGCGTAAAGGGGAACGTGCGCTGCTATCAGCATCAGGGAATGGCCGCGATGCTTTCGGGAAACAAATTGAAGATTGGTTGACAGCTGAATTGGCTAAGATGAAGCAGTATCGATAAACAATGAAACCACTAGCTCCGAATACAATGATCCAGAACCGCTATTTGGTGGTTCACTTGATCGGAAAAGGCGGAATGGGCGAGGTCTATCTGGCCGTTGACCAGCGTCTCGGCAGTGCGATAGCGCTGAAGCGAACGTTTTTCGCCGATAACGAGACACTCGGCAACGCGTTCGAACGCGAGGCCAAGATACTCGCCCGACTCCGGCATCCCGTACTCCCGAAAGTCAGCGATCACTTTTCCGAAAACGGCGATCAATACCTCGTAATGGAGCATATTTCGGGTGACGACCTTTCAAAGCGTCTGGAGAGTGCGAATAAGCCGTTTCCGGTAAGCTGGGTGATGTTTTGGGCGGATCAATTGCTCGATGCACTCACTTACCTTCATTCGCACGAGCCTCCGATCATTCATCGCGATATTAAACCGCAAAATCTAAAGCTAACGGACGAGAATCACATTATTTTGCTTGATTTTGGCCTTTCCAAGGATTCGAGCGGCCAGACGATCGCTTCGAAACCTGGGTCGTCCGGAAGCGTTGTTGGTTACACGCCGCATTTCGCTTCCATGGAGCAAATACGCGGAACCGGTACCGATGGCCGCAGCGACCTGTATTCACTTTCGGCCACGCTTTATCAATTGATGACTAATGTGGTGCCGGCGGACGCACTATCCCGTGCCGATACCATGCTTAGCGGCAAAACGGATCCGATCATTGCCCTGTCAGATGCGAATCCCGAGATCTCGCCCGCAGTTTCGAACGTGATACTCAAAGGGCTCGAGGTCAGCAAGGATAAGCGTTTTGGCACTGCGGCCGAAATGCAGAAGGCATTGCGAACGGCATATTCTCAGATGCAGAATCAGATGTCTGCCGAAACACAGGTTTTTAATGTCGGCGATCTGCACTCGACGGTTCCTCCGGCAAAGGACCCTTCCGTTCCTCTCGCTCCATCCGAAATGGCGACGCGGATGGCAACGGTCCCGCCTGCCCCGGCGGTAGTATCCCAGTCGGCTGACAATAATTTTGACGCAACACTCGCAATGGACGCTGATGAGGCTCAGGAGGTCGTTCGTCAGGCGGATGTCCGCACCGAGGTATTCAATGCCGGATCGTTCGATCAGACGGCGGCAAATGATGAAGTTCCGCCACCGGTAGTGTCAGAACCTCCGCCGTCGCCGTTTGATTCGACACGACCGGTTGACGAATCGGTGCCCGCAGCGACGGTTCCATTGATCTCGATCGATGAGAATGTGATTTCTCCGGCTTCAGCGGAACCGGCCGCACCGGAATTCTTTACGACACCGGTTGCCGAAGTTAGAAAAGAGGATCTGCCGCCTCCGGTCGTTTCGTCAGCGGTTTCCGCCGGTGCGTCGGCCGGAGCGGCATCCGCGAATTCTCAGACTGCTGAAAAAAAATCGGGTTCGAAAGCATTTTTGATCCTGGGCGGCCTTGCTGCGTTCTTTTTACTTATGATCGGAGCTCTTGGCGGCGGTTGGTATTACTACACGAATTATTACTTAGCCGGAGACACTAAACCGACGCCGACACCGTCAGCCACACCGGTTGCGTCGCCGACAACGGTGCCGTCGCCGTCGCCCACGGCATCGCCCGATGGTAATTCGAACAGTAATACGAACAGTGATGACATTAAGACCGTAGAACCAACACCGGTACCGACGCCGACTCAGACCGCCGGCCCGAGACCGGCACAGACACCGGTTGTTGTTGATCGTCCCGTCAAACCGGCCCGAACACCCGGCCCGAAAGCGACGCCCAAGCCAAAGCCGAACAACGATCGCACAGTCATTCTGCAGTAAGTACGGAGATCTGTAGGAATTATGAGATTGAAGCTAATAAGAACATTTACAACAGCAATGGTGCTAGGCGTGGTCCTATCATTCGCCGGTGCAGTTGCCGCGCAGACCAGAAACGACCTCAAGCGTGCAAAGGAATTCGCGGATGCAGGTGATAAGGCCTTCAGACAAAAGGAATACCGCCAGGCAACTGAGCTTTATGGCCAGGCGATCGTCATAGTTCCAACAAATCCGTATTGTCATTTCTGGAAGGGATACGCACATTATTACCTTCAAGAATATGATCTGTCTGAACGATCATTCGTACTTGCATTGAACCAAGGGTTTAAGCCGATCGAGGTGTACAAGGTTCGATGGTACTTGTTTTATGTTCAGAAAAAGTATTCCGAGGCGGTAGGTGATCTAAAGAAAGCTGTTGAACTCGAACCAAAGAACACCAATTTGCTGAAAGGTTTGGGCGATTCTCATCTGGCGTTGGGAGCAAATCAGGATGCCTTGAATGCATACCAGCGTGCTCTGTTGATCACTCCGAAGGATGCCGACCTTTATTATTCGATCGCCTACCTTCATGCTCAAACGGGCAATTTGAAAGGACAAGAGCAATCGGCCGGTGAGGCAATTCGAATGGGCACCCAATACATGGGCGAAGCCCATTATTTGCTGGCTGATGCGCTTGAACGCCAAAAGAACTTCGCGGCTGCGATCACTTCATATCAACGGGCGATCAGTGCGAAACCCACGCTGTATCAGGCTTATCGAAATCTGGCAAATATCTATCAACGCCAAAACAAGCTGTCTAACGCGATCGAAACACTCAAGAAGGCCATTCTTTTGTTTCCGAATGACGGGAATATTTACACTGATATTAGTTGGTTTTACAGCTTGAACGACCGGCCGGCGGATGCTGTTCAAGCGGCATTGGCGGCCATCAAATTCCTGCCCGATCAGTACATGGGCTACACGAATCTTTGCCGTGCATATAACGAGACCAAGCAATAC
Source organism: Acidobacteriota bacterium (assembly GCA_016713675.1). Classification (NCBI taxonomy): domain Bacteria; kingdom Pseudomonadati; phylum Acidobacteriota; species Acidobacteriota bacterium. Next base: position 128,898 of record JADJOS010000005.1, read on the forward strand.
AAAGAAGCAGTCGCGGCCTGTAACAGTGCTTTGAAGTTGAAGCCGGGTGATGGTGAAACATTCTTCTACCTCGGCCGAGCGAGCGATCTGCTTGGAAAGCCGTCGGAAGCAACAGGCTACTATCGAAAAGCGGTGACGGGCCTGGTCGAATTTACTAACGGGAACCCTGACTATGCAGATGGATTCTATTTACTCGGCAATGCTTATTTTGCCGACAACCAGCGCGACCGAGCGATCGAGGCATATACCAAATGTCTCCAGCTGAGCCCAAACTTTGCAAAGGCAAGATACAATTTGGGGATAATATTGGTTTTGAAAAAGGATAAAACGGGAGCGATGACACAGTACAGTTTCCTGCTGGCACAGGACGTTGCTCTTGCAGGTAAACTCAAGGCTGAGATAGACAAGCTATAATTATCTTCGGCGCTTAACGTTCTCTCTGGTATTCACGTCGACTCGCTGGAAACGAAGTACCACGCGGACGCTGTCAGACCGATTATCAAGGGATGCCGGAACGAACGGGGCGTTCCCGAGTTCGGCATCCATCGCTTTTTCCAGATCGGATATGGTTCGGCTATTGTAAGTCGGCGAAATGACCTCTTTGATCTGTGCCACCCCATTGCTCAATACATCCGCGACCACCACAACTCCATCATTGCCGCGATTCTCGCGAAGCAGGGAACTTGTCATTGCGACTAGGGCACCCTGCGGGTTTAGACTCGGAGATTCGCCCGAGACCGCCAGCCGATTGCGGGCATACTCTGCGGGATAGATCGGCTCGCTACCTGTTCCGGCATAAGGATCCTGATTGCCGGCAAGCAGAAGACCGGTTTGCCTGCTGCTCGAAGGTTTGGCCATCGCTGACTCCGGCGATTGGATATTCGACAACAGGAACGTGAGCACGCCGATTCCGATCACCGTGCTCGCCGCTACGCCGACAGCGTAAGGCATTACCCGCATCTGCAGCCATTCGCCGAAGCCGTGCGAAAAGAACGATGCCGGCCGCCGGCGACTATTCAATTCGGACGCTACCGCCATCCGCAACGACCTTTGAAGATCGGCGGAAATACGGGGCTTTTCGCTCTGCCGCAGGTCGCTGACGATCTCGAGATTGGCCGCGTTTTTGGCGCGGCAAACAGGACATGATTCGAAATGGGTCTCGATCACCGCTGACCGCTCTATCGGCAAAAAACCGTCGCCATACAAAGCAAGATCAGATCGTAATTCTTCGCATTTCATTGTTTTTTCTCAGCCTTGAATTGAATGGCAGACTGACCCCGGCTGTTTTCCAATTAGAAAACAACGCTTGTGTATTGATAAAAGCTCAGATCGCCGTGATCCGCGGTTGTCTGATACGACATGTTGCTGGCCGCTTCAAATATTTCCTTGGCTCACGTTTTTCTTAGCTCTTCTCGCCACTCTCGCTCTCTTTGACCTATCGTTTGGCACCGATCGTTTTAACCTCAAAGATGAGACCGGGGCGAGTCAGCCATTCACTTCAATTGTCAAAAACCCTTTAATTGCCTTCGTAATTCCTCACGTCCCCGCGAAATTCGCGATTTCACTGTTCCGATATTCGTTCCGAGTGCTTCGGCACACTCTTCGTAACTAAATCCTTCGAGATCGCATAGGACGATAGCCTCTCGATAGACGGTCTTCAACATTCCCAGAGCATTATTCAGAGCTTTTGTCCGTTCCTGCCGAAGTACTTCATCTTCGGGCGAAATAGAATTGTCAGAGATCGTTTCCCAAACCTGCGTTTCGCTGTCACCGATCGTCGCATCGAGCGAGAGTGTTTGGTCTCGCCGCCGGCGTTTCCACCAGCGAAAACGGTTACGCGATTCATTGATCGCGATACGGAAAAGCCATGTCTTCAACCCGGATTCACCGCGAAAACTCTTGATCGCACGCAAAGCGTGCAGGAATGTTTCCTGCGTCAGGTCAGCGGCTTCGTCCGGATCGGACGTTAAACGATATAGCAAAGCGTAAACATCACCCGAATAACGGTTGATCAGAGCGTCAAATGCGGCGGCGTCCCTTTCTCGTAAATTTTCAATCAATCCGCTATCGGCCTGACGAACAGATACAACGGGTGCCGCGGTTACGGCTTGCCTCAGGTCTTCTTCGTCAAATGTGATTGACTTACTGAAGATCATTTCCCGCCTTTTCGAGTTCTCCTCCTGAGAACCTTCACTCTGCTCGTTCGCCCATTCCGCGAACTGGAATATTAGACGCCGTTTATCGGATTTTGTTCCAAAAAACTTTTGGCGGTACCGCCGAGCAGCGATCGCCTAAGTGTTTAGACGGCTTTTTCCTCTCACTTGTTTGCTCTTGTTCGCAATTTACGCTAAATTAAACCTTTTGTATTAGGTGCTCTGCCGCCAATTATACAACGATTAGATCTCATAAAATTGCATTATTTTTGAATCATGGCACGTAAACAGAGAAGACTCGAACAAGTAGCGACCGGCGTTGAAGAACAGAAAGCAGCGGTTCGCTACCAGGATCCATTTCAGCAGAATGTGAACAAAAAGCTCGAAGAGGCCGGAAAGGTCTTTGAGGGCAAGGGCCGAACGATCATGTATGGCATCGCTGCACTTGCAGTGATCGTTTTGCTGATCTTCATTGTCACGACTTGGAGCCGACGTTCGAATGGTGCAGCACAGACTGCTCTTGGCAAGGCCATCGAGACGTCACAATCGCGTGTCTCCGATCAGCCTGCTCCTGCCGGGTCGACCGATAAGGTGTTCAAAACAGAAAAGGAACGTGCCGATGCCGCTATTGCCGAGTTTCAGATTGTGGTCAATAAATTCGGCGGTGCCGCCGGCGAAAAGGCCAAATATTTCATTGCTGTCAATCGACTGATGTCTGACCGTGCCGCCGGGATCGCGGAACTCGAGGGTATCGCAAAGGGTAATACAGACGTTGGAAAGCTCGCAAAATTCGCACTCGCTCAAACGCGTTTTGATGACGGTAAGTACGATGAAGCCGTGACGTTCTATCAGGAGCTTGCTGCCTTGCCTGACGCGATCGTCGCCAAAGATTCAATAAATTTTCAGCTTGCCAAGGCCTACGAGAAACAGGGCAAAACGAAAGAAGCCGCGGACCTCTACTTCACGATCGCAAAGGCGGCTGCCGAAGCTAAGGACTCAGACGGTAAGCCGGTGCCGATGGGCGAAACCGCTAACGAAGCTAAAGAAAAGCTTACGGCACTAGACCCCGAGCGTGCCAAAGAGATCGTTGTTCCGGCTCCTGCGTCGCCGTTTGGCAGCTAAGCCGATCATAAAGATCGCCGTCATTTGGCCGTTTGTTGTAAATTGGTTGCAGCAGAGGCAATGAATACCATTTGAACGATCGCTCTCAGATAAAAACCACGGTTGCGAATATCGCGGATGATGCAGATGAAACATCGCCATCGCTCGTTTCCATCCGTGTATCCCCAAACAGCTATTTAACTGCATTTCTGATCGGAACATTCTTCGCAGGCTTCCTCCTATACCTTGAATTCGACACTTCAGGATTCACGTTGTTCGTAATTTCGTGGATCGTCATTCCTTTTCTCGCATTTTCAGACCGTATCGTTTTTGACGGCAAACGGCTCACCCGCACGGGCATTTTGCCGAGATTTTGGGGAGCAATGAACGGTTCGAGGCGTCGATTGCGCATTACCGATATCGAGCAGATCGATACGCAATCTATCAGGGCATTGAAACGCGGCGGTAATGTCTACTACCGGTATCGCACTGCCATCCGCGGCCGCGATGTCAGTATTGCCATTGCGTCAGGCGGCGAAGACTACCGGCAGATGATCGGTCGAATATTGCCTTTGGTGCCAGAGAATGTACTTGACAACCGTTCGGTCGAACTTCGTGATTACCTCGCCGACCCGAAAGAGGTGCGGATGAAGGCCGCGTTCGCCAAGATACCTGAGGCCGATGTTCTTGCAGGTTCATTTTCGCGGGAAAGAAAAATGATCCGGGACCATACTGACGATACCGTCGACCTTCAGCCTGGCGATGTCGAAAAAGCCGAATATCTGCGCCGTCTTGGCAACGAACTGCGGTTGATCGGCCGTCTTCATCAGGCACTTGAATCTTTTCGGCGCGCTCTCGTTCTAACACCAACCAACGGTAGATTACTATTCGATTTTGCCCGCTGCCTCCATTCGTTTGCCGGCGTCGAACGTGATCGGCGGCTTGGTTTGAGGTCGATCGCCGCGATGCGCCTTGCCGAGAAGCGAGCAAACGGAGACAGTTATTTGCTTGCCCGACTCGGTGAAGCATATTTCCAGCTTGGTGAATGGCGTCGGGCCGGGTTCGTATTTCAACGATCGTTAGATGCCGGCGGAAACTTCCTTGCGTCTCGCGGAATGGCGGAGATTGCACTTCGCGAAGGTAAACTTGCCCACGTCATCCATCAATTTTCTGCCGCGAACCGTGTTGCAGAGTCGCCGGCTCTTCGTCGCTACTCCCGCACCGAGGCTGACTATTTCGCCCGGCTAAATGACGATGACGAGTATATGGAGGTCGAGGTGGGCCGAGTCAATCTCCTCGAATCGCTCGAAAACGCAAAAAAGACAGTGCTGCGAATTGCCTCATTTGGATTGGTACCGCTGATTTGGGGACTTGTATTTGAAGATTCGTTATTTTCAGATATCGGCTGGGCAGTTACTGCGTTCGCCATTTTGGTCTGGGTCGGCCTGATTGTTAGTGTTCGGGGCCTTTCTACCCGAATTCCGTACGATTTAGTAGTATCTGACGTATAGGGTTCGGCCTTAAAAATTGGGTTCACAGATCCGGATAGAATTCGAAGTTTGGGCGTTTGTGTGATTGACGTCACTCTGATTGTTGATTGCTTGGGATAGAGTGTCAGTATGACTAATTATTTTGGATTGAATATGCGGCAAATAATAAACTCGATCACCGTTTTCGTAATTCTGGCTGTAGGTTTTCTTTTTGTGGACGGCAATACTACGAATGGTCAGCGACTACCCCCAAAAAAAGCCGAAACGAAAAGGACGATACCGGAGGTCATTATCCTGGCCAAAGGTTCAAAACAAGGACAAGTCACATTCAATCACGTTAAGCACAACGGCGGCGAATATAATATCGGCGGCCCGATACTTTGTACCGAGTGTCATCATACCGCTCAGCCAGCGTCTGAACTCGTGCGATTCCCGCCATTGAAGACAGCCTGGCCGGCAGACCGTACGACAACGCTCACTGCTGAACTGTTCGCAGAAGATCCAGCGAAAGCCGGCGTGGCAAGCTGCCGCGATTGCCACTCGCGTGACGGTGCAAAGCCAAAATTGCTCGATAAGACCCCGGCCTATGATGATGCCATTACCGGCAAGACCACGAAGTTAACAAACCAGATCGCACTCCATCAGACATGTGACGTCTGCCATTTCCAAATAGGATTTCGTGTCGCCGGTTCGAAGGCCCCAACTTCCACAAACTGCGCCTCGTGCCATAAAGCGGCGGCAAAGAAACACTGAAATTCGCTGACCTCATTTCAAAACACATATGGCACGATGGAAGAGGTCTTCGATCGTGCCATCTGTATAATTTATAGCAAGCCCATTAGGCCTTTTCGCTTTTTGCAACTTCGGCAGGCGGGTTGAGCATTGCTGACCAGCGATATTCCTGAGTCTCCCAACCATCTTTCAACTTCTTGAGAATAAAATCCGTCATATTATCGACGATCCAACGGTGGTTCTTTTCGCCAACTGATGCGAGTTCAGCGTCCGGGGCAGGGTTCATGAAGTCGATCGCGTAGGGAATTCCGTCCTTGATGGCGAACTCAACCGTATTTAGATCATAACCAAGAGCTGTGCAAATGGTCTTTACGTCTTGCTCGACTCTGGCGTGCAATTCAGGGGTTAGATAATCGTCGATATCGACATACTGCATGCCGCTCAAGTATGGTTTCGACGGGTCATACGGCATGATCAACACGTTTTCCTTTCCAACACAATAACATCGAACGAAATGATCGTACTCGATGCCTTCCTGCAGGGTCATACAGAGCGTCCCCGAAGCGTTGTATTCCTGCCAAAGCTCCTCAAGCGAGTTGACCTTTGATACATTCTTCCAGCCGCCGCCGTCGAACGGCTTCAGGAACGATGGGAAGCCGACGTGTTCCACAACTCCTTCCCAATCGATCGGAAATTCGAGATTGCGAAGCGACTCGGGAGTGATGTCCTTTATGTAGCTATGCTGCGGCAGGAGCACGGTCTTCGGTATCGCAACGCCAAGTTTGGTGGCTAGCGCAAAATTAAAGAACTTGTCGTCCGCTGACCACCAAAACGGATTATTGATGATATACGTTCCTTCGAGAGCGAAACGCTTTAACGCCGCACGGTAATACGGCACTTCGTGCGAAATGCGGTCGATTATCACGTCATAGCGTTTTTTCTCATCGAGAGTGATGCCGCCGATGCTGACCATTTCAGCTATGACTTCGCCGCCGCTCTTCTCATTGATACTTTTGATAATTGATTCGGGAAACGTAACTTCGCGTCCCGCTAGAATTCCTACTTTCTTCATTAAATTGCCTTCCTGATTATATAATCGTCAGTTAAAAACCTTCCGGTGCGTTCCTCGGCTATTGCGAGAAACACATAGTTTAGTTTAGAAAATTCAGCGAAACAAGCTAGTTGCGGATTGCAACAGAAAATACTTTCATAGGAGTCGAAAAAATGTGAGCCAATTCTCGCCGTTTTGTCGCATTTGTTTACAAGCGAAGATCTGATGATAAGGTCGATCTCCGCTCGTGAAGGATACAAATTGAAGGAGAAAGAATGTATACAATAATTTCATTAACAATAATTGTGATTGTCGCTATCCTGGGCTTCATTCTGACGGTTCTGAACAAGCGTCGGATGGAAAAAGGTCTGGGCAGGAAGGTCGACAAACTAGAGGCCAACTCGATAAGCAATTGGATGGCGGTTGCTGAATCCGAAGAGCGTAGAAAATAAGAAAGGACCTAATCAAGAACTATGTTTCACCAGAGAAATATCGTGTGGGGATATACCATACTTGCAGCGCTCACAGCGCTAGCGATCTCGGGGGCGGTGGGATCGGTAATTGTTTCATTACTGATCGTCACCATCATTTCAATGCCCGTCATCTTTGTGATCAAAAAGATCTTTCCGGCTCCGGATTGGTATAAAAATGAGAACGAAAAAACAGGAATGACGAGTATGAATATCTCGTCACGCGACGAATAGTTATTTTACACCAGGCAGGAGCTCATAATTTCCCATCTCACGATTGTAGGAGTCCAAAGCTCCGACCGAGTCGGCCGTGGCATCGAGCATTTGTTTGGTCATTGCGATCGAATCGGAGAGCTGCTCGAAATCAAGAAGTGAGAACTTCTCCGGTGTAGAAATGGTCACGATCTCGTCGTTCAGATAGCTGAAGAAGTTTTCGATCGACTGCAATTGCCCTTCGACCAATTTGACGCTCTTTTCGATCTCGTCGAACGAAGCGATGCGGCGTTTGAGGATCTCAACGTTTGTCTGCTGAATGCGTTTGGTCTTATCGTCGCCGGCACTTTCCATTGCTCGAAATGCCTGTGACAACTGGTTGTGGACCGCTTGTCGGTTAATGGTCTTGAGATGCTGTTTGCGGCGGCGATAGACGTCGAGCAGATCGACGAAATCTTCCCAACGTTGATCAAGGGCCGTTAGATTTGACGGAAGACTTCCAACGCCTGCGAATTTCTTGTAATTATCCTGTATTTTGTTCTTCAGCCAACGCAGATATTCTACGGCTTCCCGTTCACGAGGCGTGAACGATTTGATCAGTCCCTCGCGATTGGCAACATGAGCCTCAAGCAACTTTTGGTGATGTCGCTTGTTAACGATCTGGCGATAGGACGGGAGTTGCGGCACAACGACCAGATATATCGCCTCAGCGACCAAGGCGATCAATAGTGGGATAACGCTCAGTGAAAAGACCGCAGCCGCCAGAAAACCGGCGAGAGCCCAAAAATTAATGAGTTCTTTTGCCGCTTCTTTGGCATAGCTCGTATTAAATCTCTCGATCTCCTGCCGGTATTTTGCGATATCTGCCATATCAAACTAACGTGGGTAACTTCTCGCTCAATGCGTTTCTTTCGACTTTATTACTTAGTTCGATTGACTTGTCTCGTTAACGATCACTTGGTCGAGCACATCAGCCTCGGCAACGTCGTTGCCAGCCTCGATCTGTTTACTCGGAGCCGGCGTTCCTGCACCGAGCATTCCCATCGATTGCTTATATTCAAGGAGTTTGTCCTGCAGTTGGATATCCATCGCTTCACGTTCGATGTCCTGCATCTGGGCATCGACGGAGCTTGAACCAAGCTGAAGTTTCGCTTCGGCGGCGGCAACACGGCGGTCGATCTTTTCGCGCATCTCGTTGAATGTCGATGAATCGTCGCCGATGTTGAAGGTGTCCATCGTCTGAGCGAGCTGTTCCTGCAGTTTCGCCTGCTTTGAAGCACTGATAAGCTGCATCGCCTCAGCAGTGCGCTTTTTCATATTGAGAACGTAATTGTCGCGGGCCTTAAGAGCCTGTTTGGAAGCGACCTGGGCGTGTTCGGCCTGAACTTCGGTCCGCTGGAGGTCCAACTGTGCCTGCTGTAGTTGACCGATGTATGCGGTCGCGATATCGTCGCGGCCCATTTTGACCGAGGCTTTGATCTTCGAATCGAGATCGACAACTTGTGTCGAAAGATTCTCTTTCTGTTTGAGCAAAAGCCGTTCGGTAGCCATCACTTGGGCGACCGAATTATTTAACTCAGGCACGCGGTCACGCATGTCGCGGATCGTCTGCTGCAGCACCAATTCGGGGTTCTCAATTTTATCAAGTGCAGCACCTGTACTCGCAAAAAATACTCGTTTTAATCTTGCCCACAATCCCATTTTATCTAACGGCTCCTCAAAAAAGTTTTACGCAACAACTTCTTGCCAACAACCTTACGACAGCAAAATATCCAAAGTTGCAAATTCCGATTTAGTATAACAGGAAAATCGATTTATGAAAGATAAATCAAACAGTTAGCGGGTTACAAAATTTGGTTTTTACTTGAAGTGGTTTACAGTTATCTCGCAGTGTCAAATTTTTCAATACGATGTCAGATTCCCTTGAAATCGTCGTCAACGAACTCGACCGGAAATTACTTAACGAACACCGGTTCGACTCTGCTTTGTTTGAGGAGTTAACGGCGATCCAGCGATCTTCAGGAATTCTTCACGGCGAGCGGCCAATTTGTCCGTTTCTCCGGCCATTCTTCCTTGCCGAATCGAAGTATAGATCGATCCAGAATGCTGCCGCATCGGTCTATAGTGCGTTTGGTGCTCTCACCAACGCGGCGCTTGCCGATGACCTTATTCTCGCGGAACTGGGCGTTTCGGAGAAGGAGGCGAGATGGGCCCGACTAGACCCTCGGTACTTGGACGTTTCAATAAACAGCCGGCTTGACACTTTTTTGTCGTCGAGCGGCTTTGCGTTTCTCGAATACAACGGCGAAAACCCTGCCGGTATTGGAGATCAAGAATCGCTCGAGCGGCTATTCACGCATATTCCGACAGTCCGACAATTCTTGAAAGACACCGAACATTATTTTCCTCAGCCGCAGATCAAATTGCTCGATGCACTTGATCAGGCGTATCGCGAATATGGCGGTTTGAAGGAGCGGCCAAATATTGCGATCGTGGATTGGGCCGGAGTCTCGACCGGAGCTGAATTTGAGATATTGAAGGATCATTTCGAAGCTCAAGGCTATCCGACCAGGATCTGCGATCCAACGGACCTCGATTATTTTGACGGCTCACTCGTATCCGGCGATTTTGAGATCGATGTCTTCTTTAAGCGAGTGATCATTCATGAGTTTTTAGACCGATTTGACGAACAGCATCCAGTATATCAGGCGATCACTGAAGGCAATGTCTGCATGGCTAATTCGTTCCGGTCAAAGATCCCGCATAAAAAGGCCGGGCTTGCGATACTCACAGACGAAAGATACAGCGATCTCTTCGATGCTGACGAACTGGCGGCGATCGCACTGCACGTTCCGTGGACACGAAACGTTCGTCACTGCAGAACGACGTATAGAGGTGAGGCCGTCGATCTGGTCGAGTTCGTGCGAGCAGAGCGAGAGCGTTTCGTGCTTAAGCCGAACGATGATTATGGCGGAAAGGGAATCAGCTTTGGATGGGAAAGCTCAGTCTCAGAATGGGATGACGCTATCAGCAGAGCACTCTCGGCACATTATGTTGTTCAGGAACGGGTGCCGGTCGAAAAAGTTGATATTCCTGTGTATGTAGACGGCGAAGCAAGAATGGAATCGATGACGGTCGATTTTGATCCGTTCCTTTTTCGCGGTGTTGTTGAGGGCGGGATGGTCCGTCTCGCGGCGGGTTCACTTGTAAATATTTCATCGGGCGGAGCTGAAACGGCTTTGGCGATATTGAAAGGATATTGATCCAACGCAAGTTTTGCCGGCTCTGCGCGTTCCGAAAACAGAAGTGAACGGCCCGTTTGGCCGCAAAGACGTATTTTAGGATGATGACGACAATGAAAAAACTAATATCTTGGGTCTTATTGTTAACAATATATTTCGGCCATATTGCTCCTGTTTATCTAACGGCAAATGCTCAGGTTGTTGGAAAAGCGATGAATGAAAAGATGAAAAATGTACCCGACGGGCTGAAATTTCGTCTCTCTGAAGGTGTCGAAGGAGCCGAAACTCGCATCAAGCAGCAGCTTGCCGCGACCGATCCACTTAGCGAAAGCGACACGAACGGATTGCTCAAGCGAATTCCCGAGATCAAATCTACGACAGATGACAAGACCGAATTCACAAAACGCATCGGCACGCTTCCCGCGCCCAAGACCGGAAACAAGATCCCGGTCAAATTTCCGTCCGACGAACAGCGCGCGCCGTTGAATGTGAATCCGAGCACTGATGCTCTGCAAGTTATTCGGTATTCGCCGGAAGGCGAGATTCCGCTTGCTCCCGATCTGAGCGTGACATTCTCGCAGCCGATGGTTGCGGTCACTTCTCAGGACGAAGCGGCGAAATACGCGCCGGTCGAACTGTCGCCGCAGGTCGAAGGAAACTGGCGTTGGCTGGGCACAAAGACGTTGATGTTCGATACGACAAAGCGTTTCCCGATGGCGACGAAATTCACTGCTCGCGTTCCCGCAGGAACAAAATCTGCGACCGGCCAGGCAACAACGAAAGACGTTATATGGACATTCACGACACCACCTCCAAAGCTCGAAACGATGATCCCGAACGGCGGAACGACCCGTCGAAATGCACTGATGTACGCTCAGTTCGATCAAGAGATCAACCCGGAGGCAGTGCTTCGCACGACGTTCGTTACAGGCGGCGGAAAGCGGCTTCCGATCAGACTTGCTACGCAGGCAGAGATCGATGCGGACAGCAGCATCTCATACTATTCAAAACAAGCTCAGCCAAAGCGTTGGATGGCGTTTCGTGCAGTTACAAGTGAAGGAACGACTGAGAACGCGTTGCCCGCTGCTTCGTCCATCGTTGTCACATTCGACAAAGGCACGCCCTCGGCCGAAGGTCCTTTGACGACCGTCAAGCCTCAGACGTACAGCTATTCGACGTTCGGTCCGATGACATTTAACGGCGGATGGTGCGGATGGCGGGAGAACAAGAACTGCACGCCGTTCGAAACCTGGTATCTCGAGTTCAGCAACGCGATCGACGCCGCGAAGTTTGCCAATGAATCGATCCGGATCGAACCGGCAGTCGAAGGGCTGAACATTTATCCGTCGGGCAATTACGTCTATATTCAGGGTTACAAAAAGGGAAGTACGACCTATAAGATCACGGTCAATAGCTCGATCCTTGATATCTACGGCCAGCTTCTTAGCAAGCCTGGAACTGCGACGATAAAGGTCGGCCAGGCCGCACAAAACCTTTATGCGCAGGGCGGCTACATGTCTGTACTCGACCCGACCGCGAAGCCCACTTTTTCGATATTTTCGACAAATCATAAGTCGGTCAAGGTGCGGCTCTATGACGTAACGCCCCAAGACTGGCATCAGTTTCAGGAATATGTTAAACGGCTAAACTACGACGACAATCAGCGTCCTAAGATCCCGGGGCGAGTTGTTTCGGACAAGATCGTTGAGATCTCCAGTAAACCGGACGAAATGGTCGAAACGCGGATCGATATCTCGGCGGCACTTGACGGCGGATTTGGCAATGTTATCGTTGACATCGAACCAACCGTCAGACGCGATAAATACGATAGAACCAGGATCTTTACATGGCTACAATCAACGCAGATTGGGCTCGATGCCTTTGTTGATAACAATGAACTCGTCGGATTCGCAACCGAGCTAAAAACCGGAAAACCCATTCCCGGAGTCGACCTTTCGATCTACCCGAACGGTAATTCCGCGAGCGGCAGCGTAGCTGTCGTAGAGCCGGGAATCATTGAACGGCTTTGGAATTGGGTTGCCGGCGGCCCAAATGCCGGTGAAATAGAATCGATCGATACCGACGGTACCGAATCCACTACTGAAACTGTCCCGGAGGCTCAAACCAATCGAACCGGTGAGAATGGCATTTTGCGGCTCCAACTCGCAAGCGAGCAGACACCGAAGGGCATGAATCTTCTTATTGCCAAACGCGGCAAAGACACCGCGTTTTTACCCGAGAACACTGATTACTATTGGCAGGACCGAGGAAATTGGTACAAAAAGAGTGAATACGATCAGCTGCGTTGGTTCGTATTTAACGACCGCAATCTATATAAACCGAAAGAAGAGGTCGCGATCAAGGGTTACATCCGTAAGATCACAGGCGGTAAACTCGGCGATGTCGAGGGACTGGGCGATGCGGCAAACGGCATCTCGTATTCCGTCAAGGATCCGCGGAATAATGAGATCGCGAAAGGCACGACCAACTTAAATGCGTTCGGAGCGTTCGATCTCAAGTTCTCGCTGCCCGATAACGCAAATCTTGGATATGCTCGCGTCGATCTCACAACCGATACCAGTGTTTACGGCGGCGGAAGCTATTCACATCAGTTTCAAATACAGGAATTTCGACGTCCCGAGTTTGAGGTTACCGCAAAGGTCGAATCCGAAGCCCCGCACTTTGTCGGCGGCAAGGCACTGCTTTCGGTTGAAGGGAAATATTACGCTGGCGGCGGTCTTGCAAACGCTGACGCAAACTGGACCGTAACGGCTTCGCCAACGAACTACACCCCGCCGAATCGCGGTGATTATACGTTCGGCACCTGGACGCCATGGTGGGGACGCTACGACTTTGGCGAATTCGGACGCGGCGGGTATGGCGGCGGTTCGTCGCAATCATTCAAAGGCGTCACAGATGCGAGCGGCAAACACCTGATCAAGATCGATTTTGAATCCGTAAAGCCTTCGCGGCCGTACACGGTTTCCGCTGCTGCTTCGGTACAGGATGTTAACCGTCAGACATGGTCGGCTTCGACATCGCTGCTCGTGCATCCCTCGGATCTTTATATTGGTGTCAAAACTGAGCGGACCTTTGTGCAAAAAGGCGAGAATATCAAACTCGACGCGATCGTTTCGGACATCGACGGCAAACTCGTTGCTGGCCGCGATGCCGAGATCAAGGCGGTCTTGAAAGATTGGGTCTTTGAAAAGGGAGCTTGGATCGACAAGATCGTTGACGAGCAGTTTTGCTCGATCCGATCTGCTGAGACTGCCCAAAAATGCAGTTTTGTCGCAAAAGCCGGCGGACGATATACGATCACGGCGACTGTGATGGACGACAAGGAACGGTTCAACGAGACCGAAATTACCGTCTGGGTTCCCGGCGGAAAAACACCGCCGAAACGAAACGTAGAACAGGAAAATGTTCAGATCATCCCGAGCAAGAAGGATTTTGCTCCGGGTGAGACCGCAGAATTGCTGGTCGTTTCACCATTCACACCGGCCGAGGGCATACTGACATTACGCCGTGACGGTCTGGTCAAGACCGAGCGATTTACGATGAAAGATTCGTCGATCACGCTCAAGATCCCGCTCGAAGAGAAATACCTGCCTAATATCACTGCCCAGATCGATCTCGTTGGCGCGTCCTCACGGACCGATGATAAAGGTGAGGTAGACCCGAAGCTCGCAAAACGGCCCTCATTTGCGGCCGGAAACATCAATCTCTCGATCTCTACCGATTCTCGCAAACTATTTGTGACCGCCGATGCCGTGGACAAAACACTTGCTCCCGGCGGATCGACCAAAGTGAACGTTGCGGTGAAGGACAATCGCGGCGAGCCTGTCGCAAATAGTGAAGTAGCGTTGATCGTTGTTGACGAGAGCGTGCTGGCACTCACACGTTACACGATCGGCGATCCGATGAACATCTTTTACACGCCACGTGGGGTAGGTACGACCGACTATCATTTGCGGAAGGACATTTTACTCGCCAACCCGGATGACATAAAGCAGATCCCGCAATCCGTAACAGCAGACGGAATGGCTGAAAGCGGGCCGCGACCGATCAGCGGTGGCGTCTTAGCTGCAAGACCTGCTGCATCGCCGATGAAAAAAGGCGAGAGAGCCCGTAATGAGATGGACGATAAGATGGTCGGTTCCGACGAGGAGAAACCCGAGTCTCCGGATACACCGATCAATCTGCGGCAGAATTTCAACGCTCTCGCGTTGTTCTCGCCGACCGTCAAGACCGATTCGAACGGCCGAGCAGTGATCGATATAAAACTGCCCGACAATCTGACGCGTTACCGCATCACTGCGGTCTCGGTCGATGCCGGAAAACGATTCGGCAAATACGAGTCGAACATCACGGCAAAACAGCCGCTGATGGTACGGCCTTCGGCACCGAGGTTTATGAACTTCGGGGATAAGATCGAACTGCCGGTAGTTGTTCAAAATCAAACCAACAAAGACATGGCTGTTGATGTTGCAGTTCGTGCAACGAACGCAAACCTGACCGGCGGCAATGGCAAACGAGTTCTCGTCAAGGCCAACGACCGTGCAGAGGTCCGATTCCCGGTTTCGGCAGACAAGGCCGGAACTGCGAGGTTCCAGATCGCGGTCACGTCCGGCAATTTCAACGATGCGGCGGAGATCAGTCTGCCTGTTTGGACGCCCGCGACGACGGAGGCGTTTGCGACCTACGGAACGACCGACCAAAACGGAGCTATCGTCCAACCCGTACAGACGCCGGGCGATGTTTACCCGCAATTTGGCGGGCTTGAAGTAACGACATCTTCGACGCAATTGCAGGAGCTCACCGATGCGTTCCTCTATCTTACAAACTATCCGTACGCCTGTTCCGAGCAGATATCATCGCGGATGATCTCGATCGCCGCGATGCGAGATGTTCTGTCGGCGTTCAAAGCAAAGGATATGCCGACAGCGGCTCAGCTCGAAGGTTATTACAAACGCGATATCGAGATACTGCAGTCGCGTCAGCGTAATGACGGCAGTTTTGGCCTCTGGAAACGTGATAAGGAGCGTTACGAGTATCCGTTCCTGACGGTCCACGTTGCACACGCTCTGGCCCTTGCAAAAGCAAAAGGCTATAAGGTTCCGCAGGAGATGATCGATAAGGTCAAACCGTACTTGAAAGACGTCGAAAAGCACTACGACGAATGGTACAAGTCCTCGCCTGAGGTCCGATGGACGATCTCTGCATACGCCTTGTACATCCGCGACATGATGGGCGACAAGGACGTTGCCAAGACCAAGAAACTCTTGGCCGAAGCAAAGATCGAGAAGATGCCGTTCGAGGCTCTGGGCTGGGTGTTGTCGGTGCTCGCTAACGATCCGAACTCAAAGGTCGAAACTGACGCGATCATCCGACATTTGATGAACCGCACGACCGAAACCGCCGCGACGGCAAATTTCGTCACCAACTACGGCGATGGTGCTTGGCTTATCATGTACTCAAACCGTCGTGCTGACGGTGTTCTGCTAGAAGCAATGATCAAAGCCGATCCAAAGAACGATCTCATTCCAAAGCTCGTTCGCGGATTACTCGATCACCGGACAAAAGGTGCATGGTCGAACACACAGGAGAATGTATTCATACTGTTGGCACTCGACAAGTATTTCAACACGTTCGAAAAGGTCACGCCTGACTTTGTCACGCGGATCTGGCTGGGAAATACCTATGCCGGCGAAGAAGCGTTCAAGGGACGCAGTGTCGACTCGAAAGAACTGAACATTCCGATGTCGTACCTTGCCGATCAAGGCGGAACGTCTAATCTGATCCTTGATAAACAGGGTGCGGGACGACTGTACTACCGTATCGGCATGAAATACGCGCCGAAGAATCTTAAGCTCGAACCGGCAGATTACGGCTTCACGGTTCTAAGGAAATACGAGGCGGTTGATGACAAAGAAGACGTCAAACAAAACGCGGACGGTAGCTGGACGATCAAGGCTGGAGCGAGGGTTCGTGTTCGACTCACGATGGTCGCACAGGCCCGGCGGTATCACGTCGCGTTGGTCGATAATCTACCGGCAGGACTCGAGATACTCAATCCCGGACTCGCGACAACCGAAGCGATCCCGGGTGATTCCGGCGGCAGCACCGGCGTTCTAACCTACGGCAGCCGTTCATATGGTTACGGTTCGTGGTGGTGGCGACAGTACTGGTTCGACCATCAGAACTTCCGCGACGAGCGAGCAGAGGCATTCGCTTCGTTGTTGTGGGAAGGGGTCTACAACTACTCGTATGTCACGCGGGCAACTACTCCCGGACAGTTCGTTGTTCCGCCTGCCAAAGCTGAGGAGATGTACCATCCCGAAACCTTCGGACGGACGGGCACTGATTTTGTGATCGTCGAATAGATGCTATGCAGATAAACCATCGGGCTGCCGGGAAATGCGAGTTCTCCGGCGGCCCAACCTAATTTTTATTCCGTTCCGGTATGATATTATCTTGTCTGGCCGGAGAACAGTTGGTTCGTAATAGTTCACGTGAAAACAAACCACCAAAGAGTGTCGGAAATACTAAATATCGAGGCAGAAGCAATCTCGCACGCGGCATCGAATCTTGATTCCAAAAGTGTAGATGATGCGATAGATGTATTATCAAAATGCCGCGGAAAGGTGATCGTTACCGGCGTCGGTAAATCTGGAGTCATCGCTGAGAAGATCGCCCAGACATTGACAAGTACCGGAACGATAGCGGTGTTCGTTCATCCGACGGATGCTCTGCACGGCGGTCTTGGGGTCGTTGCTCGCGAAGATGTGGTGATCGCACTGAGTAACTCGGGTGAAACTGATGAGATCCTTGCAATAATGCCGGCGATCAAACAGCGCGGAGCCGCCGTGGTCGCGCTCGTCGGTAATGTCAATTCGACATTGGCCCGTAACTCTGACGTGGTGCTCGACGGGAAAGTCGATCGAGAAGCGTGTCCGCTTAATCTTGCTCCGACGGCTTCAACCACCGTCGCTCTCGCAATAGGTGACGCGTTGGCGATGACGCTGATGGAAGCAAAAGGCCTAACGGCGACTGACTTCGCTGTCAATCATCCCGCCGGCCGCCTCGGCAAGCGGTTGACGTTGACGGTCCGCGATCTGATGCACCCGAGCCCGAATGTCGATCCTAAAGCAAACTGGCTTGACGTAGTAAAGGCGATCTCGACCAACGCCCTTGGTGCTGTAAATGTGGTAGATCACGATTCCACCTTGATTGGGATCGTTACCGATGGCGACCTTCGCAGAACCATCGAGCGAACGCATCCGGAATCATTTTCAGCGTTGACCGCCGAAGCTATGATGACGGTCCGACCAATCACCGCAACTCCGGAAATGCTTGCCTTTGATGCCCTCAGACTGATGGAAGACCGCCCTTCGCAAATATCCGTACTTCCAATTGCTGATGATCTTGGGAAATGTGTCGGCCTTCTTCGGCTTCACGATGTTGTGCGGAGCGGACTTTGAATCGAAATGGATGAACAACCCGAAAGTTTCATCATTCATCTGAGATGTGTATTACGTCAATTGCGAAAAGGGCAGCGAAATATGTTGTTAAGTAGAACGATCACAGCGATTTTTACAGTTTTTCTATTTGTTTCCGCCGTTGCGGCGCAGAAGGCCGAAGTTACGATCAGTCTAAACGAGCCGTTTTTCGACGCTTTGCTTGATTCGGTTTTTCTGAATTACGAGCCGCCACAGTTTTCGATAGCACGGGTCGGCAGCTACGATGATGCCGCGAATTCGGCTCTCTCGTTTTTTGGCTATCGTGGGCCTTCGGCAGAATCGGAACCTGGATTTTGCACCGAAACGGTAAAGATATTACGTGAAAACAACGGCGTCCGAACCGCCGTCCGATTCCGCGACGGCAAGGTCTATGTACCGCTTGCCTTTTCAGGCGGATATGCCCCACCTTTCATCGGATGTGTTGACTTTGCGGGAATGGCTGAAGCTGACGTCGATCTTGAGTTTGACGCAACAACACAACGTCTTGTCGGCCGGGCACGAGTTACCAACGTCAACCTAAATGGTACAGGAGGACTCGGCGGGACGGTGATCGCAAGGCTGATCCAGGGTTCTATCGATAAAAAGCTTAATCCTATCGAGATCCTAAGTCTTGAGAAAGTGTCGTTTGGCTTGCCGATACCGAATACCGGCCCGCTGAAGATGAAGGCAACCGGTGTCCGTCCCGAGATCTTGAACGGTTCCGTTCAGATCCGAATAACCTACGATTTCCTCAAAGGTTGAGAAGGAACGAAATCGTGCCGACAGGTGACGATTTAGTGCCTCAGATTCCATTTCAGCACGGAAAAGCCCCTAAACTCCAACATTTCAGCGAATGGAACGGTAATTGCTGTTACCATTGCAGGACGAATCAATATTCGCCCTTTAGCAATATGAAAAGGGGTGTCAAATGACTAAAAATCTTACCAGACAATTTATGATCTCGCTCGTTTCGGTGGGAGCGGTCGGTGCATTTATGGTTGCCGATGCAAATGCCCAGCGTAATCGCGGCAGAGATACACAAGACGCACAAAAGACTGAGCGACAAGACAATTCGCAGAACCAACGGCGTGCCCAGCCAGCCCAGCCGCAGGCTCCGATGCAGCAGGACCGGCAGCGGCGGCAGATCCAGGACAATACTCGCCAGCAGCAGATGCAGCAACAGCAGGTCCAGCGTCAGCAACAGCAGCAGCAGCAGCAGCAGCAGCAGCAGCAGGTGCAGCGTCAGCAACAGATCCAGCAGCAACGAGAGCGTCGTCAAATACAGGATAATACGCGGCAACAGCAGAGCCAGCAGCAAGTGCAGCAGCAGATCCAACGACAGCGTGACGAACAGTTCGGTCAGCAGCGGGATCGCCGACAGATCCAGGAACAGCAGACTGTGATTCGTCAGCAGCAAAACGACCAGCGACAGAGAGACGATCAATTGAGGCAAGTACGGAATCGTCGTCAGACCCAAAATCCCGCGAATACCGTACAACAGCAGCCGGGTACTGTTTACAACAACGCTCAAACTGACCGTCGTGTTCGGACTCAGCAGAATTCAAACACGTATAATCAGTATGATCAGCAGATAGACCGTACGCAGCAGCGTCGAATGCAGCAGAATAGTTGGTCACAGTACAACAATTACTGGGGCGGAAACTACCAAACTGTACAGAAGGAACGTTATCGCCAGATCCAGGCCCAGCGTCGTCAAGCATATTTGCGGTATCAGCAGCGTTATTGGGAGCGGATAAGACGCGACCAGATCAGGCTGCAGCAGGCTCAGTATTACGATAATTACTACAATAATTATCAGTACAACCGCGGCGGTTCGTATTACTACACCAGCCAGTACGGTGCTCAGATGCTTCGAGAAGCGGTTAACAACGGCTATGAAGAAGGCTTTTACGCCGGACAGGCCGATCGCCAGGACGGTTGGGACTTTGACTATCGAAACTCATATGGTTATCAAGATGCCGCCTTTGGGTATGACAGCTATTACGTCTCGATGGAAGAATACAATTACTACTTCCGTGAGGGATTCAGTCGCGGTTACGAAGACGGCTATTACAGCCAGAATCGCTACGGCAACTATTCGAGCGGCAAATACTCGATACTCGGCGCAATTCTCGGTACGATCCTCGAGTTTGTGAACGACTAAGAGTTGGACGATAGACGATCTGCGGCCTCGCTGAACCAAATTCGGCGAGGCCGTTTTTTGTTCAAAGATGCATGTTCCCCCAATATCTACTATGCTTGTCAGTAATGAAAGCACCGCTAGTCGCCATCATTGGCCGGCCGAACGTCGGAAAATCCACTTTGTTCAATCGCCTTGTCGGTTCGCGAAAGGCGATCGTAGGCGATGAGCCGGGCATCACGCGCGACCGAATGTTCGGTGAGGTCGATTGGAAAGCAGAGACGTTTAGGCTAGTAGATACGGGCGGTATCGTACCCGATGATGATGCAATAATCCCGCCAAATATTTTCAAACAGGCATCGCATGCGATCGACGAATCAGTCGCGATCATTTGGGTTCTCGATTCACGTGCGGGCATAACGCCGCTTGACGAGGAACTAGGCGTCTTGCTGCGAAATACCGGCAAACCGGTAATAATTGCTGCTAATAAATGTGAATCGAGAACGGTCGAAAACGAAGCCGGCGAGTTTTATCAATTCGGTTTCGAAATGTCTCCGGTCTCGGCAGAACACGGCACAGGCATAGGCGACCTGCTCGATATGGTCTTTGACCATCTTGTTTTTGAAGAAGAAGTCGAGACAGAAGCTTCAAACGAGATCAAGCTCGCGATCATTGGTAGGCCTAATGTCGGTAAATCTTCTTTGCTCAATCAGCTTCTCGGCGAAGACCGCGTTATCGTATCGCCGATCGCCGGCACGACCCGCGATGCGATCGACACGCATTTGACGGTCGACGGCCAAGACTATCTACTCATCGACACCGCCGGGATCCGCCGTAAAGGCAAAACGACCGAGATGGCCGAAAAGCTCTCAGTCATCATGGCCCGTAAGGCCCTTGAAAGAGCAGACGTCGCCATAATCGTCATAGACGCCGTCGAAGGCGTGACAAATCTTGATGCGAATATAGCGGGTTACGCCGTGGATTCGGGCTGCTCGGTAATAATCGCCGTTAACAAATGGGACGCTCTCGAGGAAAAAGAGACGAACACCATTTACGAATTTGAGCGCACGCTCCGAATGGCGATGAAGTTCCTCGATTGGGCACCGATCGTCACGATGTCCGCGCTAACCGGCCAACGAGTCAAGAATTTACTCCCGTTGGTAAATAAGGCAAACGCTGCCCGCAATTTGCGTGTTTCAACATCGAAACTGAACAAATTTTTCGAAGAGTCTATTTTGCAGCCAAAGGGCGGTTCGGCTCCGGCCCCGGTCAAAGGCGGCTTTTCGCGGCTAAAGGTGCAGTTTCTCACACAGGCAGGAATGCGTCCACCATTATTCATTTTGTTCACCTCGGGCGGGAAAGCCGGCCTTCATTTTTCGTATCTACGCTATATCGAAAACCAACTTCGGGAAGAGTTTGAGTTTTTCGCCACCCCTATCAGGCTTGTTGAGAGGCACAAAATGAAGCCTAAGAAGGGCTAGGTTCAACACAAATTTGGCAAACAAATTGGGTTTCGATAAGATGAGACGGTCGAACTGACAATAAACATTGGAACTTGCACTCTTAATATTCAAGCTGTTTCTGGCAGCGGTATTCGCCCTTGCGGGTTTCGCAAAATTGGCGGACCTAGCGGGCTCGCGAAAGGCCGTCGCGGATTTTGGTGTTCCGTCTCCTTTTGTCGGCTTCGTCGGTGTCGCGTTGCCCGCTATCGAGATAGCCGTCGCAGTTTCGCTGCTTTTTGCTATTTCTTCATGGTATGGTGCAATCGGCGCTGTCGTCTTGCTGACGATTTTCATCGCCGGAATGATCTATCAAATCGCAAAGGGCAATGCACCTGATTGTCATTGTTTTGGTCAGATTCACAGCGAACCTGTCGGAATTTCAAGTTTGATCCGGAACATCATCTTCCTTGTTCCGGCAGTGATCATCATTTCGAAAGGACCGGCCGGACAGGGCATGAGCGTGACGAGTATCGATCGTGATTCGCTCCAGTTGATCTTGGTCATCGCTGCGGTATTTCTGCTCGGAATTGCGGTCGAATTCTTGCGGAGAATATCGAAAGGGCAGGACGAGATCGCGAAACGGATAGACCTGCTCGAATTGGTTGCCAAAAACGGTGGTCAGGTTGAGCGCGAAACTGCAGGCCACCCGCACGATGGATTGCCGATCGGTGCAATTCTCCCCGATTTTGAGATCTCTGACATCGATGGGAACCCGACGACAACGAGAAGCCTCGTTTCCGGTGATGTTCCGCTTCTCTTGTTCTTTGTCAGTCCTAGCTGCAGTCCGTGTAAGGCACTTGTGCCTAAATTTCAGGAGTGGGCAGAAGAGCTTTCGGGGCGTGTGAAAGTCGTTTTGATAAGCTCAGGTACCGTCGAAGATAACGTCGATAAATTCGGCGGACAGATCACCAGAGCCCTGTTTATAGGCAAAGAAAGGGATTTCGCTGAATCCGTTAACGCGAAATGGACGCCTTCAGCATTGTTTGTTGATACAAACAGCAGGATCTCGAGCCATGTTGCGGCGGGCGACTCTGCAATAATTGAATTGGTCGAAAAGATCCGCACCGCCGACCTTCGCGACAAATTCTTGCATTTTACGGTTGGAAACGGGAGCGGACGCCATAGTCACGTTGATCTCGGTTCTCAAATACCGGAATTTACGATCGACGCGATCGACGGAAGCAAGATAAAGTCGAGCGAAATGCCCGGCAAACGAACATTGATCACTTTCTGGAGTACGACGTGTCCGCATTGCGATCGAATGGCCCCTGATCTGAGGGAATGGGATCTTGCCCGCACGCCTGATGATCCTGCCCTCATCTTATTTTCAGACGGAGAAAAGGAGCCGCATACAAAATTGGGGTTCAGGGCGCCGATAGTACTTGATAAGGGCAATAAACTATCGGCGAAGCTAGGCATGTTTGGCACGCCATCGGCGATCCTTATCGATGAAGAGGGAAGGTTCGCATCGGAGATTGCGGTCGGTGCTCCACAGATCTGGTCATTGATCGGAAAGACGAAATAGCCGTAAAGGCCGATAGAGCCGCTTGCCGCGACTAGCCGTAGGAATGAAATAGTCACTGATCTTGCGCCTGCATATTTTTTGCGTCTTTATGGCAGTGATATTTAGTTTTTTTAGTGATGAATAGACCTATCGAATGGAAAGTGACCGCTATTGACGGCGAGGCACGAACGGGAATTTTAAGGACGAGGCGTTCCGAGATCGAAACGCCTGTTTTTATGCCTGTCGGAACACAGGGAGCAGTTAAAGGTGTCCGCTTCGAGTGGCTCGAAAAAGAGATGGACGCCCGCATCATTCTTGGCAACACATATCATTTGTTCCTGCGGCCTGGAGTCGAAATAATTCGAAAACTCGGGGGGCTTCATAAATTCAGTACGTGGGATCGCTCACTACTGACAGATTCAGGCGGATTTCAAGTGTTTTCGCTGACAAAACTGCGAAAGCTCACTGAAGCCGGCGTGGAGTTCCAATCACACCTTGACGGCAGCAAGCAATTTCTCTCTCCAGAGGTGTCGATGGAGATCCAGGCTGCACTTGGTTCGGAGATTGTGATGGTCTGTGACGAAGGTCCGCCGGGGAACGCAGGCTTTGATGCCACCAGGGAAAGCCTTGAGATGACGGCCCGCTGGGCAATACGTTCTAAGGACCGTTTTGATGAATTACAGTCCAAGGGCGCCGATACCGGTTTTAAGGATACCGGCGGGCTAAGCGGTAACCAGTCGCTCTTTGGCATCATCCAGGGTGCCGGTCATTTGGAACTTCGAAAGGAAAGCCTGGAGCGAACGGTGAATATCGGCTTTGACGGATATGCGATCGGCGGACTCAGCGTCGGCGAAGAAAAAATTGTAATGTACGAGGTGCTCGATTATCTTGCAACCAAGATGCCGGCCGACGCCCCACGATATCTAATGGGCGTTGGCACGCCGGAAGATCTGATCGAAGGAGTGAATTGCGGTGTGGACATGTTTGATTGCGTTATACCGACCCGAAATGGTCGCACCGGAAGCGCCTTCACGTCGCGTGGCAAGATCAATATTCGCAATGCAAAATTCGCCGATGATGCCGGCCCGCTCGATCCGGATTGCCGCTGCTCGGTTTGCACGCGATATTCACTTGCATATTTGCGGCATTTGTATCAAGCAGGTGAAATGACCGCGGCGATCTTGATATCGCACCATAATGTGCATTTCTTCCTCGATACGATGCGGCGTGTCAGAGAATCGATTAGATCGGGAGCCTTTCAAACCTTTCGAAAGGAATTTCTGGCGAAATTAGCCGAGAACGACGCCAATTGCGTTTGATAATGGGAACTTTAACGTATATGATTGAGTTTTTGTCTGCATGTCGTACCAAATGATGAATAACTTACTCTTGTTTTTCCAGGGTGATCCGGCCGCGGGAGGTTTCCCGTGGTCAATGATCTTCATGATGCTCGCAATTTTCGGCATCTTTTACTTTTTGGTCATCCTTCCACAGAAGCGTCAGAAACAAAAGCTTCAGGAGATGATCGCAGAACTTAAGATCAATGACGAAGTCGTCACCAATGGCGGCATTATAGGCAAGATCAAAGAGGTCAGGGAGACCAGTTTCATCATCATGAGTGCCGATAAATCGCTGCTCGAAGTTGGAAAGGCCGCGGTCGTTGGCAAAAAAGCAGAATAGTTGGTTAGTAGATCGTAAAACGGTAGATCGAGGAACTCGCATAGATGTAATGTCTTGTTGAGCAGATCGATCGGCAATTTACGATTCACGAGTTATATGAAAAACACAGGTTTGTGGATCAGAACAGCAATCATTATCGCGATCACGCTCGCCGGGACTTATCTTGTCTTTGGCCCGCGTCGAATGCCCACCGGTGCTGACCTTACGTGGACGGGGATCAAGGCTAATTTGGCCGAGAATATCAATCTTGGCCTTGACCTTAGAGGCGGTTCGCATCTGGTCATGCGAGTTAAAACCGACGAGTATCTCAAAACGCTTACGGAAAATAGTGCACAAGCTGCACTTACGGCCGCTCAGGACGCAAAACTGCCTGTGACCGGCAACGTAATTGCAGCCGAGAATGGAAGCTATTCGGTCACACTCAATATTTCAGATCCGTCGCAGAGCCAGGCGGTGATCGATGAAGTAAAGAAAAAGGTCGATTTCATCAATTGGGCAGAGAGCAATAATGGTTCGACCGTCAGTTGGTCGCTCGGTGCGGCCGCCCAGGATGTAATGAAAAGGCAGTCGGTCGATCAGGCGTTGAAGATCATTGATAGCCGAATTAATGCATTCGGGGTCAAGGAGCCGACGCTCCAGAAGCACGGTGCTGAGACATCTGGCCAGATATTGCTTCAAATGCCGGGTGTAGATGATCCGGAACGCGTCAAAAAGCTGATCGGATCTGATTCGAATCTGGCGTTGGCAAAGATCGTGAGTCCTCCAAATCCTTCGCCCGTTCAGACATATCCGACACGCGAGGCTGCGTTGGCTTCGATCGGAGGTAAGGACACGCAAACGCGAAGGGTATTTCCTTATGCGGACCGCGACGAACCGACAAAAGCCGGAGCAAAACCAGCAGATCCGAAAGCTCCTTCACAGTTTGTCGTTATCGAATACCCATATGTGATTGACGGAAGCGAGCTTCGCGATGCGAACGCTGTGTCCCGTACCGGCAGCGAGGGCGATTATCAGATCTCGTTCTCATTCAAACCGGCCGGAGCTCAGAAATTTGGCGAATGGACCGGAAAGAACATTAATAACTATATGGCCGTCGTTCTCAACGACGAGGTGAAATCTGCTGCGTTCATCAAATCGCAGATCTTCGACAGCGGTGAGATCTCCGGCAAGTTTACAAAGACCTCTGCCGAAGACCTGGCACTCACGCTTAAATCGGGAGCATTACCGGCAAAGATCGAATATCAGGAAGAGCGCACCGTCGGGCCGAGCCTCGGTGCCGATTCGATCAAGTCAGGAGTAGAAGCCTCGCTCGGCGGGGTGGTGTTCATCGTAATATTCATGCTGTTCTACTACCGCGGAGCCGGAGTTAATGCAGTCGTTGCATTATTGTTGAACCTGCTGCTCACGATGGCTGCGCTGATCACGATCAAGTCTACATTGACATTGCCGGGTATCGCCGGGCTGATCCTTGGTATCGGCATGGCGGTAGACTCGAATGTGCTTATATTCGAGAGGATCCGTGAGGAGCTCCGAGCCGGACACGATGTTGCCAAATCGATTTATACCGGATTTGACAGAGCGTTTATTACGATCATCGATACTCACGTGACGACGATCATTTCAGCTGCCATTTTGTACCTTTACGGTACCGGCCCGATTCGCGGATTCGCAGTCACTCTGGTGCTGGGACTTTTGATCAATCTGTTCTCAGCCGTCTTTGTTTCACGTACCATATTTATGTGGATCCTGCATCGAAACAAGGATTTGAAAACCGTCAGTATTTAGCCGAGATCCAGTAGTGAAAAGAGCTACAAATTTAAGATGATAGAAATTTTTAAGAACATCAATGTTGATTGGATGGGATGGCGCAAGCCGCTGATCTTTATCTCGATCATTGTCCTGCTCGCGGGACTATTTTCAGCAATTGGCCGCCAGCTAACCCAGGGCGGGACTGATGCCTTTAATCTGGGTGTAGATTTTCAGGGCGGGACGGTCGTGACGGCCAAGTTTCGGCAAAAGCCCTCGACTGATGAGATTCGCTCAGCACTTCAGACCGCCGGAGTGTCCGAAGCTGTCATCCAGGATTCGACCGATAAGACGGACGAAGTGCTGATAAAGGTCCCGAATATTGGCGAGCGTAAAGACGTTTGTCCGGATGTTGAGGGCGAGGCCAGCCGATGTTTTGTTAAGAAAGGTCTTGACACGCTTGGTAAGGAGGCCGAAGGCGCCGCAACGCTTGCCGACGACACTGCGGCTGCATACAAGATCGTTGGAACTGACACAGTTGGGCCCGTGGCCAGCGAACAGCTTCGAAACCAGGCTGTGATTGCTACATTGCTCGGGCTTGTCGGTATCTTGTTGTTCATCGCATTCAGATATGACTGGACCTATGCTGCCGGAGCGGTCATAGCCGTTTTTCACGATGTCCTGATCACACTGGCGTTCTTCTCGGTCTTTCAATGGGAGATTAGTCTTACCGTTTTGGCTGCAATGTTGACGTTGGTTGGTTTCTCGGTAAATGACTCGATCGTTATTTTTGACCGAATCCGAGAGAATATTACCTTGCACCGAGGAAAATCGATCTACCTGTTGACCAATGACTCGATCAATCAGACGATGTCGCGAACCATTGTTACCAACGGTCTGGTCTTCTTGTCGGTCCTTGCACTCGTCCTGTTTGGGGGTGAAGTTCTCAGGGGATTCTCGTTGGCGTTGTTCGTTGGTTCGATCTCGGGAACATATTCGACGATTGCGATCGCCAGCCCGATAGCTATTTGGTGGCAGGGTAAACTTGGCGGAACAAAAGTCAAAGAGGTTCTGGTTCCGGAAATGGGCGAGAAACTGGCGACGGCTTCACGCCGCAGCGTGACTCGAAGGCCCGTTACGAGATAGAAGAATCCGGACCGGAAATTGGTGAGACCAAAACGTTAAAAAAAGTGCAAAACAGCTGAAATCAAGGCAATTATTCTTGACTTTCATTTTGTAAACTTTTAGACTTCTTTACGTTGCTGGTCAATTTAAGATCTATCTGCTTTTTTCCGTGTTCGATAAGGGAACGGAATTCGTGGAACTTTGTACGTTCGACCGGCGAGAATCCGAAAAGCCCGCATTGATCGAACGAAGAGAAGTAAAAGCGAAATGAGCGACCAGGTCTCTCTGGCGTGAGCAGCAGTATCGTACTTGGTTGTTCGCGAAGGTTTTAGTATATATAAGCAATTTTAGGTTTCGTAACCCTTGACCTAATGTTTGGCACCGGTAAGCAGTAACGGAGGAATTATTATGCTGGATCAATTAGTTGAATCTAAAAGCAATTCAAGGGAAAACGCACGTAAGAGCCAGTTCTTTCTGGCGATTGGTGTTTTGGCGGTCATCACACTGCTTAGCAGCTGGACGTACAGCCTTTTTGGTAAGGATTACGCGATGGGTGGCGGCGATCTAGAATTAACATCGCTGGTAGCCCCGCCGCCGCCGGACGAAGAGCCGCCGCCCAAACCGGAAAAGGAGCCTGAAAAGCAAAAGCAGCCTGACGTGGACGTCCGCAAGGAGCTGATCGCAAACATCAATCAAACGCCGCCAAAGGTTCCGGATAAGGTTGAAACGGCGAATACAAAATTTGTTGCAATGCGTGAGAACGTGAAGACGGTTCAGGGCGACAGCAACGTGACGAACCCGGATGCTGTCGCGCGACGAGGCGAGGGAGCTGTCGTTGGGCAGCCTACGCTTGGCGGCGGAGGTAATGACGCCGATTTTGACAACGATGACCCCGTTTCTAAACCGCCCGATGTCAAACCGCCGACACCTAAGCCGGCTCCGAAAACCGTTTCGGGCGGCGTATTGAACGGTAAGGCAACGAGTTTGCCAAAGCCGGCTTATCCGGCTGCAGCAAAAGCGGTTCGAGCGTCTGGAGCGGTGAGCGTACAGGTCCTGATCAGTGAAACCGGCAGCGTGATCTCGGCCTCGGCCGTTAGCGGTCATCCGCTGCTGAGGGCCGCGGCAGCCAGCGCAGCTCGAGGGGCACGCTTTAGTCCGACATTATTGTCGGGACAGCCCGTCAAGGTTTCGGGCGTTATCACTTACAATTTCGTTCCATAAGCGGACGACCTTAACGGAAGGGAACGGTTGAGCCGTTCCCTTCGATAAAAAGTTTACGCAATTATCAGATTAAGTTTTCGATTTCTTTGGAGGAAAAATCATGACATTTCTTGGCAGCCTGGTCGCATCAGACATCTCGGGCTTGTTTCTAATGCTTACCGGCGAGGGCGTTTCGTTCGGTATTTACGATATCGCAAAGAGCCTTACAATTCCCGGCTGGGGCGTTATCATCACTCTGCTGTTTCAGTCGGTCTACATGATCGCGGTCGGTATCGAACGCTGGCTTACATACAGCAAAGCGAAGGCTCAATCCCGTCAGTATGCACCTAAAGTCGCACAGGCACTTAAGAACAGCAACATTGACGAGGCCATCAACATCGGCGACAAGCACAAAGATTCACATCTCGCGATGGTCGTTTCGTCGGGTTTGAAAGAATTCGCTGCTCATCAGGGCAACACGGATATTTCGGCTGATGAAATGGAAGCTTCGAAGCGTGCTCTTGAGCGAGCGATCGCTGTTAAGACCGCCGAACTCAAACGCGGCCTCTCGGGACTCGCAACTGTCGGTTCGACCGCTCCGTTCGTCGGACTGTTCGGTACGGTCGTCGGTATCATCGGTGCTTTCCAGGCTCTTAAAACCAACGAATCAGCCGGTATCGGTGCGGTTGGTGGTGCTATCGCCGAAGCTCTCGTCGCTACCGCTTTTGGTATCCTCGTGGCAATTCCGGCCGTTTGGCTCTTCAACTACTTCACAAGCAAGGTAACGAGCTTTGGTGTGGAAATGGAGAACTCGGCTTCGGAACTGGTTGACTACTTTATTAAACAGCGTGCAAAGTCACTACGCGGCTAATTGCTTCGTAGTGATCTTTGACAGTTCAGGAGATTTACTGCCATGGGTGCACAAATAGGTGGATCATCCGAATACAATTCGGATATTAACGTTACTCCGATGGTTGACGTGATGTTGGTGCTGCTGATCATTTTCATGATCGTGACACCGCTGCTCCAACAGGGAGTTTCAGTCAACCTTCCGCGTGACATGATCAGCCCCGATGAAGATGCGGATATTGCCAAAGATACATCAGTGATCGTCGCGATCCCTGATAACAGCAATTTCTACATCGGTAAGGAAATTTATCCTCTCGATCAACTCGGTGAAGTGATCAAACGGCGTATGGAAGGAAAAACGCCTGAAAAACGGATCGTTTACATCAAGAGCGGTATCGAGGTCGAATACGGTCAGGTCGTCAAGGCGATAGATACTATTCGTAAGCAGGATATTGATAAGATCGGGCTGGTCGCTGACAAGAAAAAGGGCGGCGAAGCGCCGAAATAGGCTGTTGTGTTGTTTTAGCAGCGACTTAGGAAGGATACAGATATGGGAATGTCAACAGGCGGCGTTGGCGGCGATGCCAAGCCGACCATCAATGTTACACCGTTGATCGATGTGCTTCTCGTGCTCATCATCATCTTTATGGTCATCACGCCTCTCAAGCCGAGCCGGTTTGAGGCAAAGGTTCCGGCTGAGCCGAAGAATGAGCCGCAGGTAAACGTTAAGCCCAATCCGCTAACGCTTGTCGTGTCGATCAGTCGTGAAGATAAGAAGATATTGCTCAATAATGAGCCTTTCGGTGATGTTACGGATACGGAAAAATTATCCGAACGTCTTCGTTCTATCTTTAAGGAACGCGAAACCAACGGTGTGTTGCGGGAAGGAACCAATGAGGTCGAAAAGACATTGTTCATCAAATCGCCCAAGACCGTTCGTTATGGTGATGTTGTCAAGGTGATCGATGCGGTCAAATCAGTCGGTGCTTCGCCGATCGGTTTGCAGATCGACGATTTAACAGATTAAATTTGCCCGGCCGGTGTCGCACATCAGCAGAAATTCTCGACGTGCACCCGTAAGGGTTGGTGAATGGAGTCAAATAATGAGATTGTCTCGTTTTTGGATATTAGCTTTAATATCTGCTGCAGTTTTATTGGGAACTAACTGCTCCTATTATAATAAGGTCATGGCTCGTAAGAACCTGGTCGATGGTTCCAAGGCTTACAAGGACAGAAAGTTCCCGGAAGCTGAGAGGCTTTTCCGCTATGCCGCGTCACTTGATCCAAATGGCGACACGGTTGAAGGCAGGACCGCACAGTTGTCCTTGGCACGCACACTTCACTCGATGTTCATCGGCGATCGCCAGAACAAGGCAAAGGCGGAAGAGGCACTGGCCGAGTATAATAAGAGCCTTCCGCAGTCGCTGAAAGATCTGAAAGAAGTTACGGCGGTATACGAGAAGAACAAGGCAGACGTTGATTCCCAACGTAAGTACTTTAATACACTTTCGGCACTCAACAGTACGACAAGTGCAATCGCAAGTCTTTACGAGAACCTGACACAGCCCGAAAAAGCACGCGAATGGCAGGTGCAGGTTGCTAACAATGCCGAGATGCCGGCGACTGCACGAGCACGAGCCTTGAGTTCGCTTGCGTCAAAGGCTAACTCATGTGCCAACGAGATTTCGGATACTGAAGCGACGAAGAAGACCGTTCAAAAGGACGGAAAGGACGTCTTTCAATTCACAAAACCTGCGAACGCGGACGATTTCGCCAAGCTGAAACAATGCGTTGACGAAGGCACTAAGTTGATCGATCAAGCCGTTGCTCTTGAACCGGATGAGGTAAAGAACGCCGCCACGTTTGATATTACCGGGGCTTCTGATCCTCAGCTGCAGCTGAACAGTGAGATCATGAAGGTTTTTGAATCGACCCGTTCTTATAAAGCGAGTCTTACTATTCAGGCGATGAGGATCGCTGAAATGGATGGTAATAACGCCGAACGTGACAGACTCAAAGCCGAGGGCGATGCTCTTTAAGGCGAAATTCACTCCAATTGAGTGATGTCGTTAAGAAGCTCCAAGCCGAGATCGAAGCTCGCATTGCTGCTAAGGAAGAGGCCGAAAAGACCGAAGCTCAGAAGCAGGCAGACGCCAGCAAGAACACTAATAAATAATGTAGGCAAATTTTTCTTTCCAACTCTGGCGGTGCTCAATTACAATTTATTGAGCATCGCCATTTTTCTATCGGATGGATGAAACGGTGACAAGGTGCCGCTATTGATACTGTGGCCTTATCAAACAGATGATCAGGATCGAGGATGTAATTGAGAAAGTGAATGCCAATCGGCCGAATGCCGATGTGGATCTCATTCGCCGAGCATACCTCTTTTCCGCCCTTCATCATCGGGGGCAAACGCGTGCATCCGGCGAACCTTATCTCGTTCATCCTATCGAGGTTGCCGAGATCCTCGCAGATATGCGGCTGGATGAGGTTAGTGTTTCGACCGGCCTTTTGCACGACGTCGTCGAGGATACACTCGTCGATCTCGACACGATCCGCTCGTACTTTGGCGACGAGATCACACTGCTTGTCGACGGCCTGACTAAGATCGCTCACATCAGTAATCTTTCAAAAGAAAAACAGCAGGCGGAGAATGTCCGCAAGATGGTCCTCGCAATGATCACCGACGTACGCGTCGTGTTGATCAAACTTGCGGATCGTTTGCACAACATGCGGACGATGCAATTTCTCAAACCCGAGAAACGAGCACGTATCTCGCAGGAAACCCTCGACATTTACGCACCGATCGCGCATCGGCTCGGTATGGGTAAAATGCGAAGCGAACTCGAGGACCTGTCGTTTCAGAATCTATATCCCGACGATTATAAGCGGCTCGCAAAAGAGGTCGATGCCCGGCGGCCGGAATTGGAGGCGGCTCTCGATAAGATCAAGGAAAGGATAGCGATCCAACTTACTGAGCACGAGGTTCCATATGTAGCCATAGAGGGTCGTGTTAAGCGTCTTTATTCCCTCTGGAAAAAGCTCAAGAAGCAAAAGATCATGATCGAGCAGGTCTACGATCTGATCGCTGCCCGCATCATCACTCCGAATGACCGGAAATACTGTTATCTGACGCTTAGCGTCATACACGACATCTGGACGCCTGTTCCCGAGCGATTCAAGGACTGGATAGCAATACCACGCGATAACCTCTATCAGTCGCTCCATACGTCCGTGATCGATAAGGGTGGCCAGGCCTTTGAGGTGCAGATCCGTACCGAAGAGATGCATCAGGTCGCCGAGGAAGGTGTTGCGGCACACTGGAAGTACAAGGAAAGCTCGCTTGGGGCCCACGAAGACGATAATAGTCTTGACGAATTGCGTGCAACGGTCGAAAAGCTGCTCTTGCCGCTCGTCGAGTCTAGCGACCAGACCGGCGACAGTGAGGATTTCATTGAATCTCTGAAGTTAGACCTGTTTCCAAAGGACGTCTATGCGTTTACGCCGATGGGTAAGGTGATCCAGTTGCCGCGCGGATCGACACCGATCGATTTTGCTTACGCCATACACTCCGTCGTGGGTGATACCTGTACCGGTGCAAAGATAAACGGCCGAATCGTGCCACTCCGTCACGAGATCCAGAATGGCGACGTGATCGAGATCCTTACCACGCAAAATTCAAAGCCGTCGCGTGACTGGCTCAACCATGTCATCACGTCCAAGGCCCGAAACCGTATCCGCCATTGGATATCGCTCCAGCAGCGTGAGGAATCGGTCGAAATGGGCCGGAAACTCCTCGAACGAGAGGCTGAAAAATTTCGCGTCACGCCTAAAAAACTACTTAATAACGATCCGGAAATGAAGCGGATAGCCAATGAATACGGCCTCGGCCGAGGCGATGATCTGCTTGCTTCGATCGGTTATGGCAAGACTTTGCCGCGAAATGTTCTCGCGAAATATCTTGGCGATAAATTTGACGAACTTGATCCCGAAAAGAAAAAGGAAACCCGAATTGGGACCGGAATGAAGGCCGTTCGCAAATTCATCGGATTAGGCGAAGATGCAATTGTCGTCCGCGGTGTCGACAATTTGCTGACGACGCGGGCCCGTTGCTGCAATCCGCTAAGGGGCGAAGATATCATCGGATACATTTCGCTGGGAAAGGGAATCGTAGTTCACAACAAACGCTGCAAGAATGTCAATCAGCTAATGGTTAACCGCGACCGTATCGTGGAGGTCGAGTGGGCCAAGAGCGACGAGAAACAGGTCCAATCTGTGCAGTTGCTGGCTACTACCGAGAACCGAACCGGTATGCTCGCCGGCATCACAAATGCGATTGCCGACATCAAAACAGGTATTCGAGATGCCCGTGCAAATGTCTCAAAGGACGATATAGGTTTGATCGAGGTGACGGTCGAAGTTTTCGACAAGAAACACCTCGACAAGGTCGTCGGAGCGATCGAACACGTCCCGGGCGTGATCGCGGTAGAACGTGTAAATGCATAGGGTGAAGATAAGTTGGGAAATGTACAAAATATCGCCAAACAAAGCGTTTATTTTCGCGTTCTTTTGAGTATTGTGGGTTTCGAATAGTATCTTATTTCTTTCGTCCGCTTTTCTTTCCTCCCTTAATTTGCTACAATTCGCGTTTTGCTTGAGTATTCAAGTCGCAGTTTATTGGTGCTATGAAAGAGATCATTTCGACAGAAAAAGCCCCCGGAGCGATCGGCCCTTATTCGCAGGCAATCAAGGCAGGAGGCATGGTCTTTTGCTCGGGCCAGATACCTATCGATCCGGCTACAGGAAATTTTGTATCGGAAATTGTGGCTGAGCAGACCGAGCAGGTTTTGAAGAATCTGAACGAAGTGCTCGCCGCTGCTGGAGCGAGCTTGAACGATGTGGTCAAGACGACGGTCTTTCTCGCCGATATGAATGATTTTGCAGAGATGAACGAAGTTTACGGCAGGTTTTTCAGTGAGAATAAGCCTGCGAGGGCAACGGTTCAAGCAGCTCGTCTGCCGCGAGATGCCAAGGTTGAGATCGAGTGCGTGGCTGTTGTTTAGGATACAAGCTTTGTTTTGTACGACTGAGCATTTGCGTAACACAAAAAAACCAAACGCTTGAATTGCTTCAAGCGTTTGGCAACCAAAGGTGAGACTCATGTCTCAAATGATATTACGCAGCCTTAACGATCTTCCCAGATTTGATACATCGGGTACAAACCTTAGCACGTCCGTTTCCGCCGGCCGGAAGCGAGACGCGAACCGATTGAAGATTCGGATTAAAGCGTCGTCGGGTCTTGTTATTAGCGTGTGATACGTTATTTCCAAATTGTGGGCCTTTCCCACATACGTCGCAGCGTTTTGCCATATTATTATTGCCTCCTATTACTGAGGTATTAAGAAGAGTTATTCAAAACTCAAAAGTAGAGTTTATAGCAAATTAGAGTAGGTTAAGTCAAGTTATGATACAGATCGATAGGAAAGAGGGAGTGAGAGCCATAGTGCAAAATAACACAAAACGAATTTTGACCGTCGCCGTAATATCGGTTTTTACAGCGATGTTTGCCGCTTGCGGTGCCGGAGGCCCGGGTACGGGTGCCTCGAATGAAACAGCCGCGAACGTAAATGGTAAGGTCATCAAGATGGAAGAGGTCGACCGAGCGGTCAAACAACAGGCTCAGGGACAGGAAGCAAAAATGTCACCGCTTGAACTTGCCGGTGCCCGCCTCCAGGTTCTACAGTCGCTCATTGAACAGGAAGTGATGTTCCAAAAGGCGGAGAAGGAGAATCTTGTGCCGACGGAAGAAGAGATCACTGCTGAGGTGAACAAGCAAAAGCAGGACAGCCGTGTTTCCGCCGAAGAATTTGATAAGCAGATGAAAGACGCAGGCTTTAGCGAGGCTGCACTTCGCGACACAACGAAACGAGGCCTCGCAATCAAAAAGCTCGTTGACAAGATCACGGCCCGCATCGAAGCACCGAAAGACAAGGAGATCACCGATCTCTACTCGGCAAATCCTGAATCGTTCGTGAAGAAGCGCGGCGTAAAGCTTGCTGCTATTGTTATTGATCCGACGAACAACGGTCAGGGCGATGTTACGACAAATGACGCCGAAGCGAACGTCCGCATCAAGGAACTTCTTACCAAACTCTCGCAGCCGGCCAGCGATTTTGCTGCTTTGGCTCGTGAGTATAGCGAAGACCCGAGCAAATTGCAGGGCGGCGATCTTGGATATCTTAGCGAAGACGAATTGAAGCAGAATTTTGGTGCACAGAATGCTGCGGGATTCATGAATCCACAGTTTAGCGTTGGAGGCGTTACGAATGTGATACCTCTCAACGGAAAGGGCTATATTTTCAAGCTGCAGGAACGGATCGAAAAGGAAGAAGCGTTGACTCTCGAGAGCCCGGGCGTTCGTCAGCAGATCATCGATCTATTGACAAACAACCGTAAGCAGCTGCTTGCCGCATCGTATCAAGCGCTTGCCCTGAACGAAGCGAAAATCGAAAATTTGCTTGCTAAGAAAGTGGTCGAGAACCCGAATGAGCTCAGCGGAGCACGTCCTGCCGGTTCAGCTGCGGCGACCCCGGCGGCTCCTGCCGCTGCGACACCTGCGGCACCGGCCGCGGCTACACCGGTCAAACCGGCGGCGGCGACACCTGCGAAGACCGAAGCTAAACCGGAAGCCAAGAAACAGGCGACCAAATAGCCACAAGGATCGCGTTTTTATCAATTCAAGGTGAAAGGCAAATTTCATTTTTTGCCTTTTGCCTTTTTGCTTAAGTGACATGCTATTTAGACTTTCAGATGTGTGGAAATCGTACGGCGGGACCGAGATACTAAAAGGTGTCTCGTTTCAGGTCAACCCGAACGAAAAGGTCGGTCTCGTCGGCCGCAATGGCGCCGGGAAGACCACGGTATTTCGCATAATCACGCAGCAAGAGGCTCCTGATGATGGTGACGTGATCAAAATGAACGGCCTCAAATTGGGCCTCCTTGATCAGCACGTCGATTTTGGCGAGGCTGAGACAGTTCACACTGCAGCACTTTCAGCGTTCAAAGAGATACACGACATGGAGGCCGAAATGCGGCGGCTCGAAAAAGAGATGGAAACGGATCACTCCGAAGCTATTCTCGACCGATATGCCGATCTCCAAACCGCATTTGAGCACGCCGACGGATTTTCGTATGCTGCGAAGGCCGAATCTGTTCTGCTCGGAATGGGCTTCGCGCCCGAATCGTGGGGCGACGATGTGCGAACGCTTTCCGGCGGACAAAAGAACCGGCTTGGCATGGTGCGTTTGCTGCTTTCCGGTTCGGACGTTCTGCTGCTCGATGAGCCGACGAATCATTTGGACGTCGATGCTGTCGAATGGCTCGAAGAGTTTCTAAAAACATACGATAAAAGCTATGTCGTAATTAGCCACGACCGCTATTTCCTTGATCGCACGACCAACCGTGTGATCGAGATCGATCGCGGTCAGGCGGTAACGTACAAAGGTAATTATTCAAAATATCTCGAAGAACGCGAACTTCGTAGAGAGCAGCAGATCCGCGAATACGAAAATCAGCAGCAGCTGATCAACAAAACGCAGGAATTCATCCGCCGCAATCTCGAAGGCCAAAAGACCAAACAGGCAAAATCACGCCGTACGCTCCTTGCCAAAATGGAACGTATCGAAGCAGTTACAAGCGAAAGATCGGGCGGCAATTTTGGCCTCAGGCAGGTGCAGCGAACCGGCAACAACGTGCTGACCGCCGAAGATCTGGCGATCGGTTATGGCGACAAGGTTCTCGCCCGAGATATCAAATTCTCACTTCATCGAGGCGACGCGCTCGGCATTATTGGCGGCAATGGTACTGGAAAGACGACGCTCGTGAAAACGATCCTCGGCAACATTCGTGAACTCGACGGCAAGATACACTGGGGCACAAAGGTAAACATCGGCTATTACTCGCAGAATCTTGAGGGCCTCGAACCGCGAAATGAGGTGATCCAGGAGCTCCGACGCGTAGCCCCAACTGCCGATAACGGCACACTCCGCGGTTTTCTCGCCAAATTCCTTTTCATGGGCGAAGATGTTTTCAAGCCCGTTTCAGCCCTTTCGGGAGGCGAAAAGGGTAGGCTCGCCCTTGCTAAGCTGATCTATTCGCAAAAGAACGTGCTGGTGCTCGATGAGCCTACCAACCATCTCGATATCCCATCACGCGAGTCGCTCGAAAATGCGCTCGAGGAATACGACGGAACGATCATCACGGTCAGCCACGACCGCTTTTTCCTCGACAAGATAGCGAGCCAAATGCTGTCATTCGAACCCGACGGCACGGTACTTAGTTTTGACGGCAACTACACCGAATTTCACGACTGGAAATTGTCAGAACCACCTGCAGCAGCGGGTGGTCTTCTACACAGATCCGTGGCCAACTTAGAGCCGCAGGCAAAAATAACGGTGGCATCGTCCGGCATCGAGCAAGCAAATGCCAACGATAAACCGGCATCGACTCTGTCAAAGAATCAGATCAACCAGCTCGAAAAACGTATCAAAAAGATCGAATCCGATCTCCCTGAACTCGAAGACGAGGCCGCAAAACTAGCTGCAGAAATGGCCGATCCAAAGGTCGCATCGGATTATGCCCGTCTCGCCGAAGTCACACAAAAGCTCACCGAAACAGAAGCAAAGATCAAGGATCTCTACTCCGAATGGGAATCTGCCGCTGAACAGTTGTCGTAACAGAATTATGCTTGCAAAGGCGTTTTTCTCAATGATACATTTTGTTCAATGGATCGAATTGAAAAATATGTCGACGCCGAGATCCTCGAAGCCGACCGTAAGATCGCGATCGGCGATCTCTCTTCCGCGTTTCGTCACCTGGAACGTGCCCACGTGCTTGGCCAAGCAAGCACATATCATCACACGCGTGTTCACTGGCGGATGTTTAGGCTTGCGTTAATGATGCATTCTGCACTCGAGATCTGGGGGCAATTCATACGGATCATCGGTGCTGCGACCAAGACACCGCTGGGAATTTACCCGACAGGCAACACGGGCGGAGCTAACGTTTGGTTCTTCAAACCGATGCCCGTACCTGACGACTTGCAGGAGATCCTCAATCAAGCGAAAATAAAATGAAGTGAAAGTTCTTTGTTTCAGCTTTATCGTCTATCTCCTGCTCCTCATGACACAGCCGTGTCAGGACTTGCTTGCAATGGAGAATGATTGCACTGATAGTAGGACAGAGATCACTAGCATTCAGCCAACAAGTGACAGGCACTCTGACGATTGCTCCCCATTCTGTCTTTGTCCATGCTGTAGCCTGTCGGTTGCTGATCATTCTTTCCGGACATTTGCTTCAAGCGATGTTGAAAGTAAAGCGATTCCAACGAACGTCATCGAGTATGCAAACCCATACTCAAAAGCCCACCAAAACTCCATTTGGCAGCCGCCAAAAGCTTAACTGCCCCGCACCACTGCGCCCGCTTTTCGTCACCATTTTGTAAAGGTGACATGGTTCGAGTTAGAGCTAAGGTTATGGAGTTTATGAGAAGAGCAATTATATTTCTCGTCGTCGTTCTGACAGCCAACACCGTGTTGGCGCAAAGCGCAACTACGGTCACGATCATTGTAAAGAACAGAGATACAAAGGCGAATATCGCCGAAGCGACAGTTCGCCTAAAGGGCACCGAGGTGTCTGCGGTCACTGATATAAACGGTAGGGCGGAGCTTAGGATCGCAGCTGATGGTGACCAAACTATCGAGATATTCTCACCCGGATTCGAAACGTTGGAACTCAAACTTACTTACCCGCTGACCGATCCGTCCGAACGAGTCGCATTCCTTGAGATCAACAATGAAGTTGGCGAGGTGACGATAACCTCGACTCGAACCGGCCGCGAGATCGAATCGGAACCTTCACGTGTCGAGGCGATCGACGAAGAAGAGATAGATGAAAAGATCAATATGCGGCCCGCGAATGTCTCGATGGTCTTACATGAGAGCACTGGCATTCAGGTGCAGCAGACATCGGCAACATCGAATACACAAAGTGTTCGGATCCAGGGCCTTTATGGCCGTTATACTCAGATCTTAAAGGACGGTTTTCCGGCATTTGGCGGCTTTTCCGGCAGTCTTAGCATTCTTGAAATACCACCTCTCGATCTTAAACAG
The DNA here is from genome assembly GCA_016713675.1 of Acidobacteriota bacterium. Taxonomy (NCBI): domain Bacteria; kingdom Pseudomonadati; phylum Acidobacteriota; species Acidobacteriota bacterium. Next base: position 168,770 of record JADJOS010000005.1, read on the forward strand.
GTCGAGGTTGTAAAGGGTCCTGCCGCGACTCTGTTCGGCGGTGACGCGATCGCCGGAGTCGTCAATTTTGTCACGAAAGACCCCACGGACGAGCCTGTGACTACGCTGATCCTGAATCAAACGTCGGCATACGGCACTGACTTTTCGGTTTTCAATTCACGCAAATACTCGCGGTTCGGCTATACGCTCCACGGCTCTACAAATTATCAACGACCGTATGACGTTGATGACGACGATTTTACGGAGTTGCCGCAAACTACGGCTTTCGGTTTCCGCCCAAAGTTGCTCTTCTATATCGATCAGAAAACTACTTTAACGGTTGGCAACTCGATGTCCTATCAAAACCGCAAGGGGGGGGACACTTTTGTGCTAAATGGCAACGCTACGGCGTTTCATCAGTATTTCGAACAAAATCGATCCTTTCGAAACATCACGTCGTTCAATCTCAACCGCGAATTCGCAACCGGCGGACGATTGTTTGCAAAACAAAGTCTTGCGTTCTTCGATCGCGAACTGACGACGCAAAGTTACGTATTCAAGGGAAGCCAGTTCAATTCATTTACTGATATATCTTATGCACAGGCATTTGGTAGGCATGCAGTCGTTTTTGGCGGAAGTGTTGTCTACGATCAGTTTCGGGAAAAGACGACGAACGGTATCGATCCTCGCGATGAAACTCGATCGACTGTCGGAGTATTTGTTCAAGACACAGTCGACCTAACCGACAGATTTTCGCTCGAAGCCGGGTTTCGACTCGACTATTCCAAGGATCATGGCGTTTTCGCTTTACCCCGAGTCTCACTACTCTATCGGTTCAGCGAACATTTGACCACTCGCGTCGGATTCGGCCTAGGATACAAGACGCCAACAATGTTCACTGAAGACGCCGAGACACTTTTGTTCAGAAATGTGTCACCTGTTGACGAACTTCTAAAAGCAGAACGAAGCAAAGGCGGGACGTTTGATGTTAATTACAAGGATAGTATCGGCGAGAACTTTACCTATTCCCTCAACCAGATGTTCTTTTACACAGAAATAACCGATCCGATCATCCTGAGGCCCGATACCAATAACATCTTTCGGTTTAGCAACGCCCCGTCACTTGTGATCAGCAAAGGTTTTGAGACGAACGCACGGGTCGGCTACTCGATCACGAAGCTCTTCTTCGGCTATACTTTCACCGACGCGAAGGCCGGATTCCTCACTGGTGACCACACACTGACTTTGTTGCCGAGACATAGGGTCAACTCATCGCTCGTTTTCGAAAAACACGAGAGCTTTAAGGCCGGAGTTGAGTTTTACTATGGAAGCCGGCAGACACTCGATGACCGTTCGCTGACGCGATCAACTGCTGAGTTAGGATTGTTTGGCGAGAAGAGCTTCGGCAAGTTCAGTCTGTTTATCAATGCCGAGAACCTGACCGATGTCCGTCAGGGACGTTATGGTCGGGTTGTTCTCGGAACGCATCAGAATCCGACATTCGCTGAACTCTATACACATACCGAGGGTCGTATTTTTAACGGCGGAATTAAGATAAGATTGTAATACGTTGGATCGAGTAGAGAATATGTCAATAAATGGAATAGCCAGCCTGCTGCCCTATATCGCTTGGATAATCGTGCTGTTGTCTATCGCCGGCAGCTTGTTTTTCAGTGAAGTGATGCAGCTGCCGCCATGCGTCTTGTGTTGGGTTCAGCGGATCGCGATGTATCCGCTGCTGCTGATCATCGGTGCGGGAATAATCACTCGTGACGCAAAGATGAAGATCTACGCCTTGCCGCTGTGTCTCTCCGGGTTGGCCGTTGCCATTTATCACAATCTGCTCTACTACGGAATTATCCCCGAGACGATCGCGCCATGTTCAGAAGGCGTTCCTTGCAACGCCGTGCAGATCGAGCTTCTCGGCTTTATTACGATACCGTTGATGGGGCTCGCGGCTTTCGCCACGATAGCGCTTTGTTTGATATTTTATAAACCAAAGGAAAATTAATTATGCGTAAAGAGATCATTATATTAGGGGCGATAATCGCCCTTGTCGTTGTCGGGGCTGTGATCGGTTCAAACTATTATCGTAGTTCCGTTCAAAAAGAATCGGTCGTCGGTAACAGCAATTCCGGTGGAAAGCCAAAGATCGCTCCAGAACAGCTGGTTCGGCCCGACAGCCCGTCATTAGGGCCCGCGGACGCGAAAGTAACACTAGTTGAGTTTTACGATCCCGAATGCGAATCATGTGCGTCGTTTGCACCGGTCGTCAAAAAGATCCTCAAAGAATACGAAGGCAAGATTCGTTTCGTGACGAGATACATGCCGCTCCATCCAAACTCCTTGACAGCCGCGAACTTCACCGAGGCCGCAGGCGAGCAAGGCAAGTATTGGGAAGCCCAGGACATTCTATTCAGAAAACAGCCTGAATGGGGAACAAAACACGGCCCGCCGACCGCTGCTCCGCTGCCCAATATCAACGAGTTGTTCGACAAATACGCCAAGGAACTCGGCCTCGATATGGAAAAAGCGTCGGCCGCGATCAAGTCAAAGAAATTCGACGCGAAGATCGAGCAGGACCGAAAAGACGGCCAGGCCATCGGCGTCCGACGGACCCCTACATTTTTCGTCAACGGCCGAGAACTTGCTACCTTCGGCGAATCATATTTACGTGCTCTGATCGAAGAGGAAATGAAAAAGTAGTTAACCACGAAAAAAAGGAAAAGACGCAAAAAGGAGAATCTCTTTTTTGCGTCTTTTCTCGTTTCTCGCGGTCATATCTTCTTAGGATTCAATTCTGTAATTCGGAGCTTCCTTGGTGATGATGACATCGTGAACATGCGACTCGCGCAGGCCGGCTGACGTAATACGAACGAATTGTGCATTGGTCTGCAGTTCCGCGATCGAGCGGCAGCCGGTATAGCCCATACCTGATCGAAGGCCGCCGACGAGCTGCGTGACCATTTCGGCGACTGAACCTTTATATGCGACACGGCCCTCAATGCCTTCGGGGACGTACTTGGCGTCGGAGACGGTGCCTTCCTGGCTGTATCGGTCGCTTGAGCCCCTTTTCATGGCTCCTATCGAGCCCATGCCGCGATATGTCTTGAAATTGCGGCCCTGGAACAGTATGACCTCGCCCGGAGCTTCTTCGGTTCCGGCGAAAAGCGAGCCGATCATGACGCTGTCGGCTCCGGCGGCAATTGCTTTGGCAACATCCCCTGAGAATTTGACACCGCCGTCGGCAATGATCGGAACGCCGGAGCCCTTAGCTGCGTTTACGCTTTCAACGATCGCCAATATCTGCGGCACTCCTGCTCCGGTAACAACGCGGGTCGTACAGATCGATCCGGGCCCGATTCCTATCTTAACAGCATCAACACCGGCGGAGATCAATGCCCTTGTTGCCTCCGCAGTCGCGACGTTTCCCGCGACGATCTCGATCTCAGGGAACCTGGATCGCACAGCTTTCACCGCATCGATCACTCTCGAACTGTGCCCGTGTGCCGTGTCTATAACGATAGCATCGGCACGCGAATTGACGAGAGCCTCAGCACGTTCCAGAAAATCTCCCGTTGCACCGATCGCCGCTGCACAACGCAGACGGCCGAGTTCGTCCTTTGCCGCGAGTGGGAAGTTGATCGCCTTTTGTATGTCCTTGACCGTGATCAAGCCCTTGAGATGCCCGTTGTCGTCAACAACGAGCAGCTTCTCGATACGGTGTTTCTGAAGTTTGACCTTGGCCTCGTCAAGCGTTGTACCGACTGGAACCGTAACGAGAGGCTGCGGCGTCATAATCTCGGAGACCGGAATATCAAAACGCGTCTCGAACCTTAGATCACGGTTCGTGATGATTCCAACAAGTAGACCATTGCTATCGACGACCGGAACACCACTGATCTTGTAGCGGCTCATTATCTCGAGGGCATCAGAGACCAATTTGTCCTGATGGATCGTGACCGGATCGACGATCATTCCAGATTCGCTGCGCTTTACCTTGTCGACCTCTTCGGCCTGTTCGGTCACACTGAAATTCTTGTGGATCACACCGATCCCGCCTTGCTGAGCAAGTGCGATCGCCAGGGACGCCTCGGTCACAGTATCCATGGCTGATGAGCACAGTGGAATGTTCAGATCGATATTGCGCGAAAATTTGGTGCGTGTGTCTGCCTCTGCCGGCAGTATTTCCGAGTAAGCAGGAACCAGCAATACGTCGTCAAACGTTAGGCCTTCTTGTATTTTGTCGATTTCCATATCCAATTATAAACAAAAATGCCCGCAAAATGCTTGCGGACATTCACAATTATGAGCTTTCCTACAGACACTGATCAATTCGGCCCGTTCGCTGCCGGTTTGGCAGTGGTAGGAGCAGCCCTCGGCGTTGCGGCCGGCTTTGGATCGGGTGTTTTTGCAGGCGAAGTCGCCGTGTTTGCGGCCGTTGTAGGCTTCGGTGCAGGAGTAGGCTTTACAACGGTTAGGCCGGTTGCGGCCGGAGGCGTCGTGCTTGTATTCGTTTCGGTTGTTGTCGCCGGCGGAACCTCATTCGAGATCGAACCGCTGGTCCACACCGTAGCGATATTTTCTTTCGATATTGTGAAATTGATCCGGTCTTTGTCAGCAGGAGTAAGCGGAGCACTCGGCAACGCGATCGTCTTTCCGTTTATTGTTAGCTGAACAACGGACGAATTCCAACGGTTATAGTTCAGCGTTATGCTTTCTTTTGGTTCGAACAGCTTCGATGAACCGGCCGCGACGACATTGTCGCTCTTTTCGCCATCGACCGTTGAAAGCAGCCGAACGGGTTGGCTGGTCGTCTTGAATTCGATCTTCAGTGTCGCCATTTCAGGCACTGTGGCGTCAGAAGTTGTCCCGGCCACAGCCGAATTCGAATTTGTACCCGTGTTAGAGGAATTGGCGTTTGCGGCTTTCGGCGGATCTGCGGGTGAATTCAAATAATCGAGTCCGAAGAGAATGCCTGCAGTCATCAGCCCAAGGATCAAAGCGGCGATAATGATAGTTGGGATCATTGATCTCGCGGAACTATCGTCCGTGAGCACCTCAGGCTTATAGACCTTTAGATCTGCTTCATCACTGCCTTCCTTTGCTGCAATTGCCCGGGAATAATCGGCAAGAGCCTCTTGTTCATCGACCCCAACATATTTGGCAAATGATTTGACAAAGCCTTTGTTGAATATACCGCCGGGAAGCGGTTTATAATCGTCACGTTCGATCGACTCGATGTAGTGAGGTGAAATACGGGTTTGCTCCGCGACTTCACTTAAGGAAATACCGCGTTCTTCGCGGGCTTCCCGCAACTTTTCGCCTAGAGTTTGTGACATTTTCGACGTGTGTGAACTAGTGACCCGAACAACGTTCTTAAGTGTGAAATATATCGTTGTTTAACACATTCTGTCAATCGAATCATTTCGGTTTTATCACGAGAGAGTGGCTTGATTATTGACTACTCGCGTGTTACGTTTAGGCTTTGTCACGAAATCCATCTGCTAGTTAGAAAAGTGAGGAATTATCAATGAGTTTAGAAGCGCTCGGAATGATCGAGACCAAGGGCTTTATCGGTGGTGTCGAAGCTGCTGATGCTATGGTCAAGGCAGCCAATGTACAGCTTGTCGGCAAAGAGTATATTGGGGCCGGATACATGACCATCTTTGTTCGCGGAGACGTCGGAGCCGTCAAAGCAGCTACTGATGCAGGAGCAGCAGCAGCTCGCCGTGTTGGCGAACTTATCAGTGTCCACGTCATACCGCGTCCGCACGGTGAGGTCGAACGAATCTTGCCGAAAGGCGGGACTGTCGGCGTGAGTCCTGACGAAAAAGCTCTGCAGGGCGGCGAAAGACAGCTTAGCTCCGGCGGTGCCGGATCATCGTCAGCTATCTCTAACGAGGGCACCAAGTCCAAGACAAAATAGCGTAAGATCGACTCGGGGATAACGGGACGCTGAAATGCAGGGACCCAAGTTCCTGCTGACTCACGTCTTGGCCTCTCCCGATTTTTTAGCGTATGAGTGACAAGGATCTGGCAGCCCAACAGGAAGCTCGTGATGCGGTCTCTGCCGCCCACGAGGCGTTCGCCATTGTTGCCGGATTTGATCAAAAAAGATCGATGAGATCTGTGCGGCAATGTCAGCGGCGGCGTTGTCCGATGCGGCCCGTCTGGGGCAGATGGCTCGCGAAGAGACCGGATTTGGAAAACCTGAAGACAAGCGGGAAAAGAACAGGTTTGCCGCTGAGGATGTCTGGAATTATTTTAAGACCCTCAAGACTGTTGGGGTCGTCCGGGAAACCGAAAGTATTGTCGAAATAGCGAGTCCCCGCGGTGTCGTGGCCGCTATCATTCCTTCCACAAATCCGACCTCGACTGCAATATTCAAGATCATAATTGCGATCAAGTCACGCAATACCATTGTCTTGTCACCTCACCCTTCAGCTGCTAAATGTATTGCCGAAACGGCTCGAATCATGCTTGACGCCGGTATCAAGCACGGCCTCCCGGCGGATTCTGTCAAATGCCTGAAACTCACAACGATCGAGGGCACCGAAGCCCTGATGAAGCACAAACAGACAGCGGTGATCCTGGCTACAGGCGGTACCGGCTTGGTTCGAGCGGCATATTCTTCGGGCAAGCCAGCGTTTGGAGTCGGACCGGGGAATGTTCCGGTTTACATTGACAAGTCAGCTGACGTTGCAAAGGCCGTCGCAGATATTCTGACAAGTACTTGTTTTGATAACGGTACGATCTGTGCGTCTGAGCAGTCTGTCGTAGCCGACTCCGCGGTCGCTGATGAGGTGCGATCACAGTTTCGTGCTCAGGGCGGGCATTTTCTAAACGCGAACGATGCTGAGTCGGTCGGTAAGATCCTTTTGACGCCGCAACGCACACTTAATCCGGCCATTGTAGGGAAATCAGCCGCGTTTATCGCCGATTTGGCCGGTGTTGTGATCCCTGAAGGCACTAGATGTCTGTTGGCTGATTGCTTGGGTGTCGGACGGGATCATCCATGGTCGATCGAAAAATTATCGCCCACGCTTGCGTTCTTTGTCGTCGATGGGGTCGAAGCGGGAGCCGCGCGCTGTTTGGAGATCTTGCAGTTTGGAGGCATGGGCCATACGTCGGGAATGCACACCCAAGATCGGTCGGCGGCGATAAGGTTCGGCGAAAAAATGCCGACCGCAAGGGTCATAATAAATTCGCCGACAACCCATGGCGCGATCGGATTTTCGACGGGTCTTTCACCGTCGATGACGCTCGGCTGCGGTTCTTGGGGCGGAAATGTAACGTCGGATAACGTATCGCCTATTCATTTGATCGACATCAAACGGGTAGCGTTCGAAACGAAGCCCGTGAATAAAAGGTCGCCGGCAGTTTCGGCGGTAAAGACCGATGCCGCTGTTACTCAACCTTTCATCAAACCGAGATCGGTCACCCGCGAAGATATTGCTGCACTAGTTGACAGCTTCTTAAGCAAACATGTTAAACGGGAGGCTCCGGCGCCGGTTGCTGAACCGGTCAAACAAACGATCGTGCATCACACTTACCCGCTTCCTGAGCCGAAAAAGCCGCCCGCACCGCTGGATTTTGTCAGCGAGGATGACGTTCGCAGAGCATTGGATAAAGGTCAGCGGATATTTATAACAAAGAAAGCGATCCTGACGCCTTCGGCTCGAGACCTCGGCACTGAGAAGGATATTTTTACGATCGTCTAGTTCTGTATGGCTGAAGCGGTTCTCGAAAAAGCGATTTGTGCTGCATGTGGCGTTGACGTCCGTGAAGGCACCCAGTTTTGTTATAATTGCGGAAAGCCGGTTCCGAATGGACTCGAATCAACCGTGGTCCCGGCGGAACTGAGCGGTAATGCCGATCCCGGATCGAACATCGAAAATGACGACAAGATCGAAACAAACGATAAAGCAGAGAAGCTAGCAGCCGCGGCGACCGAACGTAAAAGGTCGCGCGTGGGCCAGCGAAAGCCAAAAAAGGTCATTTGGGAAGAGCCCGGTGCGGCATCGAACAGGATGTTCATTCTAGTCTGTTTACTTATCACCGTGATCGCAGGTGCTTTGGTCTTCCTGATGGTTTTCATGAAGTAACGGTGAACGAATGGTCGCAGCAGCTGGTATTTTCTTTATCGCCTTGTTCGTCGGTTTAGCCTTGCTTTCGGTCGCGATATTCATCATTTGGCGTTTGAAACGGCGGAAATGATCTTAAAAGGGTAATTTTATGCAAGCTTTAGGGATGGTTGAGTGTTTTGGACTTGTCGCGATGATCGAGGCGGCGGATGCGATGGTCAAGGCGGCAAATGTTACACTCGTCGGCTACGAAAAGATCGACGCCGGGTTGGTCACTGCGATCGTTCGCGGAGAGGTCGGAGCAGTCAAGGCCGCGGTGGATGCCGGCGCTGCTGCGGCTCGTCGTGTCGGTACGGTAACGGCCGTCCATGTCATTCCGCGACCGCATAGTGAGGTCGACGAAGGGATTCCGGTGTTGGTGACCGGCGAAACGAACCGCAAAAAGATCTCCGGTTCCGTGCCCGAATAGATCGGCTCAAGTTAGATAACAATCAAAAAGAGGCCGTCCTTTGGGCAGCCTCTTTTTTTAGCAGCTATGGTTTCGTCGGCGTAGTTGACGGCTTTGTTTGATTCGAACCATCCGCTTCAGCCGTCCTGCCCGTACGTGTGATCGGAATACGCTTCTGTTTGTTTGGGCCGTCTTCAACGACGACCTTAATGTTGCGGTATGTGCCGTCCTTTTTGTCGTTCGAGGGTACGTAGCCTATCGAAAACTGGGTACGCAGTTCACTGGCAATGTCCTTTGCGACTGCCGGCAATTCGCTCGGACCCGATGGGAAATACGCCTTTCCTCCTGTCTCTGTTGCCATTCTTTCAAGAAAAGCTCTCGCTTTTCCCTGCGGGCTCTTGCCGATAAAGCCGCCCTCTTTGCTCAGGTCGCCAACAAACCCGACAACATAGATCTGAGCTTCTGATTCACGAAGCAGCTCAAAAAGCTGCTTCTCGTTGTAATAGCTGTCGCGGTCTTCTCCATCGGTTACCAGAACGATCGCACGTCTTTTACGGTCCGCGGCACTTTGTGACTTCTCGTATTCCTCGACATTTTCCACCGCGAGATAAACGGCATCGATTATTGCGGTCTGGCCGCCCTCGATATAGAGATTATCAAGCGAATCGATGAGGTCAGCTTTGTTGGTCGTGAAAGGCTGTTCAATACTGATCTTTTCTCGCCCGACGAATCTAATGATCGCTGTCTCATCCAGCGGGCCGTTTGTGTTTACCAATATCTTTCCGGCCTCGATCACCTTTTCAAGCTGCGGACGAAGCGAACCGGAATTATCGATCACAAGTGCGTAATTTGTCGGGACTTCCGAGCGCGAAAAATAATCGATCTGCTGGAGGACGCCATCTTCGTAGATCTTAAAATCACCCTGCTTTACATCATTTACCGGACGGCTATTGCGGTCGATCACCCTGATGTTGAGGTTAACAAGTTCAGTGTCGACCTTTTCGATGGTGTCGTCGTTCAGCACATTCGGTGTCGGTTTCGGCGTTGGCGAAGGTGTTGGTACAGGTGTAGGAGTCGCATTAACCGCTTTCGTTGAGGCTATCTGAGCATTCGACGCAAAAAAAGACTGGAATAAGATCGCCACCGCAAAGGTTGTTCCGGATAAAAAGAGAAAAAGGTTTCGTTTCATGGTTGCGTCGTTTTTATCGATAACTGACATTTGGAGTTGCGTAGTAGCCTTCGCGACTGCGAACCGTTAGACGCGGTAAACCCCGCGGAGGTTTGACCTTAACTTTAACTTTCCGCCACTTTCCATCCGGTGCAAAGTCCTTCGGCGTATATCCAATGGAGTATTGATGCCTCAGTTCGAGGGCGATCCGCTCGAATATCTCGTCCATTTCGACGTCGGTGTCAGGATAGAACGACTTGCCGCCAGTCACCGAGCTGATCTCATCCAGAAAAGACTGCCCTTGCATTCCGGGCCCACTCATTGTGTCGCCTCGGCTCATTATCCCGACCGAATACGTGACGACATCAGCTTCTTTCATCAATCGACGAACCTCGCCAAAATTATACCGCGATGCGTTGTCTTGTCCATCACTGATTATTAAAAGTGCCCGCTTTTGATGAGAGCCGCGAGTGACTCGCTCGATCCCAAGATAAACGGCATCGTAAAGTGCCGTGTTGTTCTTTGGTTGAACAAGCGTTAATTTTTGCAGGACAGCATCGCCGTCACGGGTTCGATCGAGCAGCAACTGGGCCCGGCTGTTGAAAGCGATCAGGAAATACTCGTCCGACGGGTGACTTGTTAGGATGAATCTGGACAACGCTTTCCGAGCTTTGTTGATCTTGTCACCGCTCATCGATCCGGAAACGTCAAACAGGATCCCTACGGAAACCGGGGCATCACTATCACTGAAAAATGTAATTTCCTGAGGCTCGCCATTGTCCGCTATTTGGAAGGCGTTTTTGTTCAGTCCCGAAACATATCTTCCGTAAAGGTCGGTAACCGTAAGCGTTAGCGTGACGAGATCGGTCTTCACCTTGACCGGAGCATTGTCGTCATCTGCAAGCGGCGGAGTCGGTGTCGGTTCCTGAGCAAACATTGTGGCGAACACGATGGCAAACGTAAACGCAATATATACCGCTCGAGCAACCAAGGGCCGTGCCAATACCACCAACGCATTTAAGGCCATAAACTCTCCTAAGGGTAACCTACATAGTAGGTAATGAACGGAAACCGTGCAAGACAAAAAATGAGATGTTTGCAGCACGATATAGGTTGTTCGATCGACATCGAAATTCGGCAAAGATTCTTAGTGTGCAACAATTATCGCCGGCCTGCGTGATATAATCTGAAGCATCGCAAGGTCTATATTGTCGATTCGAGATCTTTCGCAAATCGGATTCCGATCTCGCAACATTGTGGCTCTTTAAAACGTCCTAATTTATGGCTGAATTCATTTGTCGACTCGGCACCCCATCGGGTGAGATCGTAACAAAAGTAGTCGAAGCGGCTGCAGCTGCCGATGCCCGTTTGAGGCTTGAGGCCGATGGATTTCGCGTTTTTGCCATCTCGTCTGCCGAAGAAGGGCTTACGTCAGTACTTTCGCTTGGCGGCTCGACCAAGGGCAAGGTCAAGTCAAGCGATTTCCTGTTATTTAATCAACAACTTTCAGCATTGCTTCGGGCCGGAATTCCGGTTTTGCAAGCGATCGGATTGTTAAAAACGCGCTCAGGTTCAGCAAATCTGCGTGCAGTTCTGGTAGATGTCGAGGAAAAGATCAAGAACGGCATTCCGCTTTCTGATGCTTTTGAATCGCAGGGTATCTTTCCGCGTATCTACACTGCCTCGATCCTGGCCGGCGAAAAGAGCGGTGCGCTGGACGATGTGCTGGAACGTTTTGTTACATATCTGAAACGAAGCGTAGGCATATCGCGAAAGCTTCGCGGAGCTTTGGCATATCCCGCATTCCTGCTTTTGGCCGCCACCTTGATGGTCGCATTCTTGACCTTCTACATCGTGCCGCGAATGTCCGATCTTTTCAAAGGGTTAAGTGCCAATCGAGCTTTGCCGACTCTAACTGTCTGGGTGCTTGCCTTTTCCAACGCCATCATCGGAAATATTTGGTGGCTGCTGCCCTTAGTAATAATCATAACTGTCGCCTTGGTCTTATGGCTGCGCACGGCAAATGGTAAGCTGATGCTGCACAAATTGCTGCTCCGCATACCGGTCGCAGGCCAGCTGATCCGAAATATGGCGGCGTCATCATTGGCCCGTTCATTGTCAACACTTTTGTCCGGCGGTATCACGGTCCCCGAATCGTGGGACATTGCCTCGCAATCCATAAACAATCTGGAACTCCGACGCCGAAGCCAAGGCGTTCTGCCGATGATCCGTGAAGGACGCGGTTTTACCGAAGCTCTTGAGCAGGCCAATTGGCTTCCTGAACTTGCATTGGACATGATCGGCATTGGTGAAAAATCCGGCAGCTTGCGGGAGATGCTCGACGAGGTCGCAACTTTCTATGATGCCGAGGCGGAAGTACGTCTCGAACAGCTAACAACACTTCTGGAACCGGCGATCTTACTGTTCATGGCCGGAATCGTTGTTATTATTTTGCTTGCTATCTACTTGCCGATCATCCAGACCATCTCGTCAGGGCCGTTCGGCGGAAGAAAGCAGTAACGGTATAGAATTTATGAGTGTGGAAACTGAAGAAGTTGCAGTAAGCAACCCATCGGCGCCAAAGATCGAATTGTCTGATTTTTTGGAAAATGAACCGCCGGAAATGATCGATGCCAAGATCCTTGCGCGTCGATACCGTATGCCTTTCATCGACTTGCTGCCGCCCGACGGGCCATCGCCGGTCGATCACGACGAACTAGCTCGGCTGCCCGTCGATCTGATGCTCCGAAACCAATTCGTCCCCTTACAACGCGAAGGTAACAACCTGCATGCCGCGATGGCGGATCCGACGAATCTGGAACGGCTCGATGAGCTCGAAAACGTTCTCAATATGCGGATCGTTCCATATGTTGCGACCGCCGGTTCGATCGATGTTGTCCTTCGAAAGGGCGATTCGACACAGCGAGTACTGCAGGAGGCAGCATCCGGATTTAAGATCTCGCTCGTCAAGGAAACCGATCAGGGCGAAGAGGTTCTCGACCTCGACAGGCTCGCGTCGGACAGCGATATGTCGCCGATCATTAAGCTCGTCGACACGATCCTATACAATGCGATGGAATCGCGAGCTTCTGACATACACATCGAAACGCGCGAGCGTGACGTTCAGGTCAAGTTCCGCATCGATGGAGCACTGTACGCCAAAGTCGACCCGATTGACATCGCCTATCACCAACAGCTCATTTCGCGTATCAAGGTCATGTCCGAGCTCGACATCGCCGAACGCCGCATCCCGCAGGACGGCCGTTTTCGTGTGCGTTACAAGGGCCGCACGGTTGATTTTCGTGTATCGATCATGCCGACCGTTTTCGGTGAGGACGCCGTTATCCGTATTCTCGACAAAGAGCAGATCAACGAGGAATTTAAGAATCTCGATCTCAATGTAGTTGGATTCGATCCTGACGATGTTGCTCGATTTCGGCTTTATATCAAAGAGCCATACGGAATGGTGCTCGTCACCGGGCCGACGGGTTCGGGTAAAACGACCACGCTCTATGCTGCACTCAACGAGATCCGTAATGAAGAAGACAAGATCATCACCATCGAAGATCCTGTCGAGTATCAGCTTCACGGCATTGTCCAAATTCCCGTTAACGAGAAAAAGGGCCTGACGTTTGCCCGCGGACTGCGTTCGATCCTACGTCACGATCCTGACAAGATCATGGTCGGTGAGATCCGTGACGAAGAGACCGCTCAGATCGCCATCCAGTCGGCATTGACCGGCCACCTCGTATTCACGACGGTTCACGCCAACAACGTTATCGACGTCATCGGCCGATTCCTGAATATGGGCGTCGAGCCGTACAACTTTGTTTCGTCGCTCAACTGCGTGCTCGCACAACGCCTGGTTCGATTGCTTTGTCCGACATGTAAACGAGCCTATACGCCGACGCCCGAGGAACTTGCAGAATCGGGCCTGCATCAGAAGGATATTAGTGACAAAGTGTTTTACAAGAGCGTCGGGTGCGATGCCTGCAACCACACCGGCTATCGCGGCCGAACGGCAATTCACGAACTTCTCGACATGTCCGACACGATCCGCGAAATGATCATCGAACGCCGCCCCGGCTCAGAGATCCGACGCCAAGCGGAAAAGGAAGGCCTCTCATCACTTCGCGAATCGGCTGTAAAGAAGGTGTTTCTGGGTATGACGACTCTATATGAGATCAATCGAGTGACATTTGTCGAAGAGATCGGAAAGGTTTAGGAGTATGCAAGTAACGGCCGAGATCCCCGTTCATTGATTAGATGAGTATTCGCAGCATAAGCATAAAGTTTATCGTTTTGACCGTGGTATTGTGCGGCAATACCGTCTTTTCACAAATTCCCGGCAATCCTGACAACTGGTGCCGACAGGGGGTTTTTACTCAAGAATCTGACGATTTTGGCGTCAGTACAGTAAAGGGCAAAAAGGGCACACGTGCGTATTTTTACGGTGATGATTCCGAAAAGTGTCCCGGTTCGTTGAGCTGTAAAACCAGGAGTTATGTTGTTTCCGGCGACTCGGTCGTCACTAATCGAAAACGCGGCGACTATGTCTGCGCTTGGTTTGCCCCGCTCCAGGGTGCTCCGACGGTTGGATGGCTTAAAGCGAGTGATCTAGATCCGTGCGAGGATCTTTCTGACGCAAGTGCGAAAGTCTGGGTCGGCGAATGGAAATATGCGCAAAACGACATTATTTTCGCTTCCGCAGATGAACCGAACACTTTCTCCGTCAAAGGCAACGCATTTTGGAAAGGCCTCGGAGACAACATTCACATCGGTGAACTCGACGGTGTTGCCAAACACAAAGACGGCTCGCTGGAATATTCGGACGGCAACGGCGAATTCGATTGCCGTGCATCGATGCGCCTCGCAACAGAGTCGTTCCTGATCGTTGCGGACAACATGAATTGCGGCGGAGCGAATGTAACGTTTTCGGGCGTTTACAGAAAAGCACCGGCAAAACCGAAAAAGAACTGAACTATTCGCGGATCAGATCAGCATATACCGAAGGATCGACATTCCCGCCGCTAACGACAACGCAGACCTTTTTATCCGCGAATATCTCAGGCTTTTCAAGCACGGCCGCGAGGCTCAGGGCTCCGGTCGGTTCGCTTTTCAGATTGGCAAGGTCAAAGTATAACTTCAATGCTGTCTTGATGTTATCTTCGGACACTTCAAGTATGTCTCTAACTCCGTCCCTCACGATCGGCCAATTTAGTTTCCCCAATGATAGAGTTCTTGTCCCGTCGGCAATTGTCTGAGGTTCAAGCTCGTTTGCGACCAGCTTGCCCGAATGAAGCGATCGTGCGGCATCATTGGCCATAAGCGGCTCCGCTCCGATCACCGCAGTCATCTTGCCGTGGCGGCAAAAGCTCTGAATGATCCCCGAGATCAGGCCGCCGCCGCCGACCGGCACGATAACAACATCAAAATCGTGTGCTGCAAGTTCATCTCCGAGAGTCGAGTTTCCGTCAATTACTAGTTGATCGTCATACGCGCTTGCAAGATAGGCACCCGGACGCTCAGCGGCTAACTGAGCGAGACGTTCGGCACGGCTCACAAGCTTTACGTCGATCAGATCGGCCTCGGCACCGTAATTTCGCACCGCATCTACCTTAACCTGAGCCGAATTATGCGGCATTATCACTATGCATTTCTTGCCGAGCAATTTTGCGGCGTATGCGAGAGCCTGGCCGAAATTGCCTGACGAGACGCCGATCAATTCGTCGTTCGGCACTTTGAGGGCAACATTGTACGCCGCTCTGAACTTAAAGCTTCCGGTATGCTGAAACGTTTCCGTCGCGATCGTGATGTCGAGGCCGAGATGATCGTTGAGTTTTGATGATGAAATGAGTGTGGTCGGGCGAATGGCGTCTTGTAGTGATAACATGTTTTGTAAACGCAGTTTATTATCCTAGGCCCAACTGGGCAAGTTTCGCGGGTTCGGAGGTTGATGCATTCACGATGCCAAACAAGGAAATAAAGGAAATGATGGACATGCTCTATACTCAAGCGCAGATGCGCTTTGGGTCGGCGATCAAGGGCCGTTGGTTCTACGACGGTGATGATTGTCCCGGATGCGGCAAGAAGATCGGTGCAATGAAATACAAAGGGAAAGACGCTCTGTCTCTAAACGCCTTTATCTTTCGAGAACACGGCGTCTTGATAGCATATTTGCTTTGCGGCAAATGCGGGAATAAGGTCATCAGGGCAACCAGCGACACGCCTTTGCACGGCGAGATCGAAAAGAATCTTAAGAGCGGCTTTATTAAACAGCTGGGACATTGAAAATAATGACAAAGGCACATTTTGGAATGATCGGCCTCGGCACAATGGGCCGCAATTTTCTGCTCAATATCGCCGAACACGGCATCCCCGGCGTCGGTTACGACCTCGACGCCGATAAACGCGAATTGCTTCTCAAAGAAAGTGCAGGGACGCCGGTCGATGTCGGCACCGATCTAACCGATTTCATTGCAAAACTCGAATCTCCACGCAACATCATGATGCTCGTCCCTGCGGGACCGATCGTTGACAAAGTGATCGCCGACCTGGCACCGCTCCTTGATAAGGACGACCTGATCATAGACGGCGGCAACTCGCATTTTACCGACACCGACCGCCGTATCGCCGAGCTTGAGGCAAAAGGCGTCGGTTTTATGGGCATCGGCGTTAGCGGCGGCGAAGAAGGTGCTCGTCACGGGGCAAGCATAATGCCCGGCGGGAAACGCGAGCATTACGAACGCATCGAAACCACGCTGCAAGCCGTTTCTGCGAAGGTAAACGGCGAACCGTGCGTCGCGTACATGGGCTCGGGCTCTGCCGGGCACTTCGTCAAGATGGTTCACAACGGCATCGAGTACGGCATGATGCAGCTTCTCGCTGAAACGTACGATTTCATGCAGCGTGTCCTGCGGATGGCAAATACCGAGATGCACCGCACATTTACCGATTGGAACGGCGGCGAACTCAATTCGTTCCTCGTCGAGATCACGGCCGAGGTTTTGAGAAAGACCGATCCCGAGACCGGAAATCCTCTGGTCGCGATGATCCTCGACACTGCCGGCCAAAAGGGAACCGGCAAATGGACGTCGCAAGCAGCTATGGATCACGGTGTGCCGATCCCGACGATCGATACCGCCGTCTCGATGCGTCAGATCTCGTCGCAGAAGGCAGTTCGAACCAAGATCGCATCGAAATACTCGGGGATGTCGACCACCGCCGATCAGAGTCATTCGAGAACGTCGGTCGGCGAACTCAAAGATGCACTTTTGTGTGCATTTATCCTTACCTACGGACAGGGAATGTCCCTGCTTCAAAAAGCGTCGGTCGAAAGCAGCTACGGCCTCGATCTCGCCGAGATCGCCCGAATTTGGCGTGGCGGCTGCATCATTCGCTCAAAACTGCTCGAAACGATCCGCGTGGCGTACTCATCGGATCCGTCGCTCGACAACCTTATGCTTGATAAGACGTTCGCCGACATGTTGAATTCACGCATCGGTTCGCTTCGAAAGGCTGTCGTCGCATTCAACGAAAACGGCATTCCGGCGGCATGTTTCTCGTCTGCTCTCGCATATTTCGACGCCTTCCGCACCGAACGCCTCCCCGCAAACCTCATCCAGGCCCAACGCGACTACTTCGGTGCCCACACCTACCAACGGGTAGACAAAGATGGCACTTTTCATACTGACGATTGGGATAAGTAGCGATCAGCAAGAGTGTCGCATCGCGACGCGTTGAATTTAGCCGTGGGCGTTTGTTCACGGAAAAGTAAAAATATGCGATCTCGTCGCTTGGCGAAGCCTGAAAACGAGCACGGCGCGATATCAAACGACCGCGTAGCAACATCTATCGACCGCGAAGCCCGTACAATTGATCGCGTAGCAACTTACAACGACCGCGAAGCTTGATGAATCGACCGCGTAGCTGCATCAAACGACTGCAAAGTTAATTACATTCATTCCGCAGCCGCTTTCGACGACCGCGTAGCCACTTTCATTCACTCCGTAGCTGCTTTCACTCACCAAATAGCGACTTTCAAACATCCCTCACCTGCTTTTGCTCCCCTCCTTACTAAGGAGGGGTGGCGTCCCGACGCTTTTGGTCGGGGCGACGGGGTGGTTCTCTCATTCTCGACTCCGAACACTGGCCACTTTTCACCTTTCACTGTTCACTATTTTCCTTGACAACACCAAAAACAGGCGTATTATCGACTTACCGCAAAATCTTCACGGTAAAAACTATAATTTGGAGGTTCATAACACCCTATGAACGATAAAAACCGCAGATACCTTGAGGCAGGCCAGCGTTGCCGTCAATGGATCGTAGATTACGTTGCTCTCATTCCGGTCGGCAGTATGTTCGAAACGAGGACCGGAGAACTCACCGCACAGGTCGATCTGTTAGAGGATCTGGCCGGCGAGATCGAATCTTTCACCGGCGAAGGCCTTTCCGCCACCGATGTCAAAGGCTCAGAACGCATCGACCTGCTCGACATTATGGAAAAGGTCCGCAACGCCGCTCGCGCCGCCGAACCCGCAAATCCCGGCACCCGCGACCGTTATCGCTACACCACCAATATGTCGCATCAGCTCTTGCTCGCCACAGGCCGGGCATTTGCCGCAGGCGGAGCCGCCGACGAAGCTTTGCTTCAAAGTTACGGCGCACCCGGCAGCTGGCCCGACCACGTCACCGACGCCTGCAACGCCTTCGAAGCCTCATTCGGCCAACAAGACTCCGCCGTCGGCAGCCGCATCGCCAAAAATGCCGAGTTCAACGACAAAATGGCCCAAATGATCGCCACCAAAGCCACCGTCGGCCACATGGTCCCAAACTTCTGCACCGGCAACCCCGGCGCCATCGCCGCCTGGAACTCCGCCGCCCACGTCGAAGCACCGCCAAAGAAAAAGGTGCCACCGACACCTTAGTTACTATTCAGTTGTTCTCGAAAGAAAACGACGTTTAGGCTTGCATCATGGGAGAATCTAGCACACGATAGGCTGCGCGGACGAGTCGGGTTCGATACTGACCAGCGTCGACACCGTCCGAGTTACGATAACAGGATAATGGAGGCCAAAATGGTAAAACTTTCCCGTAAAGCAATTAAAGTCGGCGTCGCAGTCTTTGCTGCCATATTACTATGGGGCTGTAGTAATGCGTTAACAGAATCTTCCGCAGTCAGAATCCTTCAAAAGAACATGGATGAGCAATACGAAAAATACAAGTCGGATGAGCACCTTAAGGACGTTGTTGAGCATTTGGTGGTTGAAAGTTGCGAACGTCTGGTCTTAACTGCGGAAACAATGGCCACAGCTCGATGCAAGGTAAGCAGGAAGAATAAGACCACTGCAGTTCTACCTGAGGTTGTCTTTGGAAAGAAACCTGACGGTACCTGGACTGTCACGTCTGTAACTAGCGCGTTTTAGCTTGGAGGCAAAATGAAAACCTTATTCGCCCTAGCAGGCATTCCCGTTATTTGTTTTCTTCTTTGTACAGACACCGTTAAATGTCAAAAGAGACCATTCGTTCGAACAATCGTTGGATCGATCTCAGCTTTTGAATGCGGCGATAATTGTTATTTAACGATTATGGACGACTACGGAAAGACACACGTCGGGTTATGCTCGGCTCGTGAATGTGACTCTTGGGTTGATGAAGCCGTATTGCCAGTTAGTGCGAAAGGAAAACGAGTCAAGATAACGGTTGGTAGGGGTACGCAATTCGACGGTTCTGGTAGAGCCGTAGGCAAAATGGACGCTTTTACTAAAATCCAGTACTTGCCGGATACGCTAACGACTATTAGTTCGGACTGTAGGTATTGCGGAACTTGGAAATATACTGCTGAGGGAAACATGTTTCAAGGCCAAACAGGTTATCTAAGAGTATCGCAAGAGGGCAAAGCTCGGTTTAAGCTTCTTACCGGGTTTCCTGACCTAGCAGGTCAAATCGAATGGACTGACTTCGAAATCAAGAATTCGAATGGCATTTACCTAACAGAGGTGGGCGGAAAGTTAACTGGAAGATTTGTTTCACCCAACTTTCTCCCCACCCGTTGGCAGGATTATTCTTACCGCATAACTTGTGCTCTTAGATCCGACGGCAAAATGGATTATTCAGTTTGGTCTTCACCTGGTGCTAAAGCTGTAGGGCCTAGCACGACGGAACGTTTCGTTGCAACGAGAATTCAAAAGACTAAATCGGAACTTCCAAAAGCCGCTGGGACAAATTCGATGACTGGAACGGTAATTGATAACCCAACGGGAATTTGTGGCGTAGGCGAGCTTATCGTATTCTGGTCCGCTATTATTATCAAAGTTGGCGACGAGAGATACTATGTTGCTACCTATGACCCCTGTGTTCTAAATTCTGGTAAGCCTACTGCTTTTTCGGCGAAGACAGTTGGGTCAGTTGAACGGGTCGGAAGCACCGTGCAAGTATTCTACTCGAGGAGAGCCCCGGATACGCGCTCGACCCGCCTAGACTTGGAAGGCCGTCCGAAAGTATTCGAGGGATACGATGGTGAACTTACGGCAACTAGGATTGTTGAAGTGAAAGAATAAAAGTTACTCAATCGCCTGTACGCCTAGGTTCCCAGTTATCGTTGACGACGTCTTTCGCCTAAACCATCTATGTAAGCATCATGATCGATACTTAACTTCACCGATTTCTGCAACAATGTAATTCGGCGTGGCGTTTATATTTGCGGAGGATATTTTCTCGATGACTGCGAAGGAACATAATTCCGGAGCCTGATACCCCAATTCTTTCGACGAAAGCTATTCTTCGTTACTTCTGATCTTTTCAACTAATCCTCGTATTTCGGCGGTGGCGGGTGCGTCTGGGTGGTCTTGCTCCACGTATTCGAGTACCATCTCGGCCCGTTCTTCGAGGTCGAGCATCGTCAGGTCGAGGTCGTTTTGGGCATCGACAAGAGCGACGGCCGAGGCGTACTCATCAGCTAGGGCCTTTTCCATCTTAGGTATTCTAATTTCCATCTCGGCGAGGTCAGCCAAAAACGGGACGAGCGGCTCCTTCGGCAGAATGCCCGCCGCGAGATTTGCTTTCGCAATTGCGATCGCCGCTTTAAGGTCATCGAGCCGCTTCGCGGCCTCGGTGTAGCCGCTTTCGCCGAGATGTTTTTGAAGGTCCATAGCTTTTCCTTCGAAAATTATGCCGCTAAATCATTCAAAAAACTAACGCCGTCTTCGCTACCGGCCGCAAGAGGCGATCGGCTATGTCATATAACCTGCATGATTTCGTCGAGCGGCTTTCGCTTGATGTCGGGGACTCTTGCGTCGTCAGCGGGATAGCCGACGGGGATCAGGACGAACGGTACTTCGTTCTTTGGGCGTCCGAGTATCTCTTGCAGGAACTTCATCGGCGAGGGCGTGTGCGTCAGCGTCGCGAGGCCCATATTATGAAGTGCGGCGAGTAATAAACCGACCGCGATACCGACCGATTCCTGCGAGTAATACGTCGGCTCGCTCTCGCCTGCTTCGACTATCGTCGTGATGCGAAATACTACGATCAGATAAGGTGCGATCTCGAGAAAAGGCTTGTGCTCGTCAGTGCCGAGCGGTGCAAGACGCCGCAGCCATTTGTCGCTCATTCGATGGTGGTAGCTCTCGTGTTCCTCGACCTCGGCGGCCTCGCGTATCTTCGACTTGACTTGCGGGTCACGAACCACGACAAACCGCCAGGGCTGCAAATTTGCCCCCGAAGGCGCCGTCCCAGCCGTCGCGATGGCTCGTTCGATCAGCTCGATCGGCACATCGCGGTCCGAATATTCCCTGACCGTTCGCCGCCGAGCGATCAACTCAAAGAATCGCCGTGCCCTCTCAAGCTGCTCGTCCGGTTCGACCTCAACAAACTCAAGAGGATTGAATTTCGGTGATGCATGTTCCATATTGGTCGATTCGCCCGTCAACAGAGCGTACTACTTCTCCAAACACCTAGCAATTTCTTTCTGACAGTCGTCCGTCATGCGGGCGGTGGCGTCATTTAAGATCGCCGAATACCGAGCGGATCTTGGCGGCTTGTTCGGGGTCGGTTTCTTCGAGTTGTTCGGCGGCGAGTTCGAGTTGTTCCTGGGTTTGCAGGAGTGCGAATTCGAGGTCGTTGCGGGTATCGACGATCCTGACCGTTGATTCGTACTCAGCGGCTAGGGCGGCGGCTTCGTCGATGACCGCCTTCTCGAATTCAAGCATTTCCGGCGGCAACGCGTTACCGCTTAGCTCAAACTCTCGCCTCGCGTTCTCGACCAGCCGCATGTCCCGCTCGTTGTCCGCCAGCCGCTTCGTGTATCCGCTCCTTTCAAGCCTTTCCTCTAATGTATTCACTGATTCCTCCGCTGTGTGGCATTTGCGATCATATCGCGACACGCGCTTTTCTCTTGCGTATTCCATGGTAAATCGCTAGAATCGCTGAGACATCCCTTCTGTCAGATAGATTATATAATAACGGAGAATGATGATTATGAGTTTCAGCAGCAAATTGTTCAGAATGAGTGTGTTAAGTGCATTTCTCGTTTTGATGAGTTTTTCCGCCACCTATGCCCAGGATGGTGAAGTTAGTTTCACGGTTTACAACAAAACGAACTCGCGTATCACGAGACTGCTCGTTGCCGAGCCGGGCAAGAAAACATGGAGCTACTTTGACATCGGAAAGGGTATCGCTCCGGGCGGCTCAATGGTACTGGCCTGGGATAAATCAGCCTACAACGAAGATTGCGTACAGTGGATAAAAGCCGTGTATGCGGACAAATCGCAATCCCCCGCGGTCAAGTTCGACTTCTGCGAAGACGATCTCGAGTTGGAATTCACGGAATAAGCAAACACTTTCTCCAAAATAAGCAAGGCCGGCCGAATTTCAACATTCGTCCGGCCTTTCTGTTTGATCGCCCGACTTCAATACTGCTTCTTTCAAGCCATCCCTCTGAGGTATTCACCAATGCCTCCATTATGTGGTCTATGGTAAGATACCGCGAAAAGCTCAAGGAGAGAGACGATATGGCGTATCCAAACATATTCGACAAAGAGGTTGCGGACGGAGTTATCGCGAGGCTGAATACTTTGACGCCGGAGTCGCAGCGGCAGTGGGGCAAGATGGACGTTGCGAGGATGTTCGCACATTGCAATGTCGCGTATGAGTGCATCTACGAGCCGGACAAGCATCCGAAGCCGAAATTTCCGATGAGTTTTATACTCAAATACATCGTTGCTCCGATCGTCGTCGGAGAAAAACCGCCCAAGAGGAATTCGCCTACGGGCCCGCAGTTCATTATCGCCGACGAACGCGAGTTCGAACGCGAACGATCGCGACTCATCGATTACATAAACCGAACGACCGAGCTTGGCGAAGCAGAGTTCGACGGCAAAGAATCGCACTCTTTCGGCGTGCTGAACAAGACGCAGTGGTCGAATATGCTCTATAAGCACCTCGATCATCACTTGCAGCAATTCGGGGCTTAGGGGCAGGAGTTAACCGCGAAACAGGCGAAAAGAGCTAAATAAAAAGATCATTTGTTCGTACATTTCGCGTATTTAGCGGTTAATAGTTCTTAGTCTTCCTGTTCGACGATCTCCCAGGCGTGTTCGGCTTTTAGAAGTTTGGACATAAGGGAAGCGTGAACGGCGTGGCCGCTTTTTTCGGCAGTGATCTTGCCCTCGATCGGCATACCAAGCAGGGCGAGATCGCCGATGATGTCGAGGATCTTGTGACGGACGAATTCGTCGTCAAAACGCAGCGGCGTTTCGTTGAGCATGCCGTTTTCCGTGAGGACGATAGCGTTATCGAGCGAACCGCCGAGTGCGAGATTTGCTTTTCGCAGCATCTCGATCTCGTGTGTAAAGCCGAATGTCCGTGCCGACGCTATTTCGCGGCCAAATGAGCCGTTATTAAAGACGAATTTCAGATGCTGCCGTTCGATGAACGGATGAGGGAAGTCGATGACGCAGTCGATCTCAAATCTATCCGCCGGTTCGATAGACATCTTGCGGTCGCCTTGGCTGTATTCGACGCGTTCGAGAATTCGCAGGATGTGCCGCCGAGAATGTTGCTCGACGACGCCCGCGTTTTCGATCAGCTCGATGAAATTCTCGCTCGAACCGTCCATGATCGGTATCTCGATGTTGTCGAGATCTATAAAACAATTGTCGACGCCTGATCCTCGCAATGCGGACAACAAATGTTCGCACGTTGATAGAACAACACCTCGCCGCATCAACGTGGTCGCGTAGCTGCAGTGCGAGATGTATTCGACCGAAGCCGGTATCTCAAAATCATCGAGGTCCGTCCGTACAAAGATATAACCGGTGTTCTCCGGTGCCGGCCGCAGCCTCATGTTTACCTCGACACCGGTATGCAGCCCGACGCCGGTGATCTCAATTTGATTAGCAATAGTGGTCTGGTTCATTTCTCAAAATTTTCATTACAAGTTCTATGCCAATAGGCCGGTAAAGCAATTTCAAGGTATTTCCCAGTGTTTTATCCGTGTGATCGGTGGCAAAATCACCTTTATGTTGCGTTCCCGCCACATTGATGTCTCGGATTTACTATTAACGATCCACGATTTACAATTAGTCATTAATTATGGCAATAGAAACCGCCGGCCAAAAGGCCGCGAAAGTAACTAAGATACGTATTGATAATGGGTCGACGTTGACGATTCCTAAGGATACGGAGGCGACGATAAACAAGATCCTCGATTTTCTGCCGGTCGAACAATACCGCGGCGTAGAAAAGATCAAACTCGTCGACTTTATCAACGATCCCCGGCTTAAGAACATGGACACGCCGCTAAAGGGCGACTTACCAGGGCTTTATCATCCGCGGGCAGGCAATCAGGCTCCGTGGTTCGAGATGTCGATGGGGGCGTTGCTTCAGCCGACCGAGACATATATCAAAAAATTCATGGCAAAGAGCTCGTTCAAGGGCAACATTGCGGGGTTGATGTTCTCACTCGTCGGGCAGCATTATTACCTGACCCAGAAGCATTCGATCAAACGTACAGCCCTCGAACCGCAGATCCGTCAGTACGCCGAAAAGAACCTAAAGGTCTGGAGCGAAAAACAATCCGAAGGCAGTTTTCGTGCGAAACTCTTCAAGCCGTTCCGCCCATACCTCGAACGATGGGCAAAATGGCTGAATAAAAAGGCAGCGGAATCTAAGAAATAAGGCATTATCGCCGCGAAGAAGCGCGAAAGGCGCAAAGTAAACAAAGCTTCTGCGCACTTTGTGCCTTTTCGCGGCAAATTACAAAACTATGAACTATTGGATGGTCAAACAGGAACCGGATTCGTATTCGTGGGATGATTTTGTCGCTGATGGCGCTACTGATTGGACGGGCGTTCGTAATTATCAGGCCCGAAATAATCTCAAGGCGATGAAGAAGGGCGACAAAGTGTTCTATTATCACTCGAATATCGGCAAAGAGATCGTCGGTATTGCCACAGTTTCCAAGGCCGAATTTCCCGATCCGACCGACGAAAAATGGGTCGCGGTCGAACTAAAGCCGGTCAAGGCTCTTAAGAAACCAGTCACGCTCGCACAGCTTAAGGCAAACCTCGCTCTCGCAAATCTCGGCCTGCTCCGCCAATCGCAGCTGTCGGTCAGTCCGGTGACCAAAGACGAATACGAAGAAATACTTAGCATGGCGAAATAATATGTTAAAACAAGCCGTCGCTCATTATCACGAACTCCTCGAAGACGCCGACCTCGCGACTGCATCGCAGCAGATGCTCGACTCGCAGCTTGAGAGCTCGAAACTGATCTTTGGCGGCCGCCGCCTTTCGCCATATCTTCGGCCCCATTTTGTGATGGAGAGCGATTGGGTACTGATCAAGAAGACCTGCGAGACGATCTTCGGGGCACTTCAAAAGGTCAAAGATGCGGCGATCGAAAGCGATGAGATCCTCAACGAACTAGGCGTCACCGAGATCGAACGCGAACTCGTCCGTATCGATCCGAAATATTCACATGTCTCACCAACTTCACGGCTCGATTCGTTTCTCACCAGCGAATCGTACAGTTATGTCGAACTCAACGGCGAAAGCCCCGCGGGCGTAGCGTTTTCCGATTCGGCGACAGAGATCTTCAAACTGCTGCCGGTGATGCAGAAATTCGCCGAACGTTATGAGATCACAGGACTCGAGGGTTCGTCGAAATTGTTGGATGTGCTGATCGAGTGTTATGCCGAATTCTGCGGCAGCTCGCCTAAATCGGATCCGCTCATTGCGATCGTCGATCTCGAAGACCTGCCGACGATCAAGGAATTTGAGCTGTTTCGCGATTATTTTGAATCGAACGGCTATCGAGCGATCATTTGCTCGCCGGGCGAACTCACATTTGACGGCTCGCGGCTGTCGTGTAACGGAACTGAGATCGACATCGTGTACAAACGCTTGCTCGTCAATGAGTATTTGCCGATCATGGAGGCCCAACCGGCACTGCTAGATGCATACCGGGCCGGTGCGATATGCATGGTCAACAGTTTTCGCGGGAAATTGGTTCACAAAAAGGCTGTGTTCGCGGTACTAACCAATGAGCGATACAGACACCTCTTTAGCGACGCCGAGCTCGATGCGATCGGTAAGCACATTCCTTGGACGCGTTCATTTCGTGAAGAGAAGACCGAGAACAAAGGCGAAACTATCGACCTGGTCGAATGGACTCGTTCAAACCCGCATAAACTGGTTTTGAAACCCAATGACGACTACGGCGGCAATGGTATTTACATTGGCTGGAATTCAAGCGTATCCGAATGGGATGACGCGATCGAAGCAGCATTGGAGGACGGCGACTACCTCGTCCAGGAGCGTGTCAAAACCGCTAAAGAGCTCTTCCCGATGTTCACCGATGAAGAAGGTAACTGGGAACTCGTTGAGCAGTTGGTCGATCTCGATCCGCTGCTTTTCATGGGTAAAGTAGGTTCGGCTTTCACGCGGCTTTCCTCGACCGAACTGGCAAATGTTTCGTCTGGCGGAGGGATGGTTCCGACGTTCATTATTAAGGAGAGATAATATGCGAAGCGTTTCGGTGTGCCTCTGGTTGTTGATGTCTGCGTGTATTTTCTTGGTCGACTCATTTGCGCAGGGCAAGGCGTCAGGCGGGCTTTTTTCCATCAACGAATCTCCGAAAGTTGTTTCCGAAACAGATCGCTCGTCCATTGCGTCGGTACGTGAAGCTGCCATCATATTCGAGGTCAGGAGGTTCAACGGAACTGACGACGGAATATTGAGTATTCCGCTTTTCGACGGACGTGAATACCAGGCGAAACGTCTGCAAAGAGAAGGGCTCGAACTGCGTTCGTCCGATGACTTCACTTGGCGTGGCAAGATCGACGAAGGCAGTTTTTCCGGCGACGTTGTCATAACTTACAAAAAAGGCCACTATGCCGGCCTTATCTATTCGCCAAACGCCGTCTATGAGATCGTTCCAAAGGGTAACGCGCATATATTGGTCGAACTCGACCAGTCGCTGTATCCGTCGTGTGCGGGCGGCGTGAAAGGTGACGAAGCTCGATCGCGGGTCGGTCGAGCGGCCGGAGCGGCTGTCGATTCGGGCGATCGGATCGATGTAATGGTCCTTTACACTGCTGCGGTTCGAACGTCTGCCGGCGGTGATACACAAGCTCAAACGATAGCTCAAAACGCGATCGACGCAACAAATACTGCATACATTAACAGTAAGATCCGCCAGCGCGTCCGCTTGGTCGGAGCCGAGAACACTTCGCTGGTCGAGACAGGAAATTTCAGCACCGAATTGAGTAATTTAAGGGCAGACGCGACCGCTGCCACAAGGCGGGACGCTCTCAAGGCCGATCTCGTCTCGATGCTGACGAATTCAACAGCTGCTTGCGGGATCGGTTATTTGATGGGTTCGCTAGGCGGCAACCAGAACAACGGTTTTTCCGTCACGGCCCGAACATGTGCCGTAGGTAACCTAAGTTTCGCCCACGAGCTTGGCCATAACATGGCCAGCCATCACAATCCTGAGAACGGAGGCACGGCCGTTTATGCCTACGGCTACGGCCATTACGTCAATGGCAGCTACCGCACCGTCATGTCGTATTCGGACCCGTGTACGTCGGGCTGCACGCGGGTGCCGTATTTCTCCAATCCAACGGTGATCTTCAATAATCAGCCGACCGGAGTCGATAATGCCCGCGACAATGCACGTTCGATCAACAACACTGCCGATTGGATCGCAAATTACCGCTACAGCGGATCTAGCATCACGTTGGGCAGCTTTAACGGCGATCAGATCGTTCCTCGACATTTACTCCGGAGCCTCATCTGGACAAGCGACAACGTCACCGGCAATGTCAAGATCGAGATCTCACGCGATGGCGGATCTTCGTGGCAGACCCTCTTCGATCCAACGCCTAATGATCATCAGGAATATTTTTCATTTGGAAATCGGGCAACTCGTCGGGCGAGAATTCGCATCACTAGCCTCAGTGATCCGGCCGTGAGTGACAGCAGTGTCGCCAATATCTCGATTCGTTGACATTTCTCTGGGCGGCAATAAATCGGAAATACAAGGCAATTGAACGTTTGCTTGCGGCAGATCTAAATCATGCGGAATTCGGGGAGTTTTCTTCCGTCCGCATCATCTGTCGAGGGATGCTTGTATGAAAAAGAGAATTCTTGCCCTAAGTCTGTTTTCGATGGCGTTGATCACGGTATCGTATTTGGCCGCAAATGCGGTCAAGGCGAACGGCTATTATCTTGAGATAGCCGCCGGTGCTCCGCTCTTACAGAACTGGACGGATACGACTCTGCTCAATGGCCCCGACGATTGGACACAGATCGTCGCGATCGAGGCGTTTACCGGTGCCAATCTGGCTCCGATGCGCGGTTCGGACGCAAGAACCATCCTTGCCGATAATGCGTCCGGAACAATGCGTGTCGTTCCAAATCAAACTGATCCTGTTAGTTCGACAGCCGATGCAGTTGCTGAATTCGAGATAGCGAATCCTACGATCGCATTAAAAGGCTCAGATTCCTCGTCGGCGCCGAATCTCGTGATCCATGTGAATACCACCCAAGGCTGTGCCGGCAAAGCAGTTACGGTTCGATATGATGTTCGCGATATTGACGCATCGCCGGTTGACGCTGTTTCACAGGTAAATACCCAGTATCGAATTGGCGGCACCGGCCCGTACATCAACGTACCATTCGGCTATCTCGCCGACGGCACGACGGGCGTGGGCCAGGCGACCGCGGTCAATTCTCGATACATCACACTCCCGCTCGCGGCAACAGGACAGCCGATGGTGGATATACGGATCATGACGGTCAATTCTGCCGGAGCGGACGAATGGGTCGGGATCGACAATATCGGCGTCGATTGTGTCATGGTGAGTGCGGGAACGGCTGTGGTTACGGGGCAAGTGAGAGATTCGCAGGGCCGCGGTATTGCCAAAGCCCGCATCACCGTCACCGATCCGAACAGCGGCGTGACCTATACGGCGATCTCGGGAGCTTTTGGGTATTATCACTTTGATGGCCTCGAGGTCGGTTCGACCTACATCATTTCCGTCGGCCACAAAGGCTACACGTTCAGAAACACGACACAGTCGTTAATGCTGCTGCAATACACGGATGGTGTCGACTTTGAGACGAATTAGCGTGTTGCTGCAATTCCGTAAGCGAGTGCCCTGCGTCAGAAAGCGGGGCATTTTAGTGCCGGTTTGCTCTCGTTAGCATCAACGGCTAAAATTCAAGCTAAACAGAATGAAATTATCTACGCCCTGGCAGAAGCAAAACCCAACGAGCAGACTGCAAAAGCTGACCGATGAATACCGCGTACTCGAGGCGCGCCTCAAACTCGGCGGCGGCACCGAAAAGATCGAAAAGATACACAAACAAGGCAAACTGACCGCTCGCGAACGGATCGACTTGCTCCTTGACCCCGACTCGTTCCAACAAGAGATCGGCTTACTCGTCGCTTATGATCAATACGACGGTCAGGCTCCCGCAGCCGCAGTCGTTACCGTCGTCGGCAAGATCCACGGCCGCGAATGTGTGGTAATCGCAAATGACGCGACGATCAAAGCCGGAGCATGGTATCCCGAGACTATCAAAAAGATCCTTCGGGCTCAGGAGATCGCGATGCGCAACCGCGTGCCGATCATCTATCTGGTCGATAGTGCCGGCGTCAACCTGCCGTACCAGGGCGGTGTCTTTCCGGGGCAATACGGTGCAGCACGCATCTTTTACTACAATTCGATCATGCGGAAATACCTCAAGGTCCCGCAGATCTCGGCCGTCATGGGAATGTGCGTCGCCGGTGGGGCATATTTGCCCGCCTTAAGCGATGTGATCCTTATGGTCGAAGGCACCAGCTTTATGGGCCTAGGCGGTGCCAATCTCGTCAAAGGAGCAACGGGCCAATCCATCGACAACGAAACCCTCGGCGGAGCCATGACCCACAACGCCATCTCCGGCGTCGCCCACTTCCGGACCAAAGATGACAAAGCATGTTTGGAGAAAATAAGGGAACTCGTCAGTGAACTGCCGGCAAAAGAACCAACGCGCGTGTCGGTCGTTCCGAACTCCCCTCCTTACAAAGAAGGGGTGGCAGCCGCTTCGGCTGACGGGGCGGTTCTCTCCGACGAGCATTCGCTCTACAACCTGCTTCCCGAAGACCACCGAGCACCGTATGAAATGCACGACGTCCTCAACACCTTTCTCGACGAAGGCGGCATCGACGAATTCCAAGCCGACTTTGCCAAAGAGATGATCTGCGGAACTGCCCGCATCGGCGGTATTCTCGTCGGTGTGATCGCAAACAGCCGCGGCATGTCGAAAGGGAAGCCGGGAACTCCGCCGCGATTCGGCGGGATCGTCTATACCGAATCTGCCGAGAAGACCGCGTATTTCATCGAGAACTGCGACCGCCATTCTACGCCGTTGCTCTTTGTACAGGACGTCTCCGGCTTTATGGTCGGTGCTGAGGCTGAACACAGCGGCATCATCCGGGCCGGTGCCCGTTTTGTCGAAGCAATGGCGACCGCCGCCGTGCCTAAGATCGTCCTGACGATAAACCACGCCAGCGGTGCAGGTTATTACGCGATGGCCGGACAGGGCTTCGACCCCGACTTCATCTTCTCGCTCCCGACGGGCCGCATGGGCGTCATGGAAGGCGATTCCGCCGCCCAGGCTATCTACGGGACCCAGATCGAAAAACTCAAAAAAGAGGGTAAGGAACCGCCGCCCGAAATGCTCGAAGAAATGCAAAAGGTCCGCGAAACCTATGACCGCGAACTTGACGCCAAACATGCCGCGGCCAGAGGTTTGGTCGATGCAATTGTCACCCCCGAGGACCTTCGGGAGTCGTTGATGTTGGCTTTGCAGACATGTTTGAATACTAACCAACCCCACATTGGAGCCTTCGTCCTTTAGAGTGACAGTGACCTGGAAGTACCAATATGCGAACTCCTAACTTCGTTTTTTGTTTAACCTTATTCGTGTTCATTTACGGCAACGCCTATGCTCAGACTGTTCCCGCAGATTCGGAGCCCGTGATCAAAGGATCCACCAGCTACCAGCTTCCACGGTCAGCGATCGACGCGGGAATTGATGGAACCATTACTGTAGCGATACGAATTGACGAAAGCGGAAAGCCAAAGGCATTGGCTCTGATTTCCGGGCCCATGTGGCCGTGCGGTTCGACGCCGCAGGCCGCTCTGAATGACCTTTCCGCTACGCTGTCCGAGACGTTGATGAAGGTCGAATTCACACCTGCGGTAAAGAAGGGCAAGCCTTACGAGACGACGATCGGCCTGACATTCAAGCTAAAAAACCCAAATATCAAACCGGCAAAGGTCGAGCTCGACCAAATGACCGGCAAACCAAAGCCTGCGATGATCAATGCAGGTGTCGTTAACGGGAAGGCCGTATCACTCCCGAAACCGGCATATCCGCGCGAAGCAAGGATGAACCGCGACGGCGGTGCGGTCTCGATCCAGGTGGTGATCGATGAAAAAGGGAATGTTATCCGGGCCGGGGCCGTCAACGGGGCACCTTCGCTCCAATTTGCCTCACGAGATGCTGCCTGCGGTGCCAAATTCGAACCGACGCTCCTTCAAGGAAGCCCGATCATGGTCTCGGGCGTAATAACTTACAATTTCGTTCCATAAATGATGTGCGGCCGCCTTTGATCGTGGATTCTCAGTATAGATCTAATGTTGTTGATTTTGACGTACTTCGAATGGACTCGCGTAAACCACTCGGATTCGAGTCGATAAGATCTCTCAAACATCAAGTGGATGGTGTCCAGACCTGTCGAATCAGAACTGATAACGGGGCTTTGTAGTATTACATCGGCATCTTCTCCGCTTCTCCTTATCTTGTTTTCAGGATTTCTACTTCGATTAGAACTTTCCTCAACCCAAGCAGGGCCGCAATACGTCAAGTAGTTCAGAGCTGGAGTTATTTCATGTTTCCTCGGCTCCGAACGCGGCCTTGCTCTTTATCGCTTCACTTGAGCCGCTGCGCCGGATCACTTTCACATTCCCGATATCGAATCATTATCTTCGAGTAATTTGTCCGGTCGACCTCGATCTCTTTCTGTAGCCAGCCAGCTTTCTTAAGCAAGCGCATGGCCTACATTTCCTGCTTGGTCCGTTAATTTCTGTCAGCCGTTGTCTCTTCGATGACATCCGCAATGATCGAATAAGTCGAAGTCGTCGAACCCGTCAAACTTGTCGCCCAAATGGCTACGAGACGAGCGGTTTTCGGTCCCGTTGATGGATTTGATCATATTCGTCGGAGCTGTCGGCTTGGTCGGTTTTATCATTTTTACTGATTGAGCGTTGAACGGGGATTTATGACGGAATTATGTAAATGACCGCCGAATTACTCAAAAAAAGCAATTGTCGCAAGGCCCATTTTTATTGTCGCCTATGGGCTGTGGGAATGTTGCAGTACCACAAAACACTGTTGCAACCAGCCTTTTCGACTGTCGCAAATGCCGAAAAATAGACCTAAAACTCAAAAATATCGTTTTTTGTTGAGTTATTTGTGGTACGTACCACAATTTGATCGATAGAGGTAAAAATACACGATCGGTCATTTTACAGGGGGAAGATTTTTCTTCCGTTTTTCCTCTCGAAAAGCTATAATCACAAGTGCCATGTCGCTCGACATTGGTTTCCGATCCTGCCTGCTGACGTTCCTGTCACACTTTTCGATAATGAAACAATACATCCTTCCGGCGTTTGTGCTGTGCGCAGTTCTTTCGATCTTCGGCATCTCTGCCAACGGCCAAAAAAAGGCAGAGTCTAAGCAAAACGGAGCTATCACACAGGTCGCTGACTTTGCCGGCCAGGTGACCGTTGTCATCGTTAAGTCTGCCGGCAAAGCCGCCTGGGAAACGACCAAGTTCACCGCAAAGGACATTGCCAAGCCGATCATACTAGGCATCGCTAAACCGCTGCTTCTGAAAGCCGCACCAAAGCTCTCGATGTTTGCCTTAAAATTAACGGGAAACGCCCTAAAAAAGGGCATCCCATTTGCCGGCAAGCTTGGACTGGCGTATCTGAAGGCTAAGCTTCCGATCTGACGAGTTCATCGTAGTCCGCGATCGAGGACTCGATCACGCGGTAGCTTTCTTCGCGGCCGTATGAATAGGCAATCTCGCAGATATTCGGTTCGTCGGGCAGTGATTTATAGGTCAGGAAATAGTGTTCGAATCGTTCGAGAATGCCTTTTGGCAATTGGCTGATCTCGGTATATTGCTCGAAGACCTTGTCGCCCTTGAGCACGGCAATTATCTTGTCATCCGCTTCGCCGCCGTCGATCAGGCAAAAACCGCCGATCGGCGTCGCCTTAAGAATAATGTCGCCGCGTGGGATGTGGTGTTCGCTTAGCACCAAGATATCAAGCGGATCGTTATCACCGTCGCTTATGGCTTTCCCGCTTTTTGATCGTGCCATATCCGCGATACGCGTTCCGCAATACGTCCGAGGAATAAATCCGTAATTCGCTGGAACCACATTTGAATATTGCTGCGGCCGGTCGATCTTAAGGTAGCCGGTTTCCTTATCAACCTCATATTTTACCGTGTCACGCGGCACGATCTCGATGAAAACGGTGACTTCCGCCGGGGAGTTCCCGTTGATCGGAATGCCGTGCCACGGGTGCGCTTTGTTTGTTCGAAACATAACCTCTATTATTTAGTTCGCGGCAACAAATGTCTAACGAACTACTCATCGAACGAAGCGGCGAGACAATGATCGTCCGATTTACAAGGCCCGAGATCCGAAACCCGTTATCTCGCAAAGTCGTCGAACGGCTGCACGAGATCGTCGAAGACGTCGCAACAAGCGATATTCGCGGACTGATCTTCACCGGCAGCGGCGATGCGTTTGCGAGTGGTGCTAACTTAAACGAGATCGCCGCACTTTCAGCCGACAAAGCGCCCGAATTCGCGCGTCTCGGCCAGTCTCTAATGCAAAAGATCGACGAATTACCGCAGCTTGTCATCGCCGCGATCAACGGCCACTGTTTCGGCGGAGCGTTAGATCTGGCATTGTCGTGCGACGTTCGCATCGCATCGCCGAATGCGAAATTCGCACATCCCGGAGCCGGTCTCGGTATCATCACGGGCTGGAGCGGAACGCAGCGTTTGCCGCGACTGATCGGTCAGGGGAACGCACTCGAGATGTTCTTTACAGCGTCCCCGATCGATGCCGAACGTGCGTTACAGATCGGCCTTATTGGCTCGATTGCTGAAGATGTGGTCGGGGCCGCTTTATCAATCGATGTCGGATAGCCGATAATGTCTTTATGAAAATACAACTTGTAAAACTCGCCCATGCCCGCTCCGGCGATAAAGGCGATACCGCAAACGTCGGCGTGATCGCTCTCAAGGACCAGATCTATCCGATTCTCGTCCGCGAAGTGACCGCGGAAAATGTCAAACACCACTTCGGCTCTATGGTCCAAGGCAATGTCGAACGATTTGAGCTACCAAATCTCGGAGCCCTTAATTTCCTTCTGCACGGCAGCCTTGGCGGCGGCGGCACGCTCAGCCTGATGACCGATGCACAAGGAAAGACATTCTCGACCGCGTTACTTCGGATGTTTGTTGACATAAGCGACGCAGAAGCAAAGGATCTAGGCCTGTCAGTGGGCTAGAATACGCATACAATTGGAGACATAATGAACGCACGACTGATCTGCTATCTTTTTCTTTTTCACTTGTAACAACTACTCTTGCCCAGTCGTCGCCTTCGCCTTCGACGTTAGGTTTTACTGGGCGATCGTCGGGTGAACAGCGGGAAAACGAGGCGAAGTTTGACTCGTTCTTAAGTGCTGAGAACCAGCGTGCTTGGATGAAACGCCTTTCCGCACGTCCGCATTATCTTGGCTCGCCTTACAATAAGGAAAATGCCGAGTTCATGGCATCGCTGTATAGATCGTGGGGCTATGAGACGCAGATCGAAGAGTTTCACGTGCTGTTTCCGACGCCGAAAACGCGTCAGGTCGAGATGACCGCACCTGAGAAATTCACGATGAAGCTCAACGAACCCGCCGTCGCTGGCGATGCCTCATCGGAGCAGCAGAGCGAACAGTTACCGACCTATAACGCATACTCGATCGACGGCGACGTAACGGCGCCCGTCGTTTATGTAAATTACGGAACGCCTGCCGATTACGAAGAACTCGAACGCCGCGGCGTCAGTGTCAAAGGAAAGATCGTGCTTTCTCGTTACGGTGGAGCATGGCGTGGCATCAAGCCGAAGGTCGCCGCTGAGCACGGCGCCGTCGGCTGTATTATCTATTCCGATCCTCGCAACGACGGCTATTACCAAGGCGACGTTTACCCGAAAGGCGC
Organism: Acidobacteriota bacterium; assembly: GCA_016713675.1. NCBI lineage: Bacteria > Pseudomonadati > Acidobacteriota > Acidobacteriota bacterium. The sequence continues at coordinate 204,300 of JADJOS010000005.1, forward strand.
TTGGCGAAATGAGAATGGCGTCCAACGCGGTTCGGTGATGGACATGCCGCTTTATCCCGGCGATCCGCTGACTAAAGGCATCGGCTCCACAAAAGACGCAAAGCGAATCGACATCAAGAACGCCGAAACGCTGACCAAGATCCCTGTCTTGCCTGTTTCCTACGCTGACGCTCTGCCAATTCTCAAGAATCTCGACGGCGCTGTTGTGCCTGACGCGTGGCGCGGAGCTTTGCCTGTTACATATCATTTCGGCGGTTCGACGCCGACCGTGCGGATGAAGCTCGAATTCAACTGGGACACGAAGCCGATCTACAATGTCATCGCCAAGATGAAGGGAACTGAGCTTCCCGATCAGTGGATCATTCGGGGCAATCATCACGACGCTTGGGTGAACGGTGCCGACGATCCGACCAGCGGCCAAGTCGCGATGCTCGAAGAGGCACGCGGCATTGCCGAGCTCGCAAAGACAGGTTGGAAACCTAAACGCACGATCGTTTTCTGCTCATGGGATGCTGAGGAAGAAGGATTGCTTGGCTCGACCGAATGGGTCGAGACGCACGCGGCAGAGCTTAAACAAAAGGCCGCCGTTTATATCAACACCGATTCCAACGGACGCGGATTCCTCGGCATGGGAGGTTCGCACACGCTGGAAAAATTTATCAACGAAGTCGCCCGCGATATCTCCGATCCGCAAACTAAGATGTCGGTTTGGGAGCGTGCGAGAGCGAATCAAGTCATAAACGGTTCACCCGCCGCGCGCACCGAAGCGATGTCTCGCGGCGATCTGCGGATCGGAGCATTGGGCTCAGGCTCCGACTTTACACCGTTCCTGCAGCATCTTGGGATAGCATCGCTTAATCTCGGCTTCGGCGGCGAGGACGGTGGTGGTTCATATCATTCGATCTACGATTCGTTTGAGCACTACACTCGGTTCGGCGATCCGGGTTTTCAATACGGCATCGCTCTGTCGAAAGTCTGCGGCCACGCCGTGATCAGGCTGGCGAGTACCGAGACGCTGCCGTTTGAGTTCACGAACTTTGCGGACACCATCGGCGTCTACGTCGGCGAAGTCACACGCCTGACCGACACCATGCGCGAAGACACCAAGGTCCTCAACCAACAGATCGCGAGCGGGATGCTCAAGGCGGTGCAGGACCCGACCGAAACTTTCGTCGTCCCGAAACAGAAGGACGCCGTCCCGTTCGTCAATTTCGCTCCGCTGCAGAATGCTCTCGCTAAATTGCAGGACAGCGCGAAGAACTATCAGAAAGCCGCTGGCAAAACGCTCTCGCCCGCTGCTCAAAAAGACCTCGACCGCATCCTGCTCAATACCGAACGCACTCTGACAAATCCAAACGGCCTGCCGCGACGCGATTGGTTCACTCACCAGATCTACGCTCCGGGATTTTACACTGGCTATGGCGTCAAGACTCTGCCGGGCGTCCGCGAGGCAATCGAACAGCGTGACTGGAAAGAAGCAGGCGAGCAAATTCTCATCGTCTCGAAAACACTGGAGAACTTCGCCGCAGAGATCGATAAAGCCGCAAAGCTTTTTTAAGATTTGGAACCGCGAAAGTCCACTAAAGCCCACGAAAAATAGATCGTGCCTTATTTAGTGTTATTTCGTGTAATTTAGTGGTTACTTCTTATGCCTGATGTATTAGTTACAACCGAAGGTGCGATACGCACGCTCACGCTCGATCGGCCTGATAAACGCAATGCGTTGAATGATGCGTTGATTGCGGCGTTGAAGGATGCTTTGCGTGAGGCCGATGCGGACGAATCGCTGTGGGCGATCGTGATTCGAGGGGCGGGGAAGGATTTTTGTTCTGGGGCGGATCTTAGTGCTTTGCAGAAGATCGCGACGGCTTCGTATGAAGAGAATATTGAGGACGCTCGCGGCTTAGCTGAGTTGTTTGCGTTGATCAGGAGCGTTCGGGTGCCGGTCATTGCGGCGGTGCATGGAAGGGCTTTGGCGGGCGGGTGCGGGCTTGCTTTGGGGTGTGATCTGGTTGTTGCGGGTGAATCCGCTAGGTTTGGTTTTCCGGAAGTGAAGATCGGGTTTGTTCCGGCGATGGTGGCGGCGATATTGCGGCGGAATCTTGGGGAAAAGAAGAGCTTCGAGCTGCTCACCCAAGGCTTCGAGTTCACCGCCGCCGAAGCGTTGCAGCTCGGCCTCATCAACCGCGTCGTCCCCGACGACGAACTCGCCGCCGCCGTGATCGACTTCGCCGACGTTTACACAAAAGTCAGCGGCTCCGCCGTCGCGATGACCAAACGCCTCCTCTACGACATCGACGCCGACACCTACCAAACCGCCATCGAAAAAGGCGTCACCGTCAACGCCACCGCCCGCATGACCGACGACTGTCAGAAGGGAATTGCCAAGTTTCTTAAGAAAGATTAACGACGAAACAGTACCAATGTGAACGCAGGTTTTCGTGTCATTTCGTGCAGTTTCATGGTTACGTTCTTACGCTGCGATGATCTCAACCTTTGGCGTGATCAGCGACTTCGGGATCAGGGCCGGGAAGTAGGCCATGATCTCTTCGACTTTGGGGCGGCCGCCGGCGAAGCCTGTGACGGAGGGCGGGCCGGTGAGGATTAGTGGGGCGATCTCTTTTGTGAAGCGTTCGACGTCGGCTTTGTTTTGGCTGCGGACGCCGATGCGGAGTTGGACTTCGGGGATGTCGCGGTCTCGTGCGGGAGAGAGAACCACCCCGTCAGCCGAAGCGGCTGCCACCCCTCCTTCGTAAGGAGGGGAGCCTGACTCGCGGCCTGCGGTCGCAAGAGCGAGGTGGCCGTGGGTGGCGTTGACGCCGACGTATTCGGTTAGGATGACTTCGAATTCGAGGCCTAGGTTTTTTAGGCGTTCGCGGAGGATCTTGTCGGCGGCTTGGGCTTTTTCTAGAGCATCTGGCCATGAATAGACTAATGTGCCGACGGATTTGTAGCCGCCGGTGTAGGCGATGGAGACTTTGTAGAAATCGGTCTTTGGGTGGCCGGTGATGCCGTGGACGCGGACGCGGTTGTCGCCGGCGGGTTCGAGATTGATCGACGCGAAATCGGCGACTACGTCGGGCGTGATGTACTCGTGCGGGTCGCCCATTTCGTAGAGGAGCTGCTCTTTGACAGACTGAATGTTGACGCGGCCGCCGGTGCCTTCGTGTTTGGTGACGATGAAGGTGCCGTCGGGTGAAGCTTCGACGATCGGGAAGCCGATGTTCGCCATGTCGGGGATGTTTTGCCAATCGTACTGGCAGTTGCCGCCGCTCGATTGGGCACCGCATTCGATGATGTGGCCCGCGATCGTGCCGGCCGAGACCTTGTCCCAGTCGTCAAAGCTCCAGCCGAATTCGTGCATCAGCGGTGCGAGCGTCAGGCCCGTATCGGTCAAGCGGCCGCCGACGATGACGTTCGCGCCTTTGCCTAGAGCCTCTACCAACGCTTCGGCACCGAGATAGACGTTGGCGGACTGGACTTTGTCGCGGATCGCGGACAAAGGCGTACCGTCGTCCATGCTGTTGATCGCGACGCCGTCGGCGATAAACTGATCGAGCCGATCGAGAACGTCATCTCCGGTGACGACGCCGATCTTTACTTTGCCTTGCAGGCCGAGCTCGCGCGCGACGTTGGCGATGGCGTTCGCACAGCCTTCAACGTTGACGCCGCCGGCGTTTGAGAGGACCTTGATATCTTTTTCGACGCAATCGGGCAAGATCTCGCGCATTAGTTCGACGAAATCGCGGGCGTAACCGGCCTCGGGATTGCGTGAACGCTGCTTTTGCAGGATCGACATCGTTACCTCGGCCAGATAATCGAGCATCAAGTAATCGATCGGCCCTTTGCGAACCTGATCGACCGGCGCCGTCAATAGATCGCCCCAAAACCCTTGCCCACCTGCAACTCGTACGGTTTGTTTCATGTCTATAATTATTGTTCCGCGAGGGAGCTAGTAAGAGGAACTGTTTCCAAAGCCGCAGGAAGACAGACCGCAAAATAAGAAGGCTGCCATTGCTGACAGCCTTGTTTATTTAGTTAATTCGTTTCGGTTTGCCTACAATGAAGTTGCGTGTCTTAACGTACGTCCATTTACCGCCGCGTTTTACTTTGTGATACGTCCATTTGCCGCCTTTCTTGCCTTTGCGATATACCCATTTACCGCCGACCTTTGTGCGATGGTAAACGGTCTGCGTACCGCGTTTGGTTTTGTGAGCGCCTTTTTTGACCATGCTCACAACGTCTTGCGTCGGAGCCGCTGTGGTCGGGCTTGCCGATACTACTGTTGCTGCCGAGATCGCAAATACAGCGACCATAGCTAATGCAATTATTCTTTTCATTATTTTCTCCCCTTGTGTCCAGTCTTCAAACTATACGCTGCGAACATTCGCATTTATAAATGTAACGATATCTTCGGTCGATGTGCCGGGCAGAAAGACCTCAGACACGCCGATCGACTTGAGCTTCGCGATGTCTTCTTGCGGAACAATGCCGCCAACGAGAATGAGCGTGTCGTCCATTCCGTTTTCATGCAGCAGGTTAACTATACGCGGACAAAGCGTGTTGTGAGCTCCGCTCAAGATCGAGATGCCGACAGCATCAACGTCCTCTTGTAGTGCGGCGGACGCGATCATCTCCGGTGTTTGCCGTAAACCTGTGTAGATCACTTCCATCCCGGCATCGCGAAGTGCACGTGCGATCACCTTCGCACCACGGTCGTGGCCGTCAAGGCCGGGCTTTGCCACCAAAACTCTGATCTTTCGTTCGCTCATTAATATGATTATACGTGTGCGAGGGCAAACTCGGAAATTTGCCTTTTAATACTCCATGTTAGGCGATGCAAATACGCACCGCAGTTTACTTACAATGCCTTTTCGCTCACGCATTTTGCCCACATCTCAAACAAGCCGTGCGTGTGTATCCAACGCGGATTGTAGCTCTTGATCGGCTTGATGATGCCGTATCGCGGCGTTTCGGTCTCCTCGATAAAGCTGCCGAACATACGATCCCATATTATCAGTACGCCTGCGTAGTTCTTATCGAGATACATTTCGTTCACGCCGTGATGCACTCTGTGGTGCGAAGGCGTATTAAATATGTACTCGAACCACGCGGGGAACTTATAAATTACCTTTGTATGTATCCAAAACTGATAGATCAGGTTGAATCCATGCATCGTCGCAAACATCCATGGGGCAAATCCAATGAGCATCAGCGGTGCGTAGAATATCCAATGCAGGATGCCTGAAAACCAACTCTGCCGAACTGCAACGCTGAGATTATATTCTTCGCTCGAATGATGCACGACGTGGAAATTCCAGAACAAACGCGATTCGTGGCTGACGCGGTGAAACACGTAATACAGAAAATCGTCCGCAAAGAACAACAACGCCCACGTGTACCATGCCTCAGCAGGGAATTTGAACGGTGCGATCTCGTAGAAATACAAGTACAGCAGCCCAGTCCCAAGCCCGAACAATGCGCCGAACACCACGCTCATGAATCCCATGAAAATGTTGCCCCAGGTATCTTTCCTATCCTTGTATTCCCCGTCATTTTTGCGAAGGTGCCACCATGCCTCCGCCGCGATCATCAGGGCGAAGAATGGAATGGCAATAACGGTCGGTCGCAGCATAACTAAAGGATAAAGGCGAAAGTATCATGGCACAAGCCCGCACGAAGTAAGGGCGTATCTTCCAACGTTGAGTGAAACGCCCTTACGATCGTACGGGCTTGTGCCAAAGAACTTGCCGGACTTACAATGCTTTCAATGAAACGCTTCATAAAGATCGCCGTTCTTATCCTCGCCATCGCTTTTATCGCTATCCAGTTCTTTCAGATCGACAAGACGAATCCGCCGGTCGTGCAGTCTGAGACGATCGAATCAATGACCAGCGTTCCGCCCGATGTTTCGATCATCATGGGCAAGGCATGCAACGACTGCCATACGAACAAGACAGTCTATCCGTGGTACTCATATATCCAACCGAACGGCTGGTTCCTCAGATCGCACGTCGATGACGGCAGGAAGGAGATGAACTTCAGCAAATTTGCGACGTACGACGACAGAAAACGTGCGAAAAAGCTCGAAGAGATATGCGAAGAGGTCACCGCAGGCAATATGCCGCTGCCTTCGTACACATAGATCCACCGCGATGCAGTCTTAACCGACACCGAGAAGAAAGCGTTGTGCGATTGGACGAAGTCAGTTGCCGGTAGTCGGTAGTCGGTCGTGGAAGATACAACCAAACAACTAAAGATCGACGCGAAGAAACGCGGAGTGAGCGCTGCGAGGTATCCGCGAGTGCAGAGCAGTCGAAGCCACCGAAGGCGAGCGAGAAGAACCCAGCGGGACGGAAGACTTTGCGGAACGTGGCGGTTTGAGGTCGCGATGGAATTTTCACGGCATAGAAGACTCCGCGAATAAAAGCGTAGCCGACATGCTAATGACTAGTGGATGCAGCGTTCGCCCGCACAACCAATGCCACCCAAACTCGTTAGCGATCTGGCAACATGAAAATAGCCCTTCCGTTAACCGTAATCCCACGGCTTCACGTGGGGCTTATGATCATGATGGCGCTCAAAAATATTCAGCCCGATTGCCGCACGCATATCCATATAAAAGGCCGCGAACGTAATATTCGCGGCCTGTTACCTGTCCCCTATCACCCATCAAGGATTGACAGTCACATAAACAGGATCGCTGGGTTGGCCGTAGTCTTCGTTGGCTTTGCGGAGTTGGACATAGACTTGGATCTGTTCGGCGTCGCCTGCGGTGGTTGGGGTGATTGTTATGTCGGCTGATTTGCCTTGATAAGAGCCGTGTTTGGTCCAGTTTCCGCCTTTTCTGAGGACATAAACGTCCCACATGACGGCATCGCCGCGGCCTGAGACCACAAGAGAGAAGTGATAGTTGTGTTCCGCCTCAAATGGCTTGATGGTTGGTTTGACTTCGCTCGGCGAGATCGGCTGGGCGGCCACAGGTTCGATGCCCCAGGCCTGTCCGACTTCCGGTGTATATAATAAAGAAGCGCGAACGATGTCGCGATATTCGATTATCCGCTGAAAAATGCCGGTTGGCACAACAGTTGGCAGCGTCCCGAGGGCCGGAACATCGGGAATTGCGAATATCGGCGAACCAACAGGCAGCGTCATAATGCCGTTGCGAAACGCAGTCCACGCTTTTTCATACGCATCGAGCAGCGGAAATGACGAACCCAGAAACTGCATCATGTCTCCGTCGTCCGCGATCTGGTCAAGATTCTCCTGCGACAGCCCGTACAGCAGCCCTTCGAACTGAGCCTTCGCATCAAAATTCGCGTACCATGACACTCTCTCAAGCAGCGAGAGCGGAAACCATGCGGGATTTGGAAGTATCTTCTGCGGCATACAATTTCTCCTGTATTTAAGTTATTTTAGAACTTGCCGCATTGACCGAATCGAGGTCAGCCATGTTAGGATTCACGCGATCCGGTCGCGGCAATTTGCTTGATTTAGGATTTCAGGAGATGAGAGGGTTCGGAGGGAAGGGAACGCGTTGCTCGGTGCATTAATAAAGGGTTTTCTCTCCCTTTCGGCTTATAACGGCCGAACAGTGATCAACTCCACGAGTTGACCCACACGTTCGCATCCTCCAGCAAAGCTCCACACTCGCCAGAATTCCGTTATAAGCAGAACGTATTGTACATATTTTCAAAAAAGAAATGCAAGAACTTTTTAAACAAGCCCAGCTAAGCCGCTAAGTTGCGGAACTAGGCGAAAAAGTGACGCAACTAAGCCGCTAAGTCGCGGAACTAAGAGACAAAGTTGTACTACTTCAGAGTTAAAGTTGCCCAACTAAGAGAAAAAGTAGTGCTGCTTGAGCGTTAAAGTAGTACAACTAAGAGACAAAGTTGTACTACTTGAGCGTTAAAGTAGTACAACTAAGAGACAAAGTTGTACTACTTCAGAGTTAAAGTAGCCCAACTTAGAGCCAAAGTTGTACTACTTTAGAGTTGAAGTTGTACAACTAAGAAACAAAGTTGCCCAACTTAGACCCAAATCCGCCCAACTTTCCCCAACAACCGCCCACCCAAACCACCAACCCAAACAAAAAAAGCCCGCAAACACAGGCCTTCAGCAGTTTCCCGGCCGCGTTAGCGGCGAGATGATTGTAGCCGTGGTGTTTTAACCCACGGAAAAGTCGGAAATATTGTTCCTCGTCGCGTCAGCGACGGTTGAATAAGGGCAACGATCCATTCAGTCGTCGCTGACGCGACGGGAATCTCATCCCAATCTACCGTGGGTTAAGACCCACGGCTACAATCACACTGTCGCTACGCGACAAAAGACCGGAACAATGAAAAGGCTGCCCGGGCAGAAGGACCACCAACCCAAAGAGGCTCGGCCTCGGTTTGTCGGAATATCAGAGCCGCAGCCTCGGGAGTTTGGCAAGACTAGCCACCACCTTCTTTTTGCAGAAGCCATTTCGAATTCTTCTCGCGTGAATTACCTTAAGCAATTCCTTCTTGTCGAACTTTCGTGCTCGCTCAATAATTGTGTTTATGTCTCGTCTTATTTCTTCTAGTTTTCCCAAGTATTCCTTGTGATCTTCGGTTAGATAGCCCAAAACGAAGTCTGATTTCTCAAATGATATCCAATGTGCCAATCAATTACTCGAATATTTTCGTACTGTGCCTTAGCCATTTGCATCATCTCATTGATATCTCGACCTTCTGGATTCTTTGACCAGTCCATAATGCGTTCGAACTGAACTTGCTCGAGTCTATCGACATGTTCGATCAAGTTGTAGATCATTTCAAACGATTGCCTTTGAAAAACATTTAAGTCAGAGCATATATCCTTGTAGAAGTTGGAAAAGATTGGTGTCGAAAGGCGAACATTTGACGACATGTCAATGAGTCCGTGGGTTAACTGTTGAAGTGACCGAGCGCCAGCAAGATGACGCATGTAGATTTGTGTCTTGATCGACTCCAATTCGTGAATCAAATCTTTGTGCAGTTTGATTCTTCGTCGCCAGTCGAGAAAACGTGGTGTCAGGACAGCCGCAACAATTCCGAAAATAGCGGAAACGAACGCAATTAGAACCTTGTCCGCAAGTGATTCCATTGATTAATACTAGACAACTATCTAAAAACACTCAGTCCTAATAACCGTGTTCTTCAACAGGTTCAAGTTTCTGTTCTCGAAGCAATGGCCTGTAAGATCTTTATCGTAAAGCGTCTGACGGCTGGTGCGAATATAAGGTCTGCAAGAGCTTTAGGCGTGGTAGCGTCGATTCGAAAGAATATTCATTTGCCCACGCTTCATTGATTCGCGGGTAAGGGTGGAAGAACTTGGTACCCTTTTGATTGATCGGTTCGTCGTTAAGCAAATCAGCATCCAACATAAGATGAGTTTGAACGGGAGGCTTGCGGTCAAATGGAAGAGCAGTCATGACCGTTCGTAAGGATCACCATTCACCCTTCGTTTCGCATACGACTGTACTTGTCGTAGATGTTTCTCGCCAAGAATCGTGTTCGCTCTCTTCACACTCAATAAAGGCGAACATTTTCTGGTCGAGGCGGATTCCAAAGTCCGCGAACTCGCCTTTAACACGATATTCAGTTGTAAGCTCTGCATATTTGTCGTAGCCGAGTCCTTCGCAAAGAAAGTCGGTGACAATCAAGCGCGTATCGCCTTCGTTCGCATCTCCGCAAAGGTCAGCAAGAGGCTTTGCGTACTTCTTGATAACCACACGCATCCGGTCGCGTGTATCGGTTTCCCACTTCGGCACGGCGCGTTCTTTCTTAAGAGAGGTTTCGCTCATATTTTTTTGTGTCTGGATAACTTCACGGAAAATGTAGCACTATACAAATAAATTGGCAACGGCTGTACGTCTTCCGACGGGAAGAACACACTCCCTACCGGTCGTGTTTCTGCCTTGTTGTAGTACAATTATTGTTCGCGTTTTATAGATATGGCGGTGTTGGATATTGTTCATTATGGGGATCCGGTTTTGTTGACGGTTGGGAGGCCGTTAGTGGACGGGGACTTTGGTCCGTCGATGGAGAAACTGGCGGCGGATATGTTCGTGACGATGGAACAGGCGGGCGGTGTTGGTCTGGCGGCGCCGCAGGTTGGGTTGTCGCAGCGGATGTTTGTGATGGATATCCCCGAATCCGACACGCGCGAAGGCGTGAAGGTCGTGATGGTCAATCCGGAGATCATAACTGTCGAAGGCGAACAGACCGGTGACGAAGGTTGTTTGTCGTTCCCTGGGCTTTTTCAGGTAGTAAGACGCGAAATGCGCGTCATCGCGAGGGCTCAAGATGTCAACGGCGAGGAGTTTGAGATAGACGTCGAGGGACTCGCGGCAAGATGCATTCTGCACGAGACCGATCATTGCGACGGAATTGTCTTTCTTGACCGCATGACCCCCTTGAAACGCGAACTCGCAAAGCGTAAGATTAAGAGATTGCAAAAGACAGGCGATTGGTAATTTAACTGATGAAGATCGAAGATACCAAACTGACGGCCGAGGTCGGCTCGATCAGAGAACTTAACCTTTACCTTATTAAAGGTTGGGTACTGTTATTAACGTATGTTCGTCATTCGCGCGACGATCAGCAGCCGAGATTTGTCGTCGGATGGCAGCAGGATATCGAACCTGTCATTCCCGAACTGTTAGACGAATGGGAACAGCGCGAGATGATGCGGAGTTTGAACGTTTAGTTTGCCCAACTGAACAAGGCGTAAATCGCCATATTTTGAGAGTGCCGATCTATGAGGAGACGTATTATGCGTATTACTTTGGTCGGAAAATTGATAACTTTAGCGTTCCTTTTGTCAGGGACCGCAGTTGCACAGTCGGTGATATTCAACGCGCCTTCGACCGACACTCTCGAGAAAGGAGAGTTTTATGTTGAAGGCACATTTGCCGCAAGATTTAAGAAATACGAGAACGGCGGATATCAGAACTATGGCTACCGCGTAGTTTACGGCGTCGACCGCAGGACCGAGGTCGGAGCGAATTTTTATGTAACGCGCGACGGGACCGATCTGCCGCGTGAGCTGCAATTCAATTTCAAACGGAAGCTGTACGACAACGAAAAATACGGAGTTGCAGTATCTACAGGTGCATTGGTAAGCGTGCCGTTAACGAAATCTGCAGGCAGCCGGCCCACTGCGATCGTGTACGCGAATGTTAGTAAGACGATACCCAAGATTGGGACGCGTCTAACGGGCGGTATGTACCGTGCGATCGCCCGAGAACGCGATTTCGGCAAGATGTGGGGCGTCATGGCCGGATTTAGTGATCGGCGACTGGTTCTCAGGTGCAAATCGTTACGGTTATGCGTTCGTCGGTATGAATGTCGCCGTCACGAAACGGCAGTTTCTGTCGTTCGGTTACAATTTCGGCAATTCGGGCGTCGGTGAGAACTACTTTGCGATCACCTACGGTATAACGTTCTAGGGTCGTGCCGGACACGAAAGATCATAAATATATGCAAACACAGAGAAGTCTCGACGAATTCAAAAACGAACCATTTACTGATTATTCACAGCCGGAGAACGCGGCGGCGATGCAAGCCGCGATCGACAAGGTCCGCAACGAACTCGGCCGCGAATATCCGATCATCATCAACGGTGAAAAGATCGCGCTCGAACACAAATTCAACAGCACCGATCCTTCGAATAAGACAGAGGTAGTAGGTGTGTTCCCGGAGGAGACACCGATACTTCATTGGTTGAGAAGGCGATCGCTGCCGCGTCTGAGGCGTTCAGGACCTGGAAGAACGTGTCGTACGCAGAGCGTGCGGAGTATTTGTTCAAGATCGCCGACATCATGCGCGAGCGTAAACATGAGTTGTCGGCGTGGATGGTGTTCGAGGTTTCGAAAACGTGGGCCGAGGCTGACGGAGACACGGCAGAGGCGATAGATTTTTGCGACTTTTACGGGCGCGAGATGCTCCGTTGGGGAGCGGACCAGCCGATAACGCCGAATCCCGGGGAGGACAACAGGTTCGGATACATTCCGCTTGGGGTCGGAGCGATCATTCCGCCGTGGAATTTTCCACTCGCGATAATGGCGGGGATGACCATGGCGGCGGTTGTGGCCGGAAATACCGTCGTACTCAAGCCTTCGAGCGATTCACCCGTTATTGCGGCGAAGTTCATGGAGATACTCGAGGAAGTCGGGCTGCCTGCGGGCGTGGTCAACTTCATCAGCGGCTCGGCGAAGACCGGCGAAGCGATGGTGACGCATCCAAAGACGCGGTTTATCTCATTCACCGGTTCGAAAGGCGTCGGATTACATATTAACGAGGAAGCCGCCAAGACGCGTCCGGGGCAGATCTGGATAAAACGCGTTATCGCGGAGATGGGCGGAAAGGACGCGATCGTGGTGGCGGACGACGCTGACCTGGATGCGGCAGCGAGCGGGGCGGTTTCGGCGGCGTTTGGGTTTCAGGGGCAGAAATGCAGTGCGTGTTCGCGTCTGATCGTCGATGAAAAGGTCCACGATGAGTTGATGGCGAAGGTGGTCGAGCTGACGAATAAGCTCGTCAAGGGCCGACCGACCGAGGCAAATACGAACGTGGCCGCTGTTATCAACAAACGTTCCTATGACACGACGATGGGATACATTGCCAAGGGGATCGAGGAAGGCGGTGAGTTGCTGACGGGCGGCAAAGGCGATGATTCGATCGGTTTTTACATCGAGCCGACCGTTATCAGCAATGTTCAGCCCGGCGATACCATCGAGCAGGAAGAGATCTTCGCTCCCGTGCTCGCTGTGATCAAAGCAAAGGACTACGACCACGCGATCGAGATCGCAAACGACACGGAATTTGGCCTGACCGGTGCGGTCTACTCTGCTTCGCAGGAGCGTTTGGAGCAGGCGAGGCGTGATTTTCATGTCGGCAACCTCTACCTGAACCGCAAATGCACAGGCGCTCTTGTCGGCGTGCATCCGTTCGGCGGATTTAACATGAGCGGGACCGATTCGAAGGCGGGCGGACGCGAATATCTGTTACAATTCATGCAAGGAAAGTCGGTCGCACAGAAGATCTAGCGGCGGGCGGCGCTTTGCAACACAAATATAACCCTATGAAAGCTAATCGATTTGCGAGTTTAGTCGTATCGGCCCTTGTTTTGGCTTCGACGGTCACGCCGCTGCTTGGACAGAAGCGGAATACACCTGCCAAGCCCCCGAAACCGATCATTTTCGCCGTACTAAATGACGGACAGAGCCTCGAACCGATCGCGTACATTAACGGCAAGCGTCTCGAGAATCCCGTCGGAGGCGACAGCGACCAGGGAATTATCAACGCGTTCAGCAAGGTGTATTACAAGACCGGAGCGACGTATAGATTTGTCTTCGGCGGAGCCGGTGCGGGTAATGTGACGGTCAAAAAATCGTACGCAACGGCTGATTGCAGCAAGAATACGGCTGAGATCGCCGTCAAATCACCAAAAGTGATCCTCAAGGGATTTGTCATGGGCCTGGCGACGAATGCCGCGATCAAGAACAAGGCTGCGAGTGTTCGCCGCAGGCCGACGACGGCAGAGCGCAGCGAGATCGAGGCCCTTGTTAAGAAGGAATTCGCCAAAAAGAAGCTGACGCCGTCTGTGCTCAAGTCGCAAAACCTCACCGCCATCGATGTCAACAACGACGGAAAGGTCGAACTGGTCGGGAGTTACTGGGTCGACGTTGATAAATTCACGCGCGACCTGCTTTTCTTCATCGCGGACAAAGGCGCCAACGGAAAATACACCTTCGGCCACGTGGCTTACAGCCGCGTCGAGCAAAAGGACGTCATGAGCCAGGAGATCAAGGACGTCGACGACGGAATTTACCACGAAGTACTGTTAGATAGCTTTGATTTTGACGGCGACGGCGTCAACGAGATCTTTACGACGCAGCCGTCTTTCGAAGGTGCGGGCTTTACTGCCTATCAGCGGAAAGGAAATAAGTGGGTGAACATCTTTGAGAACGCAAATTACCACTGCGCTTACTAAATACGAGCTGCATATGAGTAATTCAAAGGCCGCCGAGAGCTTTCGGCGGCCTTTTTTGACTCTTTTGGGAGCCGCGACAGGTTGACAACAACCTCTGTCACGGCAACCGCAACCTCTGTTACGGCAGCAGAGTCCTCTGTCACGGCGTCAGCAACCTCTGATACGGCTGCAGTAACTTCTGTTGCGGCTGCAGCAACCTCCGTCACGCCTGCAGTAACCTCTGTTGCGGCTGCAGAGTCCTCTGTTACGGCTGCAGAGGTTCTTGCAGAGGCTTCGGCGACCTCTGTCACGGCGACGGCGGGTTTGTTATGATTAAAGAACAATGAAAGTAACTAAACGGCTACTAGCGATAACTTGTATCCTCTCGTTCGCGGCTTCGGCTTGGGCGCAGGTGCCTCAGGCTCCGTTTCCGGTGAAGCGGACGGAATCGGCCGAGACCTGGCAGAGCGGCGGTTGGGCTGCGGTGGACGCCGCGAAACGCACCAAGATCCGCAAAAAGGCCAAGAATGTGATCATATTTGTCGGCGACGGCATGGGAATATCCACGCTGACGGCGGCGCGAATCTTTGAGGGACAGCAGCGGGGCGAATCGGGCGAAGAAAATCGCCTTAGCTTTGAGATGTTCCCCTACACGGCCCTGTCGAAGACATATTCTGCCGATCAGCAGACCAGCGACAGTGCGCCGACAATGTCCGCGATCATCACCGGAGTCAAAACGGACGAAGGTGTAATCAGCGTAAATCAGAAAGTAGTTCGCTCGGACTGGAAAACAGTTGCCGGCAACGAGACGAAGTCATTATTTGCCTACGCGGAAGATGCCGGCCTTTCGACCGGAGTCGTATCGACCGCGCGATTGACCCATGCGACGCCGGCGGCATGTTACGCAAACACGCCGGACCGTGATTGGGAATCAGACGCAGACATTCTGAGGCTGAATAAGCCTGCGTACGAAGCGAAATTCCCCGATATTGCCAGCCAAATGCTCGAATTCAACTACGGCATCGGCCTCGAGGTCGCGATCGGCGGCGGACGGAGTAAATTCCTACCTAAAGATGCCGTTGATCCGGAATACGCGGCTCGGCGTGGAGAGAGACTCGACGGCCGCGACCTTACTGCGGAATGGCTGAAAATTCACGGCGGTTCGCAGTACGTCTGGAACAAGCAGCAGTTCGACGCCGTGGACGCCCGCAAGACGAAACATCTGCTCGGACTCTTCGAGCCGTCGCATATGCAGTATGAATACGACCGTGCAAAGGATCCGGCAGGCGAGCCCAGCTTGTCAGAGATGACCGCCAAGTCGATAGACATCCTTGCCAACAATAAAAAGGGCTATGTCCTCATGGTCGAGGCCGGCCGCATCGATCACGCCCACCACGACGGCAACGCGTACCGTGCGTTGACCGATACTGTGGAACTTTCAAACGCCGTCAGGACCGCCGTAAGCAAGGTCAACCTCGACGAAACTCTCATTGTCGTCACGGCAGACCACAGCCACACGATCTTTATTCAGGGATATCCCGCGAGAGGCAATAACATTCTCGGCCTGGCTCGCGAGGTAGGCCCGAACGGCACTATTGATCCCGATTACAAGCTCGACAGGGACAAGAAACCATACACGACGCTCGGTTATGCCAATGGCCCGGGTGCGAAAGCCGGCGACAGGCCCGTGCTGACTCAGGAAGAAGTGCTGAAGCCCGATTACAAACAGGAAGCGAGAATTCCTTTCGGCTCGGAAACTCACGGCGGAGAGGACGTAGCTATTTTCGCGATTGGCCCGAACGCTCAGCTCTTTCGCGGAAGCATGGAGCAGAATTGGATATTCTATGTCATGGCAGACGCACTTCGGCTCGGGCGGAAATAGAGATGAGAATTGTCTTCATGGGAACGCCGCGGGCGGCGGTCGCATCGCTGGCAAAGTTGATGGAGTCGCATCACGATGTCGTCGCCGCGTATACGCAGCCCGATAAGCCGGCGGGACGCGGCAACAAGCTGCACGCATCTTCCGTCAAGGAATACGCGATCGAGCGTGGTTTGGCGGTGTATCAACCTGCAAAGATACGGACCGACGAAGCACTCGCGGAGTTCAGATCTCACTCGGCGGACGTTGCCGTCGTCGTTGCGTACGGACGGATATTGCCTGAAACGTGGCTGAACGCCTTTCCGCACGGTGCGATCAACGTTCATTTCTCGCTGTTACCTAAATATCGCGGTGCAGCTCCGGTGAATTGGGCTATCGCCAACGGTGAACGAGAGACCGGCGTTACGACGATGATGATGGACGTTGGGCTCGACACGGGCAACATCCTTTTGCAGCGAGCAACTGAGATCGGCGAGGACGAGAACGCGATAGAATTGATGGAACGTTTGTCGGAAATGGGGGCTGAGCTGTTGATCGAGACGCTCGGCGGCTTGGATTCGATCGAGCCGAAGTTACAGGACCACACCGCCGCCTCGCTCGCACCTATAATGAAGAAGGACGACGGCCGAATCGACTTTTCTATGACCGCCGCGAATGTTAATAATAGAGTACGCGGCTTCCAACCGTTCCCGACCGCCTTTACGTACCTGGGCGGCAAGCGTCTGACGATCTGGCGGAGCTCGGTCGTTATTCCGGATGAGTTGCCACGGGCTGCGGAAGAGGGAACTATCGTTGCTGCCAAGGGAGATGATCTCGTGATCGCCTGCGGCGAGGCAACATTTATCTCAGTGTATGAGCTGCAGATCGAAGGCAAACGCCGCATGACGACACGCGACTTTAATAACGGAGTAAAACCGGCCGTCGGAACATTGTTAGGGACCTAAAAGTGACTGAAACGAAAGAGATATATCAGATAATTAACTTCTACGAGTTCAAGGACGTTCCGTCCGTAGCTGCTCTCGACGAGCTGAAACTTGAGCTCAAGGCGTTGATGCTCGAAACGGGCGTCCGCGGAACGATAATACTCGCGAACGAAGGCTTCAACGCCTGCATTTGCGGTACGCAGGACGAGATCGGCGCTTTTATGCCTCAATTCGAAGCTGCGCTGGATACGAAGGTAGTGCCGAAGGTCTCGTTCCATGATAACCGCCCTTTGCGAAAGATCGACGTCAAGATCAAACCCGAGATCGTCACCCTCAAAAAAGCCGTCGACATCTCGCTCGGAGCCGGCACGCACGTCAAACCGGCCGATTGGAACGCGATAATTGCAGACCCGGACACGATCCTGCTCGACACGCGTAACGATTACGAATACAAGAACGGCACTTTCCGCGGAGCGATCAACCCGCAGACCGTAAAATTCTCGGATCTGCCCGATTTCGTCGCCGAAAACCTCGATCCGGATAAACACAAACGCGTCGCGATGTTCTGCACAGGCGGCATTCGCTGCGAAAAGTTTGCCCCGTACATGAAAAGCCTCGGATTCGAAGAGATCTATCAACTCGAAGGCGGCATCCTCCGCTACATCGAGGAGATACCGGCCGACGAGACCCAATGGGAAGGCGAATGTTTTGTCTTCGACGAGCGCCGAACGCTCGACAGCTCATTAAAGCAGGGAACCGGCCCGGATTATTCCCAACGCGGCTTGAACAAAAAGGCTCGCAAATGAAAATATCTCCGTCGAGGCTAGCCGCGTTTGAAATTCTACTTAAGATCGAAACGGAACGGGCATTTTCGTCCGTCTTATTGCCTCAATACGAAGCAAAACTTGATGAACGCGATCGCGGATTGGTTCATGAGATCGTTCTCGGAACGCTTAGGCGTCAGATGTATCTCGACCGCCTCGTTGATCAGCTTTCGAAGGGAAAGAAACTGGATGACGCTGTCTCCATCGCACTGCGAATGGGGCTTTACCAGCTCAAGTTCCTCGACCGCATTCCTGACCATTCTGCGATAAATGAAAGCGTCGAACTCGTAAAACATGCCAAGAAGAGATCCGCAGCCGGATTTGTCAACGCGATACTCAGGAGTGCTGTACGCGAAGATGTAAAGGTCCGGTATCGAGACGAAACAGACCGTATTTCGGTCGAAACATCTCATCCGCGTTGGCTGGTAGAACGCTGGACCGCCCAATTTGGGCTCGAAAAAGCCGCCGCGATCGCCGCATCAAACAACGAGATACCGAGAGTAGCATTCCGAAGAACGAAAAAGACCAGCGAAGACGTTTTGCAGGTACTGACAGACTTCGAACGGTCCGAAACAGTGCGAGGCTGCTATTTTGCGGATCGGATAACACCGTGGCTGCGTGAGCTCGAAGCCGCCGGCGAGTTATATTTTCAGGACGAAGCCTCGCAAATGGTCGCTCAAGCCGTACATTTGGCTGCCGGTGACCGGTTTCTCGACATTTGTGCCTCGCCCGGAAGCAAAACGACCGCGATCGCAGCTTCATCGGATCCATCGGCAATCATCATTGCCGGGGATGTGAGCGGAACGAGGACGGAATTTCTAATGCAAAATTGCCGACGGCAAGGTTGTGAGACGGTGCAAGTGATTCAATTTGACGCGGAACACGCGCTCCCGTTCGGCTCAGGGCAATTTGATGTGGTCCTGGTCGACGCACCATGTTCGGGAACCGGCACCATCCGCCACAATCCGGAGATCAGGTACAACCTTGATGCGGACGGCTTTGAGAGATATTCGGGGAAACAACTCGGACTGCTGCGAACTGCATCCAAAGTCGTGAAGAATGGCGGTTTGCTTGTTTATTCTACATGTTCGCTTGAAGTGGAAGAGAACGAAAGCGTCTGCCGTACATTTTTAGGATATGACGCTCGGTTCAAGCAGATCGAGCCGAATGTCCCGCTCGGTCTGTGCGAAAGTGAAGGTTACGCCCGGACATTTCCGCATCAGGACGGTATGGACGGGTTCTTTATTGCGGCATTTCGTAAAATGTCCGAAGCTTAGCATTTGGACTCCGCCTGCGTTACAGATCGTGCTAAAAATGATAAACTTTCGTTTTGATTTTTTCGGAGAATTATTAGGATGAGCTTTCTGAAGACCGGTTTCTCAGCGATAGGTAAACTCATTGCCCTTGCCGTACTCGCGGCAGTGTTTCTGTTCGGCATGGCGACAGTTGTTTACATGTCTCTTCAGGGCGCCGAGATCAAGGTCCCCGAGATCACCGGAAAGTCATTTTCTGAAAGCGAAACTGAACTTGCGTCACTCGGCCTTAAGATAAAGAAACGGGCAGATCGGGTAAGCGCCGAGCCGCCAAATACGATCATCGAGCAGTTGCCGCGGCCCGGCGAGACCGTGAAGACCGGCCAGCGTATTCTCGTCGTTACGAGCAAAGCCCCGGCGAGCGGTGAGGAATTGCCAAAAACGATTCCGACAACGGACGAAGATGACTCGGACAAGATCGAGGAGATGATCACCGATAAGCCGAAGAAGACAAAGACAAATACAAATACAAATCGCAAAAAGGCAGACACAGCTCGTGATGTGAATACCGAAACGTCCAATTCAAACTCAAATTCGGCGGATTCAAATTCGAACAAGAAAGACCCCGGCTCGAATAACAATTCGACAGACAAGACCAATAAGAATTCGACGGCTCCAGGAAATAAACAGACCGGCCCCGCGGGAACCACGAGACCGGCCGGCGGTGATACTAAACCGAGAACAACTACGCGTCCTAACCGTTAGAGCAACGAAACCGGTGGAAACTGCAACAAAACAAAGAGAACCGTTGGCAATGTTCGAGATAGCTCCGTCGCTTTTGTCGGCAGACTTTATGCGGCTTGGTGAAGAGGTCAGGTCGGTCGAGGCAGGTGGTGCAACGGTTTTGCACGTCGATGTAATGGATGGCAGGTTCGTGCCGAACATTACGATCGGATTGCCGGTGGTCAGGTCACTTAGAGCGGCTACGAGCATGACGATCGATACGCATCTGATGATCGAAGAACCGGGCCGTTATGCGGCCGAATTTGCGAAAGCGGGCGCCGACATGGTTTCGGTCCACGTTGAGGCTGATGTTCATCTACACCGCACGCTCGCGTCAATACGGGACGCCGGTGCCAAATGCGGGATCGCTATCAATCCTGCAACACCGCTGAGTGCACTTGAAGAAGCGTTGCCCTACGCGGATTTTATATTGGTAATGTCTGTGAATCCGGGCTTTGGAGGACAGAAGTTCATTTCGCCCGTACTCAACAAAGTTCGCAGGCTGAAGCAAATGATCAATGATCGCGGACTGGATACCAGGATCGAGATCGACGGCGGAGTGGATCGCACGAATATTGCTGAAGTCATTGCTGCAGGTGCGGAGATCATTGTTGCCGGTTCGGCCGTTTACGGTAGCGGAGATCCCGCCGCTGCGGTCAGAGAATTGATAGAGAATGGAACATCGTGGGTTTAATTCAATGGTGCTCTTGTCGTTTGTTATTTATGGTTGATATGAGAAGTAAAAATACTATCCTTTTGGTTCTGATCGCATTGTTCAGTGTTTCGTTTGGATTTGCCCAAACAAAGCAGGCCGATGGCACGGCAATGCAGCGTCTTGGAGTAATGCAGGACAAACTCGATACGATGAAACGTTCTCTCTCGAGTGCTGCGTCAGTTCTAAAGCAAGAGTCTAAAGGTGACAATAGCAAAAAAGGAGATAAAGAGAATCTCGATTCGCCGCTTGGAAGATTGCTCAGTCTCGAAAAGGAAACCAATCGTCTTCGCGGAGACGTTTCGAGCATGCGAGGTAAGGTCGATCGAGGCGAAAAGTACGATAGAGGAGATGTCGACGCCTTGGAACAAGCTGTTGCCGATCTGCAGGTTCGGGTCGACAGGGTCCAGATCGAAACTGCCAGTGCTCGAGCCAATCCGGAATCAAACGAAGGAAAAGCCCGCGAGGTCAAGAAAAAGAAGAAGTTTCTAGGTATTTTCGGTGGAGGCGGCAACGATGAATATGACGAACTGATCGGAACGGTTACGCCGGGACGCGATCGGGAATTGTTCATCGTTGCGACCCGCGAAGTCCGCAAACGAAACTATGATGTCGGACGGCTGCTGTTTCAGACGATCATAACGACCTACCCGGATTCGCCTTATTTGCCGATGTCAAAACTGGCGGTAGCTGATTCTTTTTTTATTGAAGGCTCTACAGGCGGCCTAATACAGGCTATTGCTGCATACCAAGATTGGCTGACATTCTTCCCGACACATCCGTTAGCGGATCGGGTCGTTTTGAAGATCGCTGAGTCTGAAATGCGCCAGATCGGCCTGCCAGATCGTGATGCGACTCGGGCGAAGCGTGCGGAAACGCGGCTTAAGGCTTTGCTCCAGCAATATCCGAATTCCATCCTTCGGCCGGCAGCGGAAACGCGATTGAACGAGGTCCAGGACAATCTCGGCCTTCATAACCTGCTGATCGCAAATTATTACTATACGCTGTCCGTCGACCAGAAAAAGGGAGGCCTAAAAGGTTCGCAGTCACGCTATCGCGAGATCGTTGATAAATACCCGAACTTCAAGTTCATGGACGAGGTCCTCTTCAAAATGGCAGTGACCTATCAGATCGAGGAAGAGACCGATCAGGCAGCGAGATATTTTCAGCAGATCGTCAGTGATTATCCGAACAGCGAGTATGTTTCGAAAGCAAAGGAGCAACTCGAGCTTATTGGAGCCACGATCCCGGCGGCTAATCCTGAGAGAGCCGCAATAATGCATGCTGAAGACGTTTCGTTCTTTCAAAACTTCAAGAATCAGTTGTTCGGCATTTACCCAATGACGATCGACAAAGATGGGGTTCTAATGACCCGTAATTTTGACAAAGAGTCATTTGAACTGATCGACCAGATCATCGAAAATCAAGGCGACATAATGGTCAATCAAATACCTCAGGCACTTACGACAGTGATCTCGCAAAGGCCGACGGTACAGCCGAAAAGTGTTCCGCAACAGATACCACAAAAGCAATAAATGATCAGAATTGGACCAGTATTTTTTGTTCTTATTCTCGGGGTCTTTTCCGCAGACGGCCAGATCGTTCCCACGGGCTCACCGTTGCCGGCGAAGAGCACGGCAGTGACTGTCACTCGTGAGCGTCGGGAACAGGCATTGGCGTCATTGCTCGAAGGCCAAAGGTATGCGTGGGCAAGTCAAAGGACTCGGTCACAGGCTGCTATTTCGAATAACACCCGGCTATCGCGAGCAGCCTATCAGCGGGCCGTTGAACTCGATCCGTCGCTTGCCGAAGCTTATACGGCATTGGCGGAATTAGCTATTATCACTCCGCCGAACGACATCGATTCTGCAATAGAACTCGCAAGTAGAGCCGTTGCGATCGATCGGAACAACTTTGGTGCTCAGCGGATAATCGCCCGTCTGAGTACTTTCAAAAGCCGAATTAATTTTGGGGTCCTGGATAAGAAATCTGCTGATATTGCGATCGCGGCGTGGAAAGAAGTGACAAGGATCGATCCGCGGTTCGCCGAAGGATGGGCTTTTCAGGCAGCGTTCTACGATCAGCTTAAAATGCCGAAAGAACGCATCGAGGCGCTTAGAAAGTGGCTTGCATCTGCCCAACCGCTTGAGATTGGATTTTACCGTCAGGTAATGGGGGCGGCCGAAAGCCTGGCTCCGGAGGCTGCTTCGATCAAACTCGGTTCCGCACTCGTCGATGCGGGGCAAATGGCCGAAGCGGTCGAGGTCCTGAGCCGCGTCGTTGCGGACGAACCTGACAGTCCTCTTGCGATCTTGCTGCTCAAGCAAGCTGTTGAGTCCAGCGAAACGTCAGTTTCCTCCACCGCTATCCAATCGCTGCAGCAGGCTGTTTATACCAATCCTGAAAACGTCACACTTTACGAACTAATAGCTCAAATGCAGGCAAGCAGCGGGCGTATCGACGATGCCGCAGCGGGACTTAAACGATCGGCATTAGCTCTCTGGCTGACAAATAGAGCCGGTTCTGCATCTCTCCAGGTAGCGTTAGGTGATATCTACACAAAGGCTGATCGAGTTGCCGAAGCCGTCGAAGCGTTTGAAAAGGCTCTCGAGACGCGGGAGATCGGTAGGTCGGCTATGATTTCGTCAGAGGACCGTGAATTCGCTATCCTCGTTTTTGGCAAACTTATCCAAGCTTACAAAACCGCAAAACGAACCGCCGACGTAAATGCTACGATCAGCCGTGCCCGGAAGCTCCTCGGACAGCAAGATCTATTTTCGAGCTAGAACATATCACTCGTACTCTCAAACCCAATTGTGGGCAAAACGAGCAGTGTGGTGTTCGTTGCACGTATCAATTGTGGTACCTACCACAATTTGATCAACAAGCCGCGTAAAGACGGAGTTTGGTACCTTCTTTATGGCGATCGGTGATACCTGATTTGAAGATTGGCGGCACTTATTTGGGCGTTTGCCGCGGTCAAAAAGCCGCTTGGTGAGGTGTGTCGGAAGTTGAGCCATGACCTGATCGTGGATATTAAACCCTTGCCAACTTTAGGGCTTGCACTTTAAGCGTTTACGCGGCTCTTGCGGACCATAGAGAAAAAGGCTGTCCGGTTGGACAGCCTTGACTATCAATTTCAGCTGATTACTATTGCGGCGATGGTGAGGGTGACGGTTGGGGATCCGTCGGTTCGGTTCGTTTCTTTAGTTTGGGCGGGCCGTCGTTTGATGTGCTGGTGCCGTCACCTGTATCGAGAGACGGGTCAGTCGCTGCATCAGGCTGGCGCTTTTTGAGCGTGGGTTTAGCGTCGCCGGCTTCATCATAGTCGCTGCTGATCGATGCTTTGGCGTTGGTCAGCCGCAGCAAATGAGCTTTGACACGTTGAAATTCAGAGGTCGTAATTACGTATTCTTCTTTTTCGGGAAAGCGTGAAACGATACGAACGCTTTCATCCTGCCGCTGGGCGGACGGAGGATGAGTCGAAAACAGCTTCTGGATCGCTCCGGGCTTTTTCTTATTCTGCGATGCGAGCTTTTCGAACATTGTCGACATCCCCATCGGATCGTATCCCGAAGCGTAGAGATATTGGACGCCTAGGTTGTCAGCTTCGGTTTCGGCTCCACGCGAAAACTTGAGTGAGGCGAGGCCGGCGAGGATCCCGCCGCCGTTCTGCAGAATGCCGCTCACTATCGGTCCCCCGAAAATTATCCCGGCGATTGCGGCGTAATTGATAAAGGTGCCTTTACCCTGATTTTCCATGGCGTGCCGGGCACAGACATGGGCGATCTCGTGGGCCATAACGCCGGCGAGTTCAGCCTCATTGTCAGCCGCAAGGATAAGGCCGCGATTGACGTAGAAAAATCCGCCGGGTAATGCGAATGCATTGACCTCGTCGCTGTCAATGACCTTAATGGTAAACGGCAGCTTGGCGTCTGAGTGAAGAACGATGTTCTGGCCGACACGGTTGACATATTCGGTAACGAGCGGGTCTTCGACGAGTTTAGATTGCTGCTCGACCTGCAAGGCTAGCTGACGGCCGATGGCGATCTCCTTCTCCTGCGAGCCGCCGAGCCAACCAAAGAACTTATCCGAGCCTCCATTGATCTTACGCTTGCCGATCTGATTAGGGTCATCCTTCGCCGAAAGTGCGGCAGGGCCGGACGGCGTCGGAGTGGCTTTGGCTTCCTTCTTCTGCTTTTTGTCCTTTTTGTCCGCTTTTGTGTCCTTTGCGGCGACCGGAACTTCCTGCCCAAACGTATTTGCAGGCATTATTGCAACTGAACCAAACCAAAGACTCGCAAAGATCGAGTATGCACCCAATTTTCGTCCAAAACCCATAGTCATAAACAGCCTCCCAAACAACTTGCCTTATTCACAAAATTGTAGCGTTATACCTTTCTGAAAATCAACGGTTATATGATGCCGAAAATGCACAAAGAGTTGCGGTTCCGACCGATTGATAGAAAAAAAGATCGAATTTTTAGAAATTGCAAAAAAAGCTATTTTAATAAGTGATCAAACTTGTTAAAATAGCGGTTGGCGAGGCCTCACCTAATGCTCTCGTAATGTGTCAAAGCTCCGCTGGTTCCGCTTCGAAAAATGAAACGCATAGAAGAAAAGGTCAAAGATATAGTCGAAGTCCGCTCGCACGGCAGCATCGTTAATTTCGGTGTCGATCCTGCGCAAACGGTTTCGGGCTATCATTTTACCGACGTGACATCCGACCTGATGAGCAAATGGCTCAATCGGGCGTCGCGGATCAAGGACGGTAATGGTGCTGCAAACGCTTTGGCAGGATTTCGCGGCGTAGGCAAGAGTCATTTTCTGGCGGCATTTGGGGCGTTACTCGGGCATCCGGAATTGCGGTCTAGGATTTCGGATCCATTGGTGTCGTCAACAACACATGCTCTCGCCCGCCGGCAGTTTCCAGTTGCATTCATTCGCCGCGGTACGAGCGATACATTGATCGCCGAACTGAAGGACGCCATATCTCCGATCGTTGGAATCGAGCCCATCAAACTGTCAGATTCGCTCACCGAACTGTTGATGCAGGGCACGAGTGGTACCGGCGACCTGCCATTGATACTGCTCATTGATACTGCTTTCGAGCGAAACGAACGTGTTTCACGTGATGACGGAATGGTGCTTGGGGAGATCGCCGAGATCGCAAAGCGTCTAGGTGTGTTCGTTGGTATTGCTCTCGACGACGACATCGCCGGTGCCGATGGTGTGAACTCCGGAATTTCGAAGAGTTTTGCGATCGATTACCTGGACCAGGAACATCTTTACAAGATCGTCGATTCACATATTTTTCCTAAACACTCGAGAATGCGTTCAGTGCTGCATGATATTTACGACTATTATCGTGAGGTCGTGCCGGGATTTCGCTGGAGCGAACAGCGGTTTTCGTCGCTTTATCCGCTGCATCCGGCGATCATGGAGATCGCCCCGTTCGTTAGGCTTTATCTACACGAATTTGCTTTGCTCGGATTCGCGTCCGAAGCAGGGGCCCGTATCATGGGTCGTCCGGCGAATTCTCTGATCGCTCCTGACGAGGTTTTTGACAGTGTTGAAAAGGGGTTGCGGCAGATCGACGCGCTAAGAGACGCCTTCGTCACTTTTGACAAATTGAACGATGCTGTAGTCGCGAAAACGCCGGTGATGAAACGGCTTCAGGCAAAACTCATACTGAAAGGCTTGTTCCTTTTTTCGCTCAACGATGACGGTGCTACTGCCGAAGAGATCGGCGCTTCGATGCTGATCTTTGATGAACATAGCCCACAGTCTGCCGTTCACGAAGTCCAGGCCATGCTCACGGCATTCGCTGATTCGGCGGCGTCACATGTTCAGGTGACGACCGACAATTCCGGCGAGACGCGATTTGCCTTGAGATTGTTTGACAAGGACGATCTTAAGATCGCAATGGAAGAGGCAATCGGAGGTGTTTCTGAACAAGACATCGCCGACGCTCTGAAAAAAGTGATGTGCGACCGCTTTGCTGATTGCAGTTTCTCTGCGGTTGGCAATGAAACATCGGTAGACGTGACTGAAAGTGCCGTTATTTGGCGGGGCGGCAGCAGAAAGGGGCGTATCTATTGGGATCTAAATGCCGAGATGGATGCAAATGTTTCGCGGCTGCCTGAGGGATATGATTGGCAAGCAAGGATCTGTCCCGGAAAGGAAACACTAGTTGCTTCAACGGGTGATGACACCAGCATTGTTTGGAAACCGGCCGAATTACGCGATGACGAAAAAGATACTCTAAAGCGGCTTTCGGTTCTTCAATCTGATGCAACAATACGTTCTGAATTCAAAGACCATATCGCTGCGGCAGTTCAGACGCACAGCGTTGCGGCGGAAAAGATCTTTCAACGAATTTTTCTAGTCGATGGTGTTCTTGCGATCGACGGGTTCGAATACAACTTCACAAATGAGGCGCGTGAGGCTCAAAGTCTGTCGCAGGTAGCGACTTCGATGCTCGAGGCGGTTTTCGAAGGCCGGTTTCCGTCACATCCGTATTTTTCACAGGTAATTCGGATGAAAGAGGTGTCGTCGCTCGTATCCGATTTTTTCAGCGGAGCTCGGCCCACGTTGGACGAGGTCCAATGGCAAGCCGCAACTTATGCGCAGCCGCTTGGGTTGGCTGAAAAGCTGGGCGAGATCTATTCTCCGGTGAGTATTGACCAGTTGGGGGAGTTACGGCTTGTTCATAATATACTTTCTACGCTCAGTGACAACGCCGAATCGATTCCGCTCGAGTCGGTCTTTGTAAAATTGGGCGAGGCTCCATACGGCCTCGTTCGTGAGGCTGTGTACCTGGTCCTGGCAGCGATGGCGGGAGCCCGGATGATCGAGTTTGTAACGGCATCCGGAGATCGGATCAACCGTCGCTCGATGGACCTCAAGATCATTTGGGATGATGTGGTCGCTGTCGCGCGGCCAAGCGTTGCTACCTATCCGAATGCACGTCTGATCTGGTGGGCATCAAAGATCGCCGGACATAAAAAGATCCGGTCGTTCGAGCAGAGCGAGGATCGGTTGGCAATACTCGCCGATCTCCAGGAGTGGGTAGCCGGTTGGGACAAGAAGAACATCTCGAAACGTTTCGACGAGATCAGTGACGACCGTTTTAACGCCAAGATCTGGCGGCTTGCAACAATATCGCTGCGGTCATTCAGCGTCGTTGCTGATTCGATCAATTCCGTATTGGTCAACGGAAAGTCGCTAGAAAGCTGTTTAGAACAGATCGCTGATGTGTTCTCGGATTCGGAAACTGAATTTGACCGGCGAAAGGACGATCTGATGACCGTGGATGAATTTCTCGCGGGTGCTGCGGCTCGGAGTGAGGCTTCGGCATATCTATCACTCTGCGAATATACGGGCGATGCTGCTGTCGACCAACTAAGACTCAAGCTTCAGCAGGCGATCGAGGCAAATTTCTTTGACAGTAAAACAACCACTAGTGAAAACCTGACGGTGCTCTGGAATCGATTCCGGCGTTCGTATGCTGAACTTTTTACAGAGCGGCACGACTCATCAATGTCAGATCGTAACGAACGCGAGAAATTGTCGGAGATCATGGCTACGGATATTTGGCAGGAATTCAATAGCGTCAGCACCTTGCCCGGTTTTGATCTCAAATTTACATTGAACGCAAAAAGGATCGTCGGCGAATTGCAGCGAAAGGAGTGTGAATATAACGTAGGCGAGATGCTCGATCATCATCCGTTTTGCGGATGCTCATTTTCTTTGTTCGAACCCGAGATGACGAAATCTCTCTCAGATAAGCTCTGGTCTGAAATAAACGCCGGAGTCAGGGATTTTAGAACAGTTTTGAGGTCCCGAAAGGAACTGATCTTCGAAACGATCTCAGGCGGCATCGATATGAATGATGCCGAACTTGTCGAAGGTGCCAAACATTTGAGCTCGGTGCTGCGATCGGACGAACCGATACCTCGATTGACAAACGGAGACCTGAAACTGATCAAGCTTGCGTTTGGCGAGAAGTTCACTGAAAGAATCACCGGCGTGGATCCAACTAACCGCATAAAGACCGATAGCCGTTCACCCGAATGGGATGCAACAGTCGATGAGATCGAATCTCTGCTGGAAAGCGTCGCGTAACGATTGATTTGAAACGGCTCCAATTTCCAACAGCAATCAAATTGTTCTATATTCGTGTCGTATGCCAAGCGTAACAATCATAGGCGTAGGACGAGTCGGCGGTGCACTCGAGATCGCGTTTCGAGATTCCGAATATAAGGTCGTATCGTTGATCCGCCGAGGTGAGCCAATCGAAGGAGTTTCGTCCGAAATTGTCATCGTTGCGACGCCCGATAGCGAGATCTTCAAAGTCGCCGCGGAATTGGCGCGAAACATATGTAACAAGCCGATCGTGCTGCACACTAGCGGTGCCTTGTCGTCAAGCGAATTGTCGGTGCTGGCGGACGCGGGCTGTTCGATTGGGTCCATTCATCCGCTGGTATCTATAAGTTCGGCTGAACTCGGTGCGAAACGTTTTTCCGGAGCTTTTTTCTGTGTAGAAGGCGATCGAGAGGCGGTCATTTCAGCGAAGGCTGTCGTTCAATTCCTCGGCGGTGATCCGTTTGAGATCAAGGCGGCAAACAAGGCCCTTTACCACGCATCTGCGGTTACCGCCTGCGGCCACGTCACGGCGCTGATAGACATGTCGCATTCGATGATGGAACGTTCGGGCGTAACCCCAGAATTATCTTCAAAGATACTTGCTCCACTGATAAGAAGCACGATCGATAATATTGATGTTCTGGGAACCGATGCTGCAATCACAGGAACGTTTGCACGAGCTGATGCCGATGGTCTAAGCCGGCAGCTGGCGGCATTTGAGGGAGTGCTGTCCGACGAAGAACTGGAGATCTATTTGGACCTCGCACGTCGTTCTCTTGAAATCGCCAGCCGGAGCGGAGTCGACGCGGATAAGATCTCGAATGTGGAGAAATTAATACTAATGGCGAAAAGCAAACTGCGGTGATAAAATAGTACTTCGTCAGTGACATTATGCCGAAGCGGAAGGAAAAATTTGCTCAGGAAAAGGCGATATTTCTCGATCATATTCAGCGGATGGGTCTCCGGCGGACGGCTCAGCGTGACCTGATCATGGAGATATTTCTCCAGACCGAGGAGCATTTGACCATCGAAGATCTTCATTGGCTCGTTCGGAAAAAGGATCCGTCGGTCGGGCACACCACGATCTACCGCACCTTGAAGGTATTGACAGAGGCCGGTTTGGCCCGAGAAGTTCGATTCGGCGATAACAAAACCTATTACGAACATCATTACAACCATGATCATCATGACCATATGATCTGTACGGAATGCGGCAAGGTCATAGAATTCTTCTCTGCCGAGATAGAATCGATGCAAGATAAAGCGGCCGAAAGCTTTGGGTTCAAGCCTACGCATCACAGTCTGCGAATGTGGGGAATCTGCTCGGATTGCCAGAAGATGCGAAATGATCTGCCGACCGCACCTTCCGGAGCGCAGCCGCGTGTTAAGGTTAGATCAGGAGTAGGAAATTAGTTGGATCGTGAATGACTGAGACGGATATAAAATTTGAACGCGAGGGTGTCGAGGGCGTTGTGCCGGCCGGAACCTATTTGATCGATGCGATGAAGCGGCTCGGCGTCGCGAAGTTCGATCCTTGTGACCGGACGAAGGGAATCCACAATTGCAGGGTCGCGGTTGCGGCGGGGATCGGTCTTTTGTCAGAACTTACGGCGACGGAAACGGAACATTTTGCATCTAACGGGCGTAGGACAAATGAACGTTTAGTATGTGAGACGAAGGTTGAACGCCCGGGAGAGATCATCATTATGACGCAAGAAGCAAAGACCGAAGCAGCGAAAAAGCCAGTTAAGGATAAATTCCAAGCCGAATTTGAGGCGTTGCCGCTCGAAGAAAAGATCTCGAAGCTTTTCAAAATGGAAGCTGTGACGATCGGCGAGACGATCAATTATGTGATGGAGTCGCCGATGGAGGTCTTTAGTAAGATCGGTGACGTAATGGCCGGTTTTGGCCGAAAGATAGAGGAAGAGGCTAAGAAAGCGACACGACCTGCAGAACACGTAAAGCCCGAAGCTGCGAGCAAGCCGCCTCGATCTAGAGCTGCGGCAAAACCGGGGTCGACCTCATCAAAGGCGAAGAAAACGGATAAGGAATAGCGGTCGCTACTCGGCTCCCTCAACGGCCGGTCGCATCTCGTTATTGAATTGCAATTGGGTGACGCATTAATAAAACGTACCGACACGACAGTATCGGAAAAGGCACAGTACGCTCTAACATTTGGAGTGGTATCTGTGCTTTTGTATTTTATCGGTTTTCCCGTCTTCGGAATTGCGCTCCTCGGGGCTTCTGCGTTTCTTGTGATCAAGCTTTTCTCGTCGACAGTTCGAAGTGACACCCGAAAGATATTTGAGTTCTATCTTACTGCCAATGAGATATTGCGTGACG
Source organism: Acidobacteriota bacterium (assembly GCA_016713675.1). Lineage (NCBI taxonomy): Bacteria > Pseudomonadati > Acidobacteriota > Acidobacteriota bacterium. Next base: position 235,145 of record JADJOS010000005.1, read on the forward strand.
ATAATCGGCGCTGGTACGGGTTTGAGATCAAGGAGGCGATATCGCTCGGCGAGAAGCTTGTTGCCGCCATGCATACAGCACCCACGCTTCTGCATTTTGCCATTGGTGCATTGTATGCAAAGTCCGGCGACCATTCGTCAGCGGTAAAACACCTTCGACACGTTTTTGAGGAAACTTCGGCTGATGAATCTGCGGTCGTATTTCCAACTCCCGAAGTTAGAGACTATGTGCGGTTGCTCAGACGGATCGAACGCGAACCGGCTGAGTCGCCATTAACGTCAGCCGCGGTACGGTCGCTTGAGAGAATACGTACAAACCGAGGGTTAGCGATGCTGAACGCCAGCAGGGAATACGAAAATAATATGTCCCGTTCTGAGCTGGACGACGGTTCGGATCGCGAATTCAGCAGCGACAGTGTCGTGTTTGATGAAGGGCAGGTTCCAAACGCTACTTTGCCGGAAGGCTCGACGTCATCGGTGATGCGGAGAGCGGGCGGGACCGCGGAAGATTCAAAGACGGTTCCACACAGAAAGCCTATCACAGAGGTCCTTCACGACATTTATGACAAAAAGGTGCACTGACCGTATCAGTTTGAACGCAAACCAAAGAACTTGCGTATCGAACGCATAACACTCATTTTTCTCTCATTCACATCTTCATGCTTTTCATTATCGAGTTTTGCCAGCATTGCCTGTCGTTCATGAATATGTTCAGTAATTGCATGAACAAGCAGTGGATTGCCCTCTAGGATCGGCTTCAGAGCATTCTTGCGGATCTGCAGAACCTCGGTCTCGACTGTGGCGATCACACTTGCGGTACGCGGTTGGCCGGTCAAAAGACTCATCTCACCAAAAAACTCATTTTCGGACAATTCGTTCACTGTTTTAGGACGCCCATTCTCAACTATCTGGACATTCACCTTTCCACGGGCAATTACGAACATAGAATTGCCCTCGCCTCCGAGCCGGACAATTGCCTCGCCGGGAGCAAAGATGCGGGATTTCGATGCTTTGGCCAGGCGGTCTAACTCCTCTTCGGACAATGGATCGAAGATCGGCACGCGTCTTCAGGCGGTCGCCGAATTCGTGCTTGACCGCTTCAAGGTCGATCTCGGGCGGCTGTTCCTCTACGTGAACGGTCCGGGTCGGGTATGCAAAATGGATCTTCTCACGCTGGAATGCATACCATATCCGCTCACGCACGAGTGCGTCAGTGTCATTCAGTCGTGTGTAATCGTCAAGCCAGTATTTAACTTCCCAATCGATGCCGTTGTCGCCGAGATTGCGAATGCGGACAATTGGCCGCATTTTTTGCGAAACATTGTCGCTGTGGCGCATTGCCTCGCGTACGATGGATGCTGTGTGTGCCGGTGATGCGGAGTAGACGGTATTAAAAAAGACAAGTCTTGCATTAAGGTTGTCCTTCGGAGCAACTTCGATCACTTCTTTACCAAGAACAGCGTTGCTGATCACCAACAGCTTGTTCTGAAATGTCCTAATCCGTACGCCCCGCCAAGACACGCCCTCGATGACGCCCATACCCCGGGTTGAAAGTGTGACCACATCGCCGACCTGAAAAGACTGATCAGCCTGCAAAGCAATCCCGGCGAAAAGATTGCCGAGCGTATCCTGGAGTGCTAGACCGACCACAATACCCAAGATCGTAGATCCTGTGAAAATGCCGGTCAGCGGAACATCGGGAAACTGTGTTTGGAATATGACAAAGAAAGCAATGATGTAGACGATGATCGAGAAGACCGTCTTGAGCAGCGACGAGACCTCCGCTTGAGCAGATCTGCGGGCTGCTGCACGCAACAGCATAAACGCAACGAACCGAACGATCGCTATTATGATCGCCATCCACAGTATGATCCGCAGTATCTTTAATACGGTGTCGAAAGCGCCGGCAGGCATCGCTGCCGAGTCGCCTTGAGCGAAGCGGGCGACGAATGCCGTGCGGATATCGTCACCAAATGTTGCGATGAATCCAAGGACCGCGCCAAGCAAGGCAACAAAGATCACGAGCGAGAGTGCCTTTTTATACAGTTCGGTTGAAGCCATAGAGTAGGCTAAAACATATCAACAATTGTTTTTCCAATCAACAGGAGAGACAACGCTGAGACGGTTGCAGTGATCAGGTAAGCGAAGAGGTTGTGGATGCGTCCGTTAGCGCGGTGGCCCATGATCTCTTTATTGCTTGCGAGCGAGACTATTGCGACGAGTATTATCGGCAGCAGCAGGCCGTTTATTGCCTGAGTGAAGAGGAGCAGCTTTATCTGAGGGATGCCCGGTATGAGCGAAACGACCGCGCCGATAATTATCAATCCGCTAAATATGCTCAGAAAGATCGGAGCCTCACGGAATGTGCTCGAGATGCCTTTTTCGAATCCCAGTGCTTCGCTGACGGAATATGCGGTCGCGAGCGGCAGCACGCCCATGGCGAGCATCGCTGCGCCGAATAGGCCGACGGCAAACAAGTACTTTGCATAGGTTCCGGCGATCGGTTCAAACGCTGCGGCGGCCGTTGCTGCGGAGTCTATCGTAGTTATTCCGTTGTTATGCAGCACGGCGGCGGCAGAGATGACGATAAATGCCGCGATCGCGACGGCAAACAGCGTTCCGACTATCACATCGGCGCGGACGACGGGCAGGTCTTCTTCGTCCATACGCTTTTCGACGACCGAAGATTGGACGTAAACCTGCATGAACGGCGTTATCGTCGTTCCGATCAGGGCAAGGACCATGAACAGATAACCTGCGTCGTGGCTCAGATTTGGTTTGAAGAAGCTCTCGCCGACCAACGCCCAGTCAGGACGGCTGAGGAAGGCCGAGAAGATGTAGCAAATAAACACGAGTGACATCGTGAGGAATACTCGTTCCACTCGTTTTGCAGAACCTTTAAACACGAGCCACCAGATAAACCCTGCGGAGAGCGGTATTGTTATGTATCGCGATACGCCGAATAGTTCCGAGGCCTGTGCAATGCCTACGAATTCCGAGATGATCACGCCAGTGTTCGCGATCAGAAGTGCGAGCATGATGAACGCTGTCCAGCGGACGCCAAATTGTTCGCGGATGAGATCGGCGAGGCCCTGGCCGGTGACGACGCCCATTCGCACGCACATTTCCTGTACGATTATCAGCGAAATGACCATCGGAATGAACGCCCACAGCAGTGTGTAACCGTACCCCGCACCGACGGACGAATACGTCGCAATGCCGCTCGCGTCGTTACCGGCGTTGGCAGCGATGATCCCGGGCCCGAGGACGGCGAGATATGCGTAGAAACGGTATTCGGATAAGTATTTAGACGCGCGCGAGGGAACCTTGCGCAGTTTCTGCGCTAACTTTTTCGGTGAAAAGCGTTCGAGGTTCATTGCGTTTACTATCGCCTTCTATCATGTGGTCGGTTAATGCCTGCGAAGCTTGATTCTAATAACTTTTGGGAACGTTGTCACTTCGTGACGTGTTTAGGCGTTTGGGATCGTATGAGTTGCCACTAGTTTTAGCTAGTGGATCGGTATGAAATAAGGTTCGGGCTTTAGCCCAAACAGTTTCGGCTTAAGCCGGGGACATTAAGATGCTCTCCACTAGCTAAAGCTAGTGGCAAATGATAGGAACCAAGCCCAAATAACGTAAAATCAGGCGTTCCGCAACGATTCGCGCAGTTCGCGAACAAGTACGCTCGGCTTCCGAACAGGTTTGCTGCCCTTCCGAACGGGTTCGCTACGCTTCCGAACAGGTTCGCTGAGCTTCCGAACAGGTTCGCTGAGCAAAACAGACGCGGTTCGCTGAGCTTCCGAAGAGGTTCGCTACGCTTCCGAACAGGTTCGCTGAGCTTCCGAACAGGTTCGCTACGCCTCCGAACAGCTTCGCTGAGCTTCCGAACAGGTGCCGGGCGACAAAGCACAGGTGCCGAAGCGTTCCGCACAGGTTCGCTCGGCTCCCGAACCCGTTCGCATCGCTCGCGAACCTTCGATTTTGGGCAATAAAGGGTTGCTTTTGCGCCAAATTGTCATTAAATCCGCTATTTGTTAGAGTTCCTGTATGAAATCATTCCTTCTGCGTCGTTCATTCCTGGCTATTTTGCTTGCGGGACTGCTGTTTTCGTCGGTACCTGCCGTTTTTGCGGCTCCGGCACCGGTTCGCGGGAAGCATGCTATGGTCGCTTCGCAGCACGAATTGGCTTCAGCGATCGGCGTTTCGATCATGAAGAAGGGCGGGAACGCTGTGGACGCGGCGATCGCGGTCGGTTTGGCTCTCGCGGTCGTTTATCCCGAGGCAGGGAACATCGGCGGCGGCGGATTTATGCTTATCCGCGACGCGAAAGGCGAGTTTCACGCCATCGACTACCGCGAAATGGCCCCGAAAGCCGCAACACGCGATATGTTCGTCGATAAAGAAGGCAATCTGATAGACGGCGAAGGCTCGTCGGACGTAGGATATCGCGCGTCGGGCGTTCCGGGCACGCTCGCGGGCTTTGAGTTGGCATTTAACAAGTACGGAAGCAAGAAAGTAAAGTGGCGTGACCTCGTCGAACCCGCACGCCTGCTCGCACAGAACGGCTACATCCTAAGTCACCGCCTCGCCGAGCTTTTTAGAACGTACGAGAGTACGCTCGCGGCATATCCTGAGAGCAAACGCATCTTTTTGAACGGCGGAAAGTATTTTGTCGAGGGCGACACTTTCAAGCAGCCCGATCTCGCAGCAACTCTCGGACGCGTCGCGACCGTCGGAGCCCGCGAATTCTATACCGGAAAGACCGCACAGCTAATCGCCGCCGATATGAAAGCCAACGGCGGCCTTATTTCGATGGAGGACCTCGCGAATTATAAGGCCAAAGAACGCGTGCCGCTCCGCGGAACCTACCGTGGCCATCCGATAATCTCAATGCCGCCGCCAAGCTCCGGCGGAGCGGTAATGCTGAACGTTTTGAACATCCTAGAAGGTTACGAGGTCAGTGCGATGCCTTTCGGATCGGCCGCGAAGATACATCTATTGGCCGAAGCCTCGCGGAGAGCGTTTTCGGACCGATCTGAATTCCTCGCAGATCCGGACTTTGCGACGGTCCCGGTCGAAAAACTGATAGATAAGAAATACGCGGCTGGTCGCCGGTCCGTCATAGAGCTCAATAAAGCCTCGAAAAGCCTAAATGTTCGCCCTGGCGAGGTCCCGGCCGTCGAGCCAATGGAGACGACGCATTACACGGTCGTCGGCCCGGACGGGACTGTCGTCAGCAACACATACACTATCAACGATCTCTACGGCTCACGAGTTACGGCGAAGGGAACCGGCGTTCTACTGAACGATGAAATGGACGATTTTGCCTCACGGCCGGGCAAACCGAACATGTTCGGCCTTGTTCAAGGCGAACGAAACAAGGTCGAAGGCGGCAAACGGCCGCTGTCGTCAATGACGCCGACAATTGTGTTGAGGAAAGACGGCACGACGTGGTTCGCTCTCGGTGCGAGAGGCGGCCCTCGTATCATCTCGGCCGTTATGCAGTCGGTCATCAACGTGATCGACCACGGAATGGACATCCAAGCCGCCATCGATGCCCCGCGAATCCATCACCAATGGCTACCCGACGAAATGCTCTACGAATTCGGCATCTCGCCCGATACACTGGCGATCCTCAGCAGCTACGGACACAAATTTCCCGAAAAACCAGGCTACATTGCGTCCGCAACAGCGATCATGATCGATGATAATGGTATACGATTGGGAGCGATAGATTCGCGGAGCGACGGGAAAGCGGTCGGATATTAGTTGATCTCGTCCTTTTCGAGCAATTTTGTCGTGCCGTCAGTGACACTGGCGGGCTGGAGATCATTTGTATCGCGCCAGTTGCCGGCGACGGGATTCATGTAAGGCTGGACAGGTATGCTGTGCTGAGGCGGCAAAGCGGCGGCGGTTCGCTGGCGGGTGATCAGCTGGTTGATATCGCTGCCGACGGAACCGACCTCGACATCATTTGATTCGAACATCAAAGCGTATGCCATCCGCAGCAATCCGCCGACAAACAGCGTGATCGCACAGATCGCCACCGCAAACGGCTCGGCATTGATCGCAATTGTGAAGATCGAGACGATCGGCACCACCAAAAACGTCAGCAAAAATATGAACAACCCTTGCTTAAGCCCTCTCTTCCGCGGGGTTGTGCCCTTAACGGCATTGGTATTGACTTGAGGATTGATGCCGCCGGTCTGGATCAATTCGGCGGTGCCCGTCAAGAGAAAACCGCAACGCGAGCAAAAGCTCGTTTCGGTCGAGATCCTTTCCTGGCCGCAGTTCGGGCAAAACATAATTGATTATTTCTTGAACTCGTCTTTCTCGAGTAGCTTGGTAGCACTTTCGGACATGGTCGGCTGCAGATCGTTGGTATCACGCCAGCTTCCGGCCTGCGGTGTTTGATAAGCGGAAACGGGCACCGATTGCTGCGGCGGCAATGCGTTGTAGGCGGGCTGCTGCGGCATTACATAGCTTGGCTGCGGCGGCGGATACATTTGCTGCTGCTGCATCGGATAGACGACCTTGTCGCTTTTTAGAAAAATGAGCGACGACACCATCATTATCAATCCGCCAAAGATCGCCAGGATCGCGGATGCACCGGCCATCCGATCGACATTCAAAATGCCCCACATCGGCGTCATTATAAAGAGAAAGAACAAGAACCAGATAAGACTGAATGCCAAGCCGTTCTTTCGTGTCCAGATAGATTTCTTTTTTTGATTCAACTCGGCAAGCTGCGGCAGATAACCACCGTGTGCCAATACATCTGATACGAGGCCCAACGGCAAACCGCAGCGTGAGCAGAATTTTGTTTCATTCGAAACCTGTTGTTGACCGCAACCGGGGCAATGCATTTGTCGACTCCGTATTTGGAAATTACCTAAGACTGAAATCCTAACGAATTTTTACACGAAAAGGTTCGCGTAGCAAGGCAATTATCGCCTCGGCAGCTTTTCGTCAGACAGCATTTGGAATACGGCGAACGCCCGGCCCTGATAATGTTCCGCTTTTGCAAGCGTTTCGAGTAAGATCTCGAACACGGAACGCAGCTTTTCGGGAGCCGGCATTTGGCGGTTGAGGTCAGCGTCAGAGGCGAAAAATGTGAAACCCTTGACTCTCGTGGTCTCGACTTCATCGAGGTATTGCAGGATGCTCGCAAGGTCAGCCAGCTTTTCCGGCAGCGTCCATTCGAAGGGATCATCCCAAAGGCGGGTCGTGATACCGCCGAACGTCTTTTCGACCATTGCGGATGATCGAAGGATATATTCACCTATTGAAAATGCGGCAAGCGAATTGGCAATGCTGCGGGGCTTTTCAAATAGTTGATCTTGAGCGGTATGCGACAGCAGTTCGCGCGAAAGCGTGTCCAGTCTGCGAAAAGCAAGGTCAAATGATGAAAGCATCGGATCCATAAACTCGGGGCGGCTGGCTTCGCCGCCCAAGTGAGTTTATCACCAATGCCCGTTAAGATGCTCTACTTCTTGCGAAGCCGGCGGTCCTGTTCCCACATTCCGAGTCCGTAATTGCGCCCTTTGTAATTGATGCCGGTGCCGATCTTGCCCTTTACGCCGATCTCGGTGCCCTTTGACGGAACTCCGGCGTCGGTCAATACCCACATTGAGCCGGTCCCGTCGTCGATCTTATAAGCACCGCCGCCGATATTGGTCCCCGGGATCGAAAAACCGTAGCTGTCACGAACAGTACCGGCGATCGCGACTTCTTTGTTCTGATATTTTGAGGGATTCGCCTCGATATCGGCGATGCTCGTTCGCTCGGGACAGCCGGTGGCAAATAGGGTAATGCCGGCAAGGAATGTTAACAGTAGAACGGTTGAGATCTTTTTCATTGTGCACCTCACAGACTGACTTTCAGGGAAAGTATTCCCAACGATAAGAGATTCAAAACACCCTATTTAGTTTGCCATAATTTTCGAATTCTGAGATTCTTTCAGTGCTACTCCATTCATAAACCAATGTCCGAAGAGCAGGTAAACAAGCCGGCGACGAAAGTTTCATTTTGCTCAAGTCTAGCCGATGACGCGTGGCACGACCTCGGAGGCCCAAACGCGTTCGAAAACTGGCATTTTGATGCCGTGTCCGACGACGGTAGCGAAGCATTGGTCATTTCCTTCTACGACAATTACGTGCTGTCGCCGCGTTTTCATTTGGCATCGAGCGGGGGCAATTCGAATGGCGGACATGTGCTGACCGAAAGGCGGTTTCCGGCAGTTTCCTTCGTCTATTCCATTGACGGCAAGCCGGTGCTGAATGCGGTAAACGAATTCTCGCCCGCTTATTTCGACGCCGCCAGAGACAAGCCAAGTCTCGTACTTGACCGCTCCGGCTTTCGGGTCGAACGAACTGAATACGGGACCGGCTATATGGTAACTGTTGATATTGCCACGGTTCGCGGCCGCCGTATCAGGGCCGAAATGGAATGGATCACGATAGAAGCCGACCTGAAGCCGCGAAACGACGAACCATATTCTGCGATATGGAACATTGCCGTTCCGCGTTCGGATGTCAGCGGCAAGATAATGCTGATCGGACGCCGAGGCAAGGTGCGAAAGCTGTTTCAGTTCCGCGGCAGCGGCTATCACGACCATGTTTCAAGCGAGAATGTCCATTATCGCGACCTCCAGTCCCGAATGTGGGGACGCGCTCATTTTGTCGATTCTACCGTGGTTTTTGACCGGCTCGGCGGCGTTCAGGACCGCAAGGCTTCGGGTACTGTCTTTATCATTCGCGACGGGCGGATAAGTGAATATTCTGCTGCATGCGAGGCGAGCGAGCATCGAAGAGACCACTGGGGATTGAATGTTCCACGAAAGATCGATCTTGAATCGGAAGGCTTCTTCAAATTGGCCGTAAGGCCCGTCAGTACGGTTCGATCGGGCTTTTCTGATGTAAAGATGCTTAGCGAGGTCAAACTCGATCTGAAAGACGGCAAAACTCGAAAGACCGTCGGTTTGACGGAGTTTGTCGATCCGAGGCGGATGAGAAACCCGTTGTTTCGCTGGATCTCAGATCTGAGGATAGGAAAACATGGCCGTTCGCCGATGTTCTAGCTAACGCAGCTTTACAGCGGTGCCGTAGGCAAGGACCTCGGTCGCTCCCTGCATGAATTCGGTAGCGTCATAACGCATTCCGATTATCGCATCGGCCCCGATCTCGTGGGCATGTTGGACGAGGCGGTTGAATGCTTCCATCCGGGCCTGTTCGCAAACGACCGACCATTCCTCGATATTACCGCCCCCAAGTGCCTTAAACCCGCCGATTATCCCGCGGCCGAGTCCCGTAGCCCTGACCACGATCCCGCGAACAACACCAAGATACTCGGCGATCTGTTTGCCCTGAATGTCGAAGCCGGTCGTGACGATCATGTTGGAAATAATGAATGAAGAATATCGAATGACGAATTTAAGACAGACGATATTCAGAATTAGAATTTGGTAGCGCCTAGGGGAGTTGAACCCCTCTTTCGAGGTTGAGAACCTCGCGTCCTAACCGATAGACGAAGGCGCCAAAAGGGCGAATGAGGATTATAAAACAATTTGCGGGGGAAGACCAAACGTGTATTTTTCACCCCCGCGTTCAAATTGTGGTACGTACCACAATTTTATCAACAAAATCGATGAAAATGCCGTAAAAGTGCGTTCTGCGACAGTTTTTAAGGGGGTCAGCGACAGTGTTTTAGGAGGCTTGCAACAGTAAAAAACGGGGTCAGCGACAATAAAAAAGACCCCCAGCGACAATCGTAAAACGGGTGTAAAGAACTGTCCCCGGCCGCCGCTGCGATTCAATAACAGCAGAGACCCATCGCTTCCCAACATTCCCATACAAAAGCGCCATCTCCAACGTCCCATTGCCGCACCAACGAAGTGGCCACGCCCGCCAAGGGCCCATCCGCTTCCGTTAGTGGAGCAATGGACGCCCAACCTTGACCTTGTGACGTAAGGTTTTTAAACTGTTAGTTTGGATGATGCTCATCCGACACACCTATGGCACACGATCTATTTGAAACACGACAACATTTTGCAACCGGCGACGGGACTACGGGGACTTATTATTCGCTTCCGCAGCTTGAGAAAGCGGGCGTTGGGAACATCTCGCGGCTTCCGATATCTATACGGATAGTACTTGAGTCCGTTTTGCGTAATTTTGACGGCGGCAAAAAGGTTAGCGAGGCGAACGTTCGGGCGCTTGCGGCGTGGCAGGCGAGTGAGGAACGCTCGGAAGAGATACCGTTTGTCGTGGCACGCGTTATCTTGCAGGATTTTACCGGTGTTCCGCTGCTAGTGGACCTTGCGGCGATGCGTTCGGCGGTTGAGCGGATGGGCAAGAATGTTGGTGTTATCGAGCCGCTCGTGCCGGTCGATCTGGTGATCGATCACTCTGTGCAGGTCGATTACGCGGGCAGCGAGACGGCGTATCAGCAGAATATGGAGATGGAGTTCAAGCGCAACGATCAGCGCTACCGCTTTTTGAAGTGGGGAACTCAGGCGTTCAACGGATTTAGCGTAGTGCCTCCGGGAATCGGCATCGTGCACCAGGTCAATCTTGAGTATTTGGCGAAGGGTGTTTTCGAACGCGACGGCGTCTATTTTCCCGATTCGCTGGTCGGTACCGATTCGCATACGACGATGATCAACGGACTTGGCATTGTCGGCTGGGGCGTTGGCGGTATCGAGGCGGAGGCCGGAATGCTCGGTCAGCCGGTCTATTTCCTGACGCCGGATGTTGTCGGCGTGCATTTGACGGGCGAATTGCCGCAGGGTGCGACGGCCACCGATCTGGTGCTGCGAATTACCGAAATGCTCCGAAAGGCGAATGTTGTTGGTAAATTCGTTGAGTTTTACGGCGAAGGTGCCGCAGCCCTCAACGCCACCGACCGTGCGACCATCGCAAACATGGCTCCGGAATACGGCGCGACGATGGGATTTTTTGGTGTCGATGAGAATACGCTGGAGTATTTTGCGAACACGGGCCGCGATCAGGCACAGATCGACACGATCCGCAATTACTACATGGCTCAGCAGATGTTCGGGATCCCGCGTGACGGCGAGGTAGATTATACGACGGTCGTCGAACTGAACCTCGAAACGATCACGCCCGCTGTTGCCGGGCCGAAACGGCCTCAGGACCGCATCGAGCTTTCGAGCCTCGACGATCGATTTATCGAGCTGTTCACAAAACCGGCCGCTGACGGCGGTTACGGCAAACTCGCTGATGATCTGAGCAAGCGTTTCAGCGTGACGATGGGCTCGCACCCGGCAGATCAGATCGAGGGCGGCGGTGAGCAAAGCTCCAAGTCAATGCCGGAATCGTCTTACGACACTGTCTCGGCAACTAACACCAACACCGAAACGGAGATCGAGATGGTCAATAACCGTCCGACGCCGGACCGTGTCGATATATCGGACGACGAATCGCCGATCATTACGACCAATATCGGCAACGGAGACGTGCTGATCGCAGCGATAACGTCGTGTACGAATACGTCTAATCCGTCAGTGATGATCGCAGCGGGAATTGTCGCGAAAAAGGCTGCGGAACGCGGAATGAAGGTTCCGGCGTACGTTAAAACCTCACTCGCTCCGGGCTCGCGTGTCGTCACCGAATATCTCGAAAAGGCCGGATTGCAGCAGTATTTGAACGAAGTTGGTTTCGATCTCGTCGGCTACGGCTGTACGACGTGCATCGGCAATTCCGGTCCGCTAGATCCGTCGATAGAGGAAGAAGTTGTAGAAAACGATATTATCGCGGCATCGGTTCTGTCCGGGAACCGCAATTTCGAGGCTCGTGTTCACCAGAACATCAAGGCCAATTTCCTGATGTCGCCGCCGCTTGTCGTGGCGTATGCTCTCGCGGGAACGGTGCTCAAAGACGTTGTTCTCGATCCGATCGGGCAGGACCGCGACGGCAACGACGTTTATCTTCGTGATATTTGGGCTTCGCTTGATGAAGTCAAAGATTATCTCAAGGTGGCCTTCGACCCCGAGACCTACAAACGGCTCTATACGAAGTTTGCCGAGGAAAATCCGCTTTGGAACAGCATCGAGACGAGCGTCGGGCAGATCTACGAGTGGGACCGCGAATCGACGTACATCCAGGAACCGCCGTTCTTTGAGAATTTCTCGATGGAAACGGGCAGTTTCTCGGATATTCACAATGCGAGGGCTCTCGCGATCTTTGGCGATTCGGTGACGACCGACCACATCTCGCCGGCAGGTGCTATCAAAGCGAATTCGCCCGCGGGACTGTATCTGCAGGAAAAGGGCGTCGCGGCAGAGGATTTCAACTCGTACGGCTCGCGTCGCGGCAATGACCGCGTGATGCTTCGGGGTACTTTTGCCAATGTTCGCATCAAGAACACAATGGTCGCACCGGTCGAGGGCGGCTACACGAAGTACTATCCTTCTACCACCCGTCCGACGAAGCGTCGGCCCCCTCCTAATCAAGGAGGGGAGCAAGAGATGTCGATCTACGACGCGGCAATGCAGTACGGCATTGAGAAAACGCCGCTGATGATCTTTGCCGGCAAGGAATACGGAACCGGAAGTTCGCGTGACTGGGCGGCGAAAGGCACGGCGTTGATGGGTGTTAAGGCTGTAGTTGTCGAGTCGTTCGAGCGTATTCACCGTTCCAATCTGGTCGGTATGGGCGTGCTGCCGCTGCAGTTCAAGGATGGCGATTCGGCCGCAAAGCTCGGGCTGGACGGCACGGAAACATTCGACCTCGTCGGGCTCGAAACAGGCACGATAAAGCCGCGGCAGGACGCAACGCTGCGCATAACACGGGCGGACGGCACGACAAACGAGGTCACGCTCACACTAAGGATAGACACTCCGATCGAGATCGAATACTACAAGAACGGCGGCATTTTGCCATATGTATTGCGGCAGTTGATCAACCAATCGAGCTAACCGGCCAAATTAGCTGAAATTTGCAGCAAATTGAACGTCTTTAGCAGGATGTCGGTGCGCCGAATTTTCTTGGAGAATTCGCGAAAAAGATGTAAATTTAAATTGTTCCCCTCCGACTAGTACTTCGCGCACGGTTGGATCCTTGAACAACGGCGCTTGAGAGGAAATATGCGAAAGACTTTAATTGCCATCGTCGCTTCTTTACTGGTGATTAGCGGTGGAATGGATACGGCCGCCCAGCGAACATCAAAGGCACGCCTTGCCGCACCGGCGGATGTCGAAAGGACGATGAACTTCGAACGTGCCGCTGCGTACACTGACGGCGAAGGCGTCTGGATCACTTGGCAGATCGGCCAAAACTCACGAGCTCTTGGCTTCGAAGTCTATCGTTCAACGGCTTACGGTCGTGAACTGCTTAACTCTCAAGTGATAATAGGGGCGATGGCGGATCGCGGGTTCTATTTTCCCGAGGGGCTGATCGGCGATACCTTTGAGGTTGAAGGGATCAGTTATGAAGGGACGCGTTTTGTTTCGCAGAGATTCGGTACCGAATCGGTAAGAAGCATCGAGGATGTTTCTGGCCGCACTGCCGATGATCTTCGGGTGGAAATGCCGAGCGGCGGAAGCATCGAAAGTTCGGAATTGGTCTTGCCCCAGGAACTCAGGAACGAGGTCGCCAAATCGCGGCAGCCGTGGGACATGGTCAATCAGCGTTTTTTGGCGGCGCAGGTTGGTGTAAAGATCGGGATCAAAAAGGACGGTTTTTACCGCGTTACCAAAGCGGAACTAATGGCCGCGGGTTTTGATACGGCCGGCGATCCGACAAAGTGGCAGCTATTTGCGGGCGGCGTGGAACAAGCCATCATTGTTGAGCCTGCGGGGAATTATATTGAGTTTTACGCTAAGTCGATCATGACGATCGAGAGCGACACGCGTTATTATTTTCTGTTCAATGCAGCCACGACAGGCAAACGTATCGGCACGCGTGTGTCGCGACCGGTGAGCAGTCCTGTGATCGCGAAGAACTACCGCAGCAAGTTTAGGTTTAGCCAAAAGAAGAATTACATTTACGATATATTGAACGGCGAAGCTGATAACTTCTGGGGCGACATCTTGTCGCCGGGGTTTCCGGTGAACATCCCGTTCAACCTAACAGGCATCGACACAACTCAGGCCAAGGCCCTGATGAACGTCAGCTTTCAGGGATTTTCGACATCCGCACATAACGTCGCTGTAAGCATCAACGGAAATGTGCTTGGGAATGTACCGGGCAGCTCACAGACACCGTTTTCCGGAGACTTTCTGGTCCCGACATCGTTTTTGATCGAGGGCCCGAACACACTTACCGTCAGTACTTCGACGACGGGCGATTTTGTAATGTTCGATACGGTCGATATCGATTTTGCACGCCGTTATACTGCAGACCAAAATAGGACGTTGTTCTATACGACAGGCTATCGGCGGTCGGTCGTCAGTGGATTCACTTCGGCTAATGTTAGGCTTTTTGACATAACAGCGGACGGCGAGCCGGTACAAGTAACAAATCTTAGCCTTACCCAAACTGGGCCGACATTTGACCTTAATCTGCCGGCGGCACGATCACGGGTGTTCTATGCTGTCGAAGACACCGCACCTTTTCAGGCCGCTTCGATCATTCCGAACTATACTTCATCACTCGCGACCCCGGCTCATAATGCGACGCTAGTCATTATCAGTTATGGCGATTTTATGACTCAGGCTGAGACCTGGGCCAATTATCGGCGTGCCCAAGGAATGTCGGTCGAGGTCGTTGACATTGCCGACGTTTTTGATGAGTTCAACTACGGCACCTCCGCTGCTGCTCCGATAAATTCGTTTCTCAATTACGCGAAAACTAACTGGCAGACGCCGCCGCAATATGTATTGATCATGGGCGACGGATCGTTTGATCCGAAGAACTATACGAACCGCGGAGCTCAGAACCTGGTTCCTGTGAAAATGGTCTCGACCGTCTACATCGAAACGGGCAGTGACGAGGCCCTCGCTGATTTTAACGGTGACGGCCTTGCCGAAATAGCCATTGGCCGCATCCCTGCAAAAACAGGGATCGAGATCACCAATGCACTGGCAAAAGTTCAGACGTTCGAAACAGCGACAATGACAGATCTGAATCGAGGAGCTGTTTTCGCATTCGATGTGCCAAACGGTTACGATTTTGAAGGGATGAGCCATACCGTCGCAGATCATTTGCCCGCAGGAATGCCCATTACCTTTGTCAATCGCGGGATGGGGCTGCCTCCGCCGAATCAGATGCAGCTCGACCCAATGGCTCAGCAAAATCTGGTCAATGCCTTGAACGCGGGTATAGGCAGGTACATCGTAAATTATTCCGGCCACGGGACCACCGGCAACTGGGTCAATTCGGCATTTTTTGGAGTGAATAACTATAATGGTGCCGTCGGCTTTCCGCAGGTGACAAACCCAAACTATTCGCTCTATACGATGCTCACGTGTTTGAATGGCTATTTCATCAATCCGTACAACGACAGCCTGTCGGAAGTGATGTTCAAGACCTCTGTCGGCGGATCTGTCGCCAACTGGTCTTCTGCAGGGTTGACGACGCCGGATATTCAGCTAGTAATGGCAGAGCGTTTCTATCAGCAATTGGCTCTTGGCAGCATTACGCGGCTAGGCGACCTTGTTAAAGACGCGAAGACCACAATACCGGGCGGCAGTGACGTTCGGCTGTCGTGGGTACTGATCGGCGACCCGACGCTGAAAGTTCGCTAGGCAGCGTTTCATGGAAAGAAAAATGGCGTCCTTGTGAGGACGCCATTTTTTTGATCTGGTACTCGCGGCGGGATTCGAACCTGCGACCTCTTCCTTCGGAGGGAAGCACTCTATCCATCTGAGCTACGCGAGCGTAAAGTCGAATTATATCATTTAGCTTCACCACGGGGAACGATCCTGATGGTCTTGATGCGAACGGGCTCGACCGGGCGTTCAGGCGGTGTCCCCTCCTTTGGAGTTACGCCGGATATCGTGCGGACATTTCCCATTCCTTCTATAACCTTGCCGAAGATCGTGTACCGGTTATCGAAGCCTGTTTCGCGTTTGAGAGTAATAAAAAATTGCGAATTCGCCGAGTTGTTGTCCTGGCCGCGGGCGGCGCCGAGTATGCCCGTGTCAAAGGGAATATCTGAAAACTCAGCCTCGACGTTGGGTTTATTCGACTTGCCGGTGCCGTCGTTGCTCGAATCGGCATCTTTCGAAAGGGGATCGCCTGCCTGAATGACCGACGCGTTGATACGGTGGAACGTTACGCCATCGTATACGCCTTCTTTTGCAAGTTCCTTGAACCTCGCGACCATCTTCGGTGCGATATTTGAATAAAGCTCCATTTTGATGGTGCCGTATGCGGGCGTTTCCATCTCGATGACGGCGATCTCGGCGTCGGCGATCGGAGCTACGCCTTTTTTGACCTCAGAATTTGCGGATTTGGCACCGTTGGCACTCTTTGTGCCGCTGCAAGAGATCACGAATGCTGAGAAAATGATCAGAAAAACTACTGCTTTGTTCATATTGGTTAGATCGTCTTTTCACTATCTAGAAGGATCGTCACGGGCCCGTCGTTGACGAGTTCGACATCCATCATTGCTCCGAATTCGCCGGTCGCGACATGTTTCACGTTTTCGCGGGCCTTAACAACAAAGTGCTTGTACCACCGAAGTGCATCGTCCCCGCCGACAGCCTTGATAAACGAAGGCCGCCGGCCGCGGCGTGTGTCGCCATACAGTGTGAACTGCGATACGACAAGCAATTCGCCGTCGATATCGGCGAGCGACAGATTCATCTTGCCGTCCGTGTCGTCAAAGACGCGCAGGTTAATGATCTTATCGACCAGATATTCCGCATCCTTGTTGTCGTCCGCGTGCGTGACGCCTAGCAGAACGAGCAAACCAACGCCGATCTCGCCGATCAGTTTGTCATCGACCGTGACCTTGGCACGCGAGACGCGTTGGACGACAGCACGCATTATGCTTCTTCTATATAGACCTTATTCATCACGACCGGTTCGTGCGGTTTGTCGCTGGCGTTGCGTGGAACGTTAGCGATCGCGTCGACGACGTCCTGGCCCTCTATGACCTTACCAAATTTGGTGTAGCTCGGCGGCAGCGGATAGTCGATGTGCATGATGAAGAACTGCGAACCGTTGGTGTTCGCACCCGAATTTGCCATTGCGACGGTGCCTTTGTCGTAGATGCCTGCATAAAGCGGTGATCCCTTGTCGATCTCGTCATCAAATTTACCGCCCCAGGCCGATTCGCCGCCGTAGCCTTCGCCAAGCGGATCGCCGCCCTGGATCATGAAATTGGGGATCACACGGTGAAAGATAACACCATCGTAATAGTTCTTGCCCGCCAAAAGGCGGAAATTCTCGGTCGTTTTGGGTGCGTCTGCCTCTAAAAGCTCAAATTTGATCGTACCCTTGCTTGTTTCTAAAACTGCTGTTCTGTTTGCCACTAATTATTCTCCTAATTAAAGATAAATCGTTCGATAGCAGCGGCTACGCCGCTCTCATCATTACTTAAAGTTGTATAAAAATTCGGCATCTGGCGCAACTTCGCGTCGGCGTTTCCCATGACCACCGCCGTACCGGCGTACTCGAGCATTTTGAGGTCGTTAAAATTATCGCCGATGCACATTACATTCTCGGCGGTCAGGCCGCTAAGCTCGGCAAGCCGCGAAACGCCGTGTCCTTTCGAAGCATCGGGCGGCAGAATGTCGAGCAATGTGAAATCGAGCGTCGGGTAGATCGTGGCGAGGATCGTTACATTGCCCTGGAACTCGTCATTGAGCGTCGATTCGAGTTCACGCATCGAACCGCAGTTGCCGGAGAATGAGATGTGAACGATCTCGTGGTCGGCGAGAATGTCTTCGAGCAATTCAACATGAGCAACACCGCTGCGACCGATCTCGACTCCGTGAAGGCTCTCGGACCAACGCAAATACTTTTTGAGCGGGATATTATCGTCGGAAATGCGGTCGTAAAGCAGCGTTCCAAGCCCGTGCGGGTCGGTGCTGACCAGTGCGTCGCCGCCAAACGCTTTCCCAACGCGGACGACCTCTAAGCTTGTCTCAGTCGTCAAAAGGGAACAGTGGACGGTCTCTTCGCTCTCCAGCAAACTTCAGAAGTCCGCCATTGTGCGTGATCAGCGGAGCATTCAACCCGAGATCGATCCCAACCGGCTGAGCATCCCGAAACCGCCGCCCCGTCGCGATTGTCACCAACACACCCGCGTACTCCGCCGCCCTAATAGCCTCGCGATTTGCGTCGGGAACCTGGCCCAATGAATTTAATGTTGTGCCATCGAGGTCGAGGGCGAGGAGCTTTATCATTGGTTGTTGTCGTTAGATCGCTTCTCTTGCCTTTCTTTTTCGAGCCACTCCTGATATTTCGCCTTGCCTTTCTCAAAATCAGCGGCTGATGCGTAAAACCAATGACTGCCGTCATTTAGCTCGACATTCCTCACGTAAAATATAAAGTCGTTTGGCGATGGGTTCAGTGCGGCTCTGATGGAACTTTCGGTGACCGACGAGATCGGGCCGGGCGGGATGCCGGTTTTGATGCGGGTGTTATAGGGCGAATCGACCTCGAGGTCGCTCTTGTGGATCGTGCCGTCCCATTTGCCGAGCATTTTGGCGATGTAAACGTTTGTCTGGTCGATGCCGAGCGGGATGTTCTTGGCCAGGCGGTTGTTTATGATACCAGCAACGATCGGGCGCTCATTTTCGACGCCGGTCTCGGTTTCGATCAGCGATGCGATCGTCACTATCTCGTGCGGCGTGCGGCCGATGGATTGGGCCTGCTGCGTCCATTCCGGTTTCCAGAACTTGCGAAACTCATCGACCATACGCTTGATGATCTCATTCGGCTTGGCGTCACGCGGGAGATTGTACGTCGTCGGGTACATATAGCCTTCGAGATTTTTGGCGGTCGGCGAGATGTCGCGGATGAGCGTTACGTCGTCCATCATTGTCAGTATGGCTTTGTCGTCGATTGGCGGCGTTTGCGGGAACTTCTCGGCGATACGTTTGGCGATGTCAAATCGAGTGAAGCCCTCAGGAATTGTCAGCTTGATCGTCCGGTCTTCACCTTTTTCGAGGATCTTAAGTACCTGAAGCGTATTGATCGGCGAAGGGAACTGGTATTCGCCGGCCTGAAGTTTGCTTGCGTCACCAACCGTTCGGAGATATAGCATCGTTGCGGCAGGACTGGCGACGATGCCCGCGTCTGCGAGCTGCGAAATAATATCCCTCGGCGATGTGCCTTTCTCGATCTTGATATACTCTGCGGCCTTTGAATGTTCGCGAGATGCGTTGACGGAACTATATACCCAATACGAGAAGCCGGAGACGGCGATAACCGCGAGGATTAGCAGAACAAATATTATCTTGATGAACTTCATAATACCGATAGAAAATCCACGGAGGCGCCGAGACGCGTTCCGTGGATAAGTATACCAACCAATGCCAAGTTACTTCGCTTCCAAATACTTCTCAACTGCAGCGACGACGGTTTCTGCCTGCGGAATCTCTTTCGAACCGAAACGGGCCACCACTTTGCCTGTCCGATCCATAACGAACTTGTTGAAGTTCCACGAGATGTCGCCGGCGAATTCAGGATTGGTCGCCTTGTTGGTCAGGAAATTGTACAGCGGATGCTGGTCTTCGCCTTTGACCGAGATCTTGGCGAACATCGGGAACGTCACCTTGTATTTAAGCGTGCAAAATTCCTTGATCTCCTCTTCGGTGCCCGGCTCCTGGCCCATAAAATTGTTCGCGGGGAAGCCAAGCACGACGAAACCCTTATCCTTATATTTATCATACAACGCCTGCAAACCCTCATACTGCGGCGTGTAGCCGCACTTGCTTGCGGTATTGACGATCATCACGACCTTGCCCTTGTAGGCGTCGAGTTTGACGTCCTTGCCGTCGATGTCCTTTAGGGTGAATTCGTACACTGACTTAGCATTGACAGGCGTGGTAGGCGACGGATTTAGGATCAGGCCGTATCTGTAGGCCACGCCGCCGATAGCGACGGCGGCCAGAGCGACGATGACCCCAAGTCCGATGAATATTCGCTTCATGCTATTTCTCCAGTTCACGCGGGCTGCGAGGGGTTTTGGGTAGTTCGGGAACCTCACCTGAAGCGGCAAAGATCTCCTTGAACGCACCGACGCTGGCCATAACGCCGCTGGTCTCCATCGGCATGAAGATGACCTTCGAGTTCTGGGTCCGGGCCATATCACGCATCGAATCGACATATCGCTGCGTGATCAGGTACTGTGCGGTCTTTCCACGGTCGCCGATGGCAGCGGCGATCTGAGCAATGGCTTGGGCCTCGGCGGTCGCGTTGACGAGGCGTGCCTGCGAGGCGCCTTCGGCATCGAGAATAGCGCTCTGCTTGTTGCCTTCTGAGCGTGTGACGGCGGCCTGCTTTTCGCCTTCGGCACGGGTGATGGCGGCCTGTTTGTCGCCCTCTGCTTGGAGGATGAGTGCTCGGCGGTTGCGTTCAGCAGTCATCTGTTTCTCCATCGTGATGCGAACGTCCTCGGGCGGGTTGATGTTCTTAACATCGACTCGAGTAACCTTAACGCCCCATTTGTCGGTGGCTTCGTCAAGGATGAGCCGGAGTTTGCCGTTGATCTGATCGCGGTTTGAAAGGGTGTGGTCGAGGTCCATCTCGCCCATGACGCTGCGCATGCCGGTGATCGTCAACTGCACGAGGGCACCGACGAGATCTGCAACCTCATAGACGGCCTTGCTCGGATCGGTTATCTGCCAATAGACGACGGAATCGACATTGATGGTCACGTTGTCGCGGGTAATGACGGGCTGCGGCGGCATGTCGATGAACTGTTCGCGCAGATCGATCGACGTGAGGCCGGGACGAGTGCCGGACCAGTATACTGCACGCGGCGATTCGAAGAACGGCACGATAATGTTGAGCCCGCTGGCCGCAACACGATGAAACCGACCGAGCCGCTCGATAAGCAGTACGCTCGATTGCGGCACGATCTTGATCGTTTTCCACGCCACGACAAGCAACGCAATACCCAATATCAGCAGAAAAATTGCACCAACACCAAATAGTTCCGGCATATGTCCTCCAAGTAGAATGTTCAGAGACAATATATCATAAATTCATTCTTTCCTCGCGGCTTGCCGCCTCGCAAGGCGGCGATGGCTTGCCTCGCCATACGCGTCACCAAAATATCCGGGGAGGCTGCGCCTCCAAGCGGTGTCGGGCTGTCGCCCGCTCACGCGGGCTCCAGAGGTTCGGGGGCGACGCTCCGGCGAGGCAAGCCGTCGCCGCCGTGCAATTGCGGCAAGCCGCGATCGGACGGATATTAATAGGGAGTATACAACTCACCTATTTACTATTAACTATTCTCGAATTACTATTTACACCATGACAGTTCAACTATCCGATATTCAGGACGCACGTCGATTGTTAGAAGGCATTATTAACAAGACGCCTATCGTCGCGGACAGCCGTTTGAGCAAAGAAACCGGTGCCAACGTCTTCCTCAAGGCCGAGTCTATGCAGAAGAGCGGGTCGTTCAAGATCCGCGGGGCGTATAACACTATCTCGCGGCTGTCGAACGAGGAGAAAGACCGCGGAGTGATCGCGGCTTCGGCGGGGAATCATGCGCAGGGCGTGGCGTATGCGGCGCAGCTTTTGGGCGTGAGATCCACGATCGTGCTGCCGGTGCATGCTCCGCTGACGAAGGTGATGGCGACCAAGGACCTCGGTGCCCACGTCATTATGCACGGCTCGACGTTCGACGAAGCCGTCGCTTACTCCAAAGAGCTGCAGCAGGAACGCGGCTTTACCTACGTCCATGCCTTTGACAATCCAAACGTCGTCGCCGGGCAGGGAACTATCGGGCTTGAGATAGTCGAAACCCTGCCCGAGATATCCACGATCATCGTCCCGATCGGCGGCGGAGGGCTGATCTCGGGCATTGCGATCGCGGCGAAGACATTAAAGCCGTCCGTCCGCATCATCGGCGTGCAATCGGTAAACGTATCCTGGGTCAAGCCGTCGCTCGAGGCGGGACATGCGGTGATACCGGTGCCCAAACCGACCATCGCGGACGGCATCGCGGTCAAGACACCGGGCGAACTCACCTTGCCTCTTATCCAAAACTACGTCGACGAGATCGTCGAGGTGACCGACGAAGAGGTCGCGCACGGCATATATCATTGCGTTTCGCACAGCCATCTCGTCGTCGAAGGTGCGGGTGCGGCGGGCGTCGCGGCGTTGCTCGCGAATAAGTTCAGCGTGACTCCGGGCGAGACTATCTGTGCGGTCTTGTGCGGGGGCAATATCGACGCCAATCTGCTGGCCCGCGTGCTCGAACAGGTACTCGTTCGCCAGGGCCGCTACATCATGCTCAAAGTCCTCGTCATGGACCGCCCCGGCATGCTCGCCGGCCTGCTCGACACCGTCGCCGATTCGGGCGCCAACGTCGTCGAGGTCTTCCACCGCCGCGCCATGTGGCTCGCCCCCCTCGGCCGCGTCGGCATCGAACTCCTCCTCGAGGTCCGCGACCACCCCCACGGCCGAGAGGTCCAAAAACACCTAGAGGACGCCGGCTATCATGTTGAACCCGAAGGTCAGGATACGTGGGAGGAATAGTCAACGCCCGCAGCAACGGATCATCGAAATTATCCATCAAATGGGTGAACCATGAGAAATCTTCTTATTTCATTATTCGTCTCTGCAGTAATTATTAACGCACTCGCCACATTATCTGTGTCGCAAACTCCTCCCCCGCGCGAATGTAAAATAGGCGGCAATGTATTCGACATGAATGAGGCGAGTTATGTGGGCGCTACCGTGACCTTTTCAAACTCGATAATAAAAAAGTCCAGTAACACTCTGACTGTGGAAGAAAACGAATATGAATTATCGCTCCCCGAGGGCGTCTATGAAATAACCGTGGCGCAAGGGTTGAACAAACCGCCATTTCAACGGTCAAAGCTCGTCCACTCCTGTTCAAATCCTCTACGAGTTAATTTATGGATTCACCCCTATTGCATTTCCGGCTGTATGAGCCGCGTCTATTCCGAAACGCTGCGAAAAGATTGGGTGGCAGATTCGGTGTCACAAATAGTCCTTACGAACGATGGTTCAAAGAAATTGAAAGACGGAACCGTCTATTATTCCGGTCTGCTCACCTACAACAACTACACGATTCTTGCGGCGGAAATTCTAGTAGATTCAAAAAATAAGACCGTAACTGCGGCGGGTAACGTGCGCGTCGAAGACGGGAAAACAAGGAAACACTATGATCGCGTGACCATGACCTTTTCAAAGGACGGCATCACATTCAAGTAGCCCGCACGTTAGTAAGGGCGGGACGCGGGTGGTTGGGGTGGTGGGGATGCTCCCAAAAAGCAGAGGGCTGCCTTTGGCACAAGCCCGCACGATAGTAAGGGCGTTTCGCGAACTCACCCTAGCGACAGAACGCCGCATCGGAAAGGCTCCGCCACATCCTGAACTTGGATGTTACGCCCTTACTTCGTGCGGGATTCTGCCTTTGGTGGCGGAAACGCGAGTGTGAACGAGTGTGCCGGGTTGAATGAACAAGACGCTGGCACTCTCCTTAACAGTCGCGTTTCCGCGAAAGCTCAAACTGTGACAGAGTGCTTCGGTTCCGTGACAAGGCCGACAGGTCGGTTGATGTAGCGTTACGGTTCTGTGACAAAGCCCAATGGTCCGCTGACGCAGCGTTACGGTTCCGTGACAAAGCGGAATGTTTGGCTGACGTAGCGTTATGTTTTGGCGCCGTAACGCAATGTTTCCGCGCCGTAGCCCAATGTTTCCGCGCAGTAACGCAATGTTTTCGCGCCTTAGCCCAATGTTTCCGCGCCGTAACGCAATGTTTTCGCGCCGTAATGCAATGTTTTCGCGCCTTAGCCCAACGCTTTCGTGCACTAGTCCAATGTTTCGCTGGCAGAGCGTTGTGTTGGCCTACGGAGTTGTGGCGTGAGACGTGCGAACTACTGAGACGTACCAATTCTGCATTTTAGATGGTATTCAGCGGATCGGGTTCGTATTTGTCTTCCGATGAGTTTTCGTTTGCGGGGATCGCAGTCGTTACCGCCAGGCCGAAGTAGTCGACTTGGACGGCGCCGTGGCGGTGCATGATGGCGGCGGCGGCGTCTTTGCGTTCCGTCTTGTGGATGTGGACCATCAGGACGCAGTGGCCTTCGTTGAGTGCCTTTTCGTAGCGATCCATGATGACGCGGTCGAAGGTAATGTTGCGGAACGAGCGCAGCATCTTCGCGATCAAGCCGTGCTCGTCGCCGTGGAAGTCGTACGTCTCCGCTCCCGGAACGCCGCAGAAGAGCTCAATATCATGCGGGTCGAACGCACTGGACTTCAATTCGTCCGCCGCCGCGACTCCGGCGTTCGAATCCTCGAATATTCCCATCAACTTGTACAACGGATCCGGCGTAAACGCCTGCTCGCTATTGATATCTACGACCTGTGATGTGGCTTCGTTGGTATTCATGTTGGCTAGTGTAGCAAGGTAGCGGCGGCGTGTATGTTAGGTATCACACAAATGCCAGAACCGCCCGCAAGCGCGGGCGGTACGGTACTACCTTTTCATCAGATTATCGTCGTACAGATCGCGGTAGATGCGGAAATTTGTCATTACCTTGAAGACGTAGGTCTTGGTCTCGGCAAAGCCGACTTCGGAGGCAAAGATGGCTGGGTCTTTGGGTTTCGAGCGGTTCAGCCATCGCATAGCGTTGTCTTCGCCGCCGTTGTAGCTGGCCGCTATCGCCTCATAGAGGCCGCCGAATTGGCCCTTGAGATCGGCGAGGTATTCGATGCCGATGGCGATATTGATACGCGGCTGGTAGAGATCGTCAGGCTGAAGGGCAGTATAACCGGCCTTTTTGTTGTATTTAAGTGCAGTGTCGAGCACAAGCTGCATCAATCCGCGGGCCGCCGAAGGCGATTTTACCGCAGGGCGGAACGAGCTTTCCTGCTTCATGATCGCCAGCACGAATCTCGGATCGATCTTGTGCTTCTTGGCATACTGCAAGATCTCCATGCGGTATGGTGCGGGGAAATCAGTAGGCGTGACCTGTGCGATGGTCTTTACGCGGCCGGTGGAACCCGCGACCTTTTCGGCAGCAAGGCCACCGAAATATGAACGGCCGTTGTCCGGAATGGATGCGTACATCGCCATCGCGTCGTTCTTTTTACCAGCTTTTTCGAGGGCGAACGCCCGCAGATACTTGATCTCGTCGAGGCTTGTCATCGAACCCGCAAATTTCGCCTGTGCCTGCGTCAGTGCCGCAGTCGCTTCGGCGTCGGCCCAAAGGCCTCGATAGATCTGCATGCGGAGACGGGCGTGAAGGGCGTTGGTCTCGGTGGGCTGGCCGGCAAATTTGTCGCGGACGCGATCGACCCATTGATTGGCGGCATCATATTGGTTCGATTCGCGAAGGGAATCGATCGCATTCAGATAGGCACCGTCGATTCGTTCGCCCACGGGCTACATTGTCACGTATTGCTCGTAGATCTTTGCGGCCTCGGCGTTTTTACCAAGACGAACCAAACATGCGCCCTTGAAGTAAAGGCCCTCGCGTCCGTCTTTCAGCGCAGGATATTCCCGCGAGATGCGATCGAGGAACGGGATCGCCCGTGCATATTGGCGTTCCCAATAGTACGACCGCCCCGTCATAAACAACGCTCCGGACATCGCCGGGTCGGACGAGAAATTGTCGAAGATCTTTTGAAAATGCTCACGCGATTGAGGAAACTGGCGGTTGTCAAAGTACGCTCGGCCGCGTTCCAGATGCTCGGCGGCGGTCAGCGTGACAAGCTTTCCATCGGCACTGCGGCTCGCTCTGTCCTTTTCGACGATCGCTTTGAGTGCGGCGTCCGATACCTGCGAATATGCGAGCGAAGAGGCGATGGTGATGAGAAACACGAAGCTGAGCAAGTTTTTCATAAGGCTTTAAACGGGCGAGTTTGAACAGGGATAGATTACCCGATTGTTAGAGGGTTTCGCAATCGAATCGGTTGTATCTTGTCGCGGTTGGCACACTCCCTAGCGGCCGTTTCTGCCTCGTACATCCGGCGTGATAAAATCTTTTGTTTGGAGTTTATATGGAAATTGCACTAAACGGCGCGACTACGATGACCGCCGATCTGGAAACTGACATTCGAGCAGCCGCGGCCGCCGGATATGACTTGGTCGAGCTTCGCTCGAATAAGCTTTACGACTATCTAGATGCGAAAACGGTCGACGATCTCAAGGCACTGCTTACCGAGACGGGAATCGGTGTCTTGTCCATCAATACACTCGAACATATCACATGGCGCAGCGAAGAAGATTACGCCGACATCAAGGCCGAATGTGCCAAACTCTGCGAAATATCGGCCGCGATCGGCTGTCCGTATGTTCTTTCCGTGCCCGGTTCTCTGCGACAAGGTCCGAAGACCGATGAGGAAACGATCGCGGAGTCGGTACGCGTTCTCAATGAACTCGCTGACATCGCGGAACCGTACGGCATTAAGATCGGTTTTGAGTTCCTCGGCGAAGCAGGGAATTCAGTGCAGACGCTGGATCTCGGCAGCAAGATCGTCAATTTGGTCGGACGCGACAGCGTTGGCAATGTGATGGACACCTACCATTTTTACGCGGGCAGCTCTTCGTACGAGGCGATCGACAGTCTCGATCCGAAAAGCTCTTCATTTTTCACATTAACGACGCCGAAGATCTGCCAAAATCAGAACTTAACGATTCAAAGCGCCTCTATCCGGGTCTCGGGATCTTGCCGATCAAAGAAATAAAATCGCACCTCGACGGCATTGGCTACAACGGCCCGGTAAGCGTCGAGATATTCCGCCCCGAATACTGGGAACAGGATCCATTCGAGGTTGCCGTCAAGGCCAAGGCCGCGACCGAAGAGGTTTTGGGATTAGGCAAATACGCAGCGGGCGGTAGTTGGTAAGAAGGAATTGCCGCGAAAAGGCACAGAAGGCGCAAAACGGAAAAGAACAGAAAATAAATCCTATTTTGCGGATTTTGTGGCTATTCGCGGCCTATGTATCTTAGCCGTTGCGGGAAAATATATAATGGACAAAGTAAAGATCGGAATAGTTGGAACAGGATTCGTTGGTAATTTGCATGGGCGTATTTATGCCCGCGAGGACCGGGCGGAGATCGCCGCGTTGTACGATATCATCCCTGAACGGGCTGAAAAGACGGCCAAGAGCATCGGCGGAAAGGTTTGTTCGTCGCGTGAGGAGCTTTTGGATAATTGTGATGCGGTGCTAGTTTGTGCCCCGAATCGGACTCACCTCGAGATCGCGACTGCAGCGGTCGATGCGGAAAAGCATGTGTTTTGCGAAAAGCCGTTCTCCATCGGGATTGAAGCCGCACAACTGCTTCTTGATACCGCGAACAATGGGAAAGGCGTCTTTCAAGTCGGTCATAATCGCCGGTACGCTCCGGTCTATCAGAAGCTGAAGGAATTTATCAGCGAAGACGCGGCGCATTCCGCACACGTCAAAATGAATCGCGGTGAGCTAAAGAATCCGGTCTGGACGGGCGATACGAATGTCACCGGCGGTTTTCTATACGAGACCACCATCCATCTCTTTGACATGATGCGATTTCAGTTCGGCGAGATCGAGGAATTGACTGCGTACGGTTCGCAGCATGAATATCCCGAGCTCGATGAGTTCTCGATAATCTTTAAGTTCAAGAGCGGCTTTCATTGTACTTTTGCTTCGTCGTCGGACGCGAGCTGGCATTTTCCGTTTGAGCGGATCGAAGTTTTTTGCCATCACCGGACGATCATGACCGAAGAGATGGAACGGATCCTCGATTCACGCGGAATGGACGCGAATTTTGACACGCACACATATCACATGACCGCTTGGGACGAGCGCTGGGGCTATGTCCAGGAAGATAAGGCATTTATCGATGCCATCCTCATTGGGACGCCCCCGCCTGTTACAGCACATGACGGTTTCAAATCGGTGGAGCTTGTCGAATCGGTCTATAACGCGATCAGGTCGGGCGAGCGGGTCAGATTTTAGAACATTTAGCCCGGAAAAGCGTTAAATAGCGGTTGCGATCGTAGTCATTTATGACCAAGTGCCAAAATTGCGGAAACCAGAACTATCCAGAGGCGAACTTTTGCCGCTTCTGCGGCACGAAGTTCAACGTAATGCGGCCTCAAACCCAGGTACAGGACAATCCTTACGACTATTCTGCACCACGCCCGTATTCCTGGAAGACCGACGAATTCACCACCAATACCGAGGCCCGTAAAACCATGAGTTCAGCCGGTACGGCACCGATCGATCATCGGCTTGGAAGTGGGCAAACACAGAACGTAAATCAGCCGCTTACTCCGTATCAACCCGTAAATCTCAGTCAGCCATACAGGTGTCCGCACTGTATGAGTCAGTTCCTGCCCCGTGTTGAAAAGCGGATATCGACAACAGGATGGGTCACATTTGCGGTCCTGCTCGTATTTTTCTTTCCTCTGTTCTGGATCGGATTTCTTATCAAAGAAGAGACCAGGATCTGCCCCAGCTGCAACACAACGGTCGCTTAGCGGTAGTAATAGCCCTTTGGATGGTCGATCTTGATCTCCGGATTCGTGCTCGACACCTCGACCTTGTGATATCCCTTTTTCATGTGCGTAGAAAGGTAAGTAAGAGCGAACTGCCGCCCAAGTAATATTTCGAGATCTTTGAAAAATGGTATAAGGCTGATCGGTGCGATATTGCCTTGAAAAAAGGCACGACCGCCGGTTTCGTCTGCGATCCGCTGTAAAGAGCCCTGGCCTCCGAGCGAAAGTTGCGGATTCCGGTCATTTGTCAGGGCAGTTGGCGAATAAAAGGAATACACCGCGACACCGAATTTCTGTGCCCTGGCGATCGAGCGTTCGAGGTCAATGGTCTGCGTAATATCGCCCGGGGAAGTGCCTTGTGAGGTATCAACGCCGTCTGAAACGAGCAGTACGGCCCGTCGGCCAGACGGCAGGGCCTCAAACCGCTTTATTGCGTCGTGAACACCACCGTATGGTCCATTTCCGCCGTAGCCGATGCCGCTGACGATGCGGAGCGACCTTGCGGCTCTTTCGAGATCATCGGTAAATTTCTGTGCGGTCTGTAAATTTCCGCCGCGAATGTAGCCGACCATGACACGAGTGCCTTTGGGAAGACCGCGAATAAAATCCGCAATATCTTTGAGGTGCAGATTAAAATTGCTTGTGAGGTCTTCCTGGATCAGAACGGCGATCTCAAGTGGAGCACCGGTTACGCTTCGAATAGACAAGATCGTCTGCTCTTCTTTATCTTCGCGGACGATCAATCTATCGGCCTTAATGAACTCTTCGGACTGGTCGGATCTGAGCTCCTTTTTAGTATAGATCGAGATCGGGACCGTAACGGTGCGGACCTTCTGTTTGTCGCGAATGGACGGTTCTTGCGCTATCACCGGTTCTGCCGCCATGAAAAACGAAGCGAACGCCAGCGTTGCCAATAGAAATTTCCTTAAAAACCCCATAGTTCTGTGCTCCCGAGCCGCCAATAGACCAATGATAGTATATTTTGTGCATTGAGTTAAACTTTTTATTGAAGGTGTTTTGTAGAGTTCGCGTTCAGTTTGTAAAGTAAAGTCGAATGTTATGGACGATCTGATCCTCAGATATGATGTCACGCCCCGCGATCTGGCTCGCGGCCGAAATCTAAAGATCGGCGCGATCGCGGCTCCGTTCGCCCTCGGCGGCGTGCCGGCGGCTGTGACACTTATCCTGACCATATTGTTGGGTGCTACACCGCCGACCGCGGCTGTCATATTGTTTTTTGGACTTATCATTTCATTTGTCGGGCTTCTGGCGGGGCTTGGCCTGTCCGGCTTTTTGGCTTATCGACGGTCGAACTGGACAAAGGAAATGCGTGAACGTATCGCCGCTGACGGAATACGCGCAAGCGAGGTCGAGTGGTTCGTGCACGAATTGAGATCTAACGAACGCCGCTCGCTGAAGGAGATCTCAGCCCGCGACCTGTTACTCGCCGACGCGTATCGAGAGACGCTTGCTTCTCGGTTGACCGCCACACGGATAACGAAATCGTCCAGGCGTGAACTGCAGCTGATGCAGAGACGATTAGCCAAACTAAAGCAGCTGAAGTCGGCACGTTCGGACGATTTTCAAAAGGAACTTTCGAAAGATATTGGAAAGATCGAGAACATAAATACTGAGGCAAAGGTAATGCTGGCGGAGGCGGAAATGAGGCTGCAGATGATCGAGGCAGCATCCGTCCGCGGCGGTAGTCTTGCAGATTCCGAACTTGCATTGAAAAAGCTGTCGGCTCGAGCATCTGAACTGCCGCTCGCCCTCGAAGAAGCGAAAATCGCCGAAGAGATCAGAGCTGAATTGGAGAAGGAATCACCGTACTGATCAATTCTCAACGCAAACCTAGTTTAATCAAAAAAGACGCTGACCATTGACCGGTCAGCGTCTTTCTTTATGTAAATTCCGGCGAATGAAAACCACGATGCCGTTCGGACGTATGAATTGAACCTGTATTTTACAGGTGGGTGGCTTTCTGTTCCTTTCGGAGCATCGGAGCCAGGTTCTATGGCGAGTTCTCACTTAAAGACTCGCACCGAAACCGGCATTGGCCTCCCGGCATTCATATGTTGGCTCAATTGTGTATGCGTCCGGGGACGGGCAACGCAGTAAACTTCCTTCGCCTGAAAGAACTATAACACATTGCCGAGAGCGGAATGCAAATCGAAATTATTGCTCTGTTAGGATTTCTTGAGGCGGTGTATCGCGGTGCTTTAGTATGCGGTCGAGCATCTCGCTGCATTCGCTGCTGCGTACGCCCAATTGTGCATCGATCTGTGCCTGTGTATCGCGCAACTGGTGATATTCGTCCGCAATATGCAGGGCGGCGAGGATGGCGACTTTGAGTGAGTCGACCGTCAATGTGCCCGACGAGATCTCACGCATTTTCGAATCGACGTAATTTGCGAGATCCAAAATATACTGGTCGTCGCCATCCGAACGAATGCTGTAAGTTTGATTATAGATCTCAACGCGTAGTGCCTTTTCTGACATATTGATTTTCTGTATTATCGCCCAACGGCCTCCGCAACGTCCGAATCGACGGCCGTCATTGCGTCAAGCATTGCCTCGACCTTAAGATGGATCACATCACGCTCATTTAGTAGGACGCTCAACTTGGTCTCGAGTTGGTGATTTGATTCAGCAAGGCTCTCATTTTCCTGGCGGAGGGAGTTCAATTCGCGGGCGATCTCTTCCTTTTCCTCACGGAGTTTTTGAGCGAACTGAATCGTCAAATATATTTTATCCTCAAGATGCGAGAATTTTTCCATTCCCGAAAGGGCGTTCATTAATGGGTCTCCAATTATCAGGGCTATATTAAACTGTGGAAAACATTATGTTTGGTTTTGGAAAAAACTTCAAGTAAAATCTGAAGGTTTTGCTAAAAACGAGGCCGAATTCCCAATTCGGTATCGAGTAATTCGAGTATAGACTGATGTTCGGCCTCTACTTCTTCTTCAACGAGTGTACGAGCATCGTTGCTATATTCGAGGCGGATGGTGATAGAACGTTCATCCTCTGCCATACCTTTTCCCTCGTAAATATCTACAAACATTACATTTCGACACAGTGTAGCGTCGCTGGTCCGGATAATTTCGCAGATCGACGCGAAAGTCATATCGCGCTTAACGACAAACGACACGTCTCGAGTAACCGACGGGTATTTTGCGAGC
The DNA here is from genome assembly GCA_016713675.1 of Acidobacteriota bacterium. Taxonomy (NCBI): domain Bacteria; kingdom Pseudomonadati; phylum Acidobacteriota; species Acidobacteriota bacterium. Next base: position 266,926 of record JADJOS010000005.1, read on the forward strand.
GGACGGTATGTTGGAGTTTCAATGTGTTTCGTTAGAGCCGTCTGCAAATTTAACTCGGCAACGTAAATAGACTGTTTGAATTTGTAGCTTCCCGCGATATCGTCACTTAATCGGCCGACATGCCCGATGTTGCTGCCATCGATCGAGATCGAAGCAGATTGGCCTCGTCTGAGATGCGTTACATCGGTTGGGACATATTCAGCATCCGAGACCCCAATAGCTTGCAAGGCCGCTTCGACCGCACCTTTAGCATCGTAGAAATCGAACTCGCGTACCGGCATCGCACGTCCCTCGACGGTTTCGGCGCCTGTGATGACGAGCGAGAGCAACTTCTGTTCGTTCGGAGCATGATCTTCGGCGACGGTCGCCGCGTACGCTTTGCCAATCTCGAATAGCCGCACGTCTTTACGTTGATGGTTGAAATTGAGCCGTATGGCATCAAGCAAGCCGGGAAGGGATGTTGCACGCATACGAACCGCACCTTCCATCACCGAATCATTGAGCGTGACGTACTTGCCCTCGAGATCATCGGCGAGCAATCCCGGAACTATCTCGAAAACGCCGTCGTGTCTGGTGTCGATGAAGCTGTACGAGAGTGCTTCGTCAAAGCCGTGATCGGTCAACGTCTGCCGCAGAACTTTTTCACGCGATTCCGTCGGCTGGTATTCGCCGGCACCATATGCGGGCGGCAGTTCGTTTGCAATGTTGTCGTATCCGGCGTGACGAGCGATCTCTTCGACGAGATCTTCTTCGATATGGATATCGTGCCGCCACGACGGGGACGCGAAGATTTGAGATTTCAGATCTGAAATTTCAGATCGATCCTGTGGCATTATTCCAAGAGCGGTAAGTATCCGTACACATTCATCTGTTGCTACATCGAGTCCCGTCAAACGCTTTACTGCGGCTGAAATGTTGGGTGATTCGACCGAAACTGGAGTCGGATGGCTCGGGTGCATATCGATCAATTCGCCCATTTCGCCGCCGGCGAGTTCGCAGATCAACTGAGCTGCCCGATTCGAGGCGCCGATGAGATTTTCGATGTCGACACCGCGTTCGAAGCGGTAGCTTGCCTCGGTGTTTAGATTCAGCTTTCGCGACGTAGCCCTGATATTCTCGCGTTTAAAGTGGGCGACTTCAAGTAACACATTAGACGTGGATTCGCTGATACTTGAATCCAGACCGCCCATGATCCCGGCGATCGCAACCGGCTTTTCGGCGTCGCAGATGACGAGCATGTCGGTGGTGAGATTGCGATCGACCTCGTCGAGTGTTTTGATCGTTTCGCCTTCGCGCGCCACGCGGACGACGATGCGGTTTCCATCAAGTTTGTCGAGATCGAACGAATGCATCGGCTGGCCGAGTTCGTGCATAACGTAATTTGTGATATCGGCTACGTTATTGATCGACCGCTCACCGATCGCTTCCAGCCGGTCAACCATCCACTGCGGCGACGGGCCGATCTTGACGTTTCTGATGATCCTCGCCGTAAATCGTTGACAAAGCTCAGTTTCGTCGATTCGCACGACATCCCCGGCTAGTACCGCGGGCATTGGAATCTCCGATTCGATTTCTCCAATTTCCTGCGTTTCTGCGGTAAGTTTGTGCTCGGTGATCACCCCGATCTCACGAGCGACGCCCAGATGGGAAAGGCAATCGGGCCGATTTGACGTCAGATCGATGTCAAAGACAGAATCTTCGCCGTGTTCGTGGATACCTTCGACCGCGAGGCCGACGTCGGTCAACCGCTTTCCCAATTCGGATGGCGGCAGATCGATATCTATGAGGTCTCTCAGCCAGTTATAACTGATATTCATAAAATCAAAATATTGCGGGATATTATCGTCATCTTAACCTATTCGTCGATAGACCTGCCTGTAGGCGTTTCAGCATGAAATGACACATCGGTCTTCCTCTTGCGTTTAGCTCGGCGTTGACTGTCCCGCAAATGCCCGTCATGCGAACGTGCAACACGCACATTGCCCAACAGATCGTATTCAGAGCCGCATTTGGGACAGGCCCAGCCACCGAAAAGATGGTCGCCGACCGATTTAAGACGTTTGGTTCGCGGGATGTTCTTTTCACACCGTTCACAGAAGCTGGTCTTTGGAAAAATGGCCGGGCGGCTTCCTTTTGCGCGCTCATTTGAGTACGCCGACAAATGCGCGAGTACGCGGATCACTGCCCAAATTACGATCGTAGATGAAATTGCAATGATGAAAGCATCAAGCATAGTTTTCACCTGAACTGCTCCAAAAACCTCACATCGTTATCGAACATAAGACGAATATCGTCGAGCGAATACATAAGGGCGCACATGCGTTCGAGGCCAAAGCCGAAGGCGAAGCCGGAATAGACGGTTGGGTCGACGCCGACGCCTCTTAGGACGTTTGGGTGGACCATGCCTGAGCCGCCGAGCTCGATCCAGCCGGAGCCTTTGCACGGGCGGCAGCGGTCGCCGCCGTACTGACCGCTGCCATGGCATTTGAAGCATGAGTAATCAAACTCGGCACTAGGTTCGGTAAACGGGAAATAGCTTGGACGCATACGCGTGATCGTGTCTTCGCCGAACATCCGTTTGACCCATTCGTTGATCGTGCCTTTGAGATGGGCCATCGTGATGCCTTTGTCGACGCAGAGGCCCTCGATCTGGTGGAACATCGGCACGTGCGTCATATCGGGCGTGTCGCGGCGGAAAACCTTGCCCGGAGCGATGATGCGGATCGGTACGCCGCGGCGTTCCATCGCACGGATCTGGACGGTTGAGGTCTGCGAGCGGAGGGCGAAGCCACCGGTCGTGTAAAACGTGTCCTGCGATTCGCGGGCAGGATGTCCTTCGGGAATGTTCAATGCGTCGAAATTGTAATAATCGGTCTCGATCTCGCGGTCGTCCTCGATCGCATAGCCCATCGAGACAAAGATGTCTTCGATCTTCTGCCGTAGGATCGTGATCAGATGCAGATGGCCTTCGCGCGTGCGGCGGCCCGGAATTGTTACGTCGAGGCGTTCGAGTTCGATCTTTGCATTTGTGATGAAACCTTTTAACTGCGATTCCGCCGCTTCGATCGATGCTTCGATCTCTTTTTGCACCGACTGCACTAACTGACCGAAATCGGCACGTTCATCAGGAGCCACGCGGCCAACGAGTTTCATCGTTTCGGCAATCGCGGACTTCTTGCCCGTGTGCCGAACCTTTAGATCGGCGACTTCGCGTAGTCTTGATTCGACATCGTCGAGCGAAGCTCCGTCAAGGTTTACACCAACGTACGGAGCAAATTCATTTAGGAATGCGGCGCGGACCGATTCGACTCTATCTCGTTCTTCGGACATAGGTTAAGAGAATATCAGTTTGCGGCAGTGACTGAACTTTTAATTTTAGCAGTGATGCGGAATCTCGTAAAATACCGGCTCAAATTCGTATCTTTTGTCATCTTTTGACCGTTCGTGCAGCGGTGATATCATTAGCTTTGGAGATATCACCTGATCATGAGGAGCCTCAGAAAATGAAAGCCATCGTAAAGAGCAAAGCCGAGGTCGGTCTTTGGCTCGAAGACGTTCCGGAACCAAGTATTGGTATTAATGACGTGTTGATCCGGATGAAAAAGACCGGTATTTGCGGCACCGATCTGCACATTTACAATTGGGATGCCTGGGCTCAGAGCACTATCAAGGTGCCGACAATACTTGGTCACGAGTTGGTCGGTGAGATCGTCGAAGTCGGATCGAATGTAAACGATTTCTACGTTGGCGATATTGTGAGTGTCGAGGGACATCTCGTCTGCGGGCGCTGCCGTAATTGTCTGGCTGGGCGTCGGTATAAGTGTGCCAATACGTTGGGTTACGGCGTCAATACCGATGGCGGCTTTGCCGAGTATATGGCGGTGCCGTTTACAAATATCTGGAAGCACAGCCCGGATGTAAATTTAGATGTCGCGGCGATATTCGATCCGTTTGGCAACGCGGTCCACACGGCACTCGCGTTTGAAGTGTTTGGCGAGGACGTTCTTATCACCGGTGCCGGGCCGATCGGCATCATGGCGGCGGCGGTGGCCAAGCACGCCGGTGCACGGCACGTTGTGATTACGGATGTAAATCCGAACCGGCTCGAACTCGCGAAGAAGTTTGACGTGACGTTGGCCGTTGATGTCCGTGAGAAGTCGATCGCTGATGTGCAGAAAGAGTTGGGAATGAAAGAGGGCTTTGACGTAGGCATGGAAATGTCGGGAAATCCGTCGGCGTTTCGCGATATGCTCGCGAATATGACGCACGGTGGGAATGTTGCATTTCTTGGGATTCCTTCGGATGAATTTTCGATCAACTGGAAGACCGTTATATTCAACATGCTAACGATCAAGGGCATTTACGGCCGCGAGATGTACGAGACTTGGTACCAGATGAGCGTATTACTCGAATCAGGCCTGGATATTGAGCCCGTTATCACGCATCGATATTCGTACAAGGATTTTGAAAAAGGATTTGAAGCGATGCGGGAAGGGAACGGTGGTAAAGTTGTGCTCGATTGGATCGAGATATAGAGTTTGAATGATTCGCTTGCTATTTTGGACGGTAGGTAGTCTCTATGAAGATTAAAATTGCATACATAAATTTGGCGTTGACAGCGGCGATTCTTGTTGTCTTCGCAGGTCAGACTGCAGGACAGTCAGTAAACGAAGCGACATGGCAGACATCGGTCGATGATTCTCAACGCGGTGTAGTTACCTTAGGCGTCCGCGATAAATGGGGAACGATGGGAAGCTTTACCGCTAAATTTGTCGCAACTATCGGCAAAAAAACTTATCGCGGCCAGATGTCTTCGAGTCAGGACAATTGGGCGTATATCGATTTTCCCCGTGAGTTCCAAGGCAGTGGACCTAAAGCGGGCACTTACAGGGTAACGTTCTACGTTAAAGGCGTTGTTATCGCGCGCGACCGATTCCGCTATCGGCCATGATCCGATAACGCAAGCAATTGAATCGTCAATCGGCGTCCAAAAGGGGCGTTTGGGGGAGTGAACATGTACGGTGCGATCAAAGAGCAATTACAAAACCAGTTAAACGAGATTCGCGATGCGGGACTTTACAAGAACGAACGCGTCATCGAAAGTCCGCAGGAAGCTCATATCAGCGTCACTGGCGGCAAAAGCGTGCTTAATATGTGCGCGAACAATTATCTCGGTCTGTCGGACGATCCGACGATCGTTGCGGCGGCGAAGAAGGGGCTTGATGAATGGGGATTTGGGCTTTCGTCCGTAAGGTTTATTTGCGGTACGCAGACGATCCACAAGGAGCTTGAGGCAAAGATCAGTGCGTTCCTTGGAACTGAGGACACGATCCTTTACACGTCGTGTTTTGATGCGAATGGCGGACTGTTCGAGACGGTTTTGGGTGAGGAAGACGCCGTAATATCGGATTCTTTGAATCACGCTAGTGTTATCGACGGGATTCGTTTAAGTAAAGCGAAACGTTTTCGCTACGAAAACGGCGATATGGCCGATCTAGAGGCGAAATTGCAGGAGGCTTCGTCAGCGAGATTTAAGATGATCGCGACCGACGGGATCTTTTCGATGGACGGTTTTATCGCCAAACTGCCGGAGATCTGCGATCTTGCCGACAAATACGACGCGATGGTGATGGTTGACGATTCGCACGCGGTGGGATTTATGGGCAAAACCGGACGTGGTGTCCATGAACATCACAATGTGATGGATCGCGTTGATGTCATCACGGGAACGCTGGGCAAGGCTCTCGGCGGTGCCAGCGGCGGTTATACGAGCGGTAAAAAAGAGATCATCGACCTTTTGCGCCAGCGTTCGCGGCCTTATTTGTTTTCAAATTCGGTTGCTCCGCCGATCGTCACGGCGGCGATCGCGGCAATTGATATGCTTTCGGAATCAACGGAACTTCGCGATAAATTGATGGACAACACGCGATATTTCCGTGAAAAACTTTCGTCGATAGGCCTCGAGATCGTCCCCGGCGAACATCCGATCGTGCCGGTCATGTTTGGCGACGCCGTGCTCGCAACAAAGATGGCCGAGGCGATGCTGAAACGCGGCGTTTATGTCATCGCGTTCTCATTTCCGGTCGTTCCAAAAGGGAAGGCACGTATTCGGACGCAGGTTTCCGCGGCTCACACTCGCGAAGATCTTGATTTTGCAGTTGCTATGTTTGCTGAGGCAAAAACTGAACTTGGCATCTAAACAAAAATAGGCTCCGCGGAACGGAGCCCTTTTCTTAAAATCAACAAACAAATAACTTAAGCAGCGGCCTGGACTTGCTTGCTCAACGCATCCTTTGCCTGTCCAACGACCGTGGCGAAGGCTTCGGGCTGTTTGACGGCGAGGTCGGCGAGGACCTTACGGTCTAGCTCGATCTCGGCTAAGTTGAGGCCGTGAATGAACTGCGAATATTTAATGTCGTTAAGACGACAGGCCGCGTTGATGCGGACGATCCACAGTTTGCGAAAATCTCGCTTTTTCAACTTTCTGCCGGTATAGGCAAAGTTTAGTGCGCGTTCGACCGACTCTTTGGCCGAGCGATATAGTTTTGATTTAGTTCCACGATAACCTTTGGCTAAGGCTAATATTTTCTTACGTTTCTCTAGACGCTTATTACCACGTTTTGCTCTTGGCATTTCTTCACTCCTTTCTGGCGTTTGGAGTTCCGCGTTTAGGCGGCCAGCCTGCTAAAGCAGGTACTCCAATCATAATTAATCTCTTCCGTACGGCAGCATCTTTTCGACGCGTTTCTGATCGCCTTCGGATACTAAAACGTCAATATCAAGATTGCGTTTACGTTTGCTGGTCTTCTTTGTCAAGATGTGACGAGCATGGCTGTGGCCGCGTTTGAATTTGCCCGACGCTGTCGAGCGAAAGCGTTTTGCGGCGCCTTTGTGTGTTTTTAGTTTTGGCATAACCTCTCTCCTATAAATAACTTACGCAAACCACTTAATGTAGTTCTTAAAATATTTCGTCATCGTCCTTTGGCTCAGGCTTCGCTTCCGCCTTCGGTTTAGAAACCCTTGCGGCTTTCTTAACCGGTGCCGGTGCGACGTCGTCGGCCTCGATCGAATCGACCGGTGCGGTTTTCGCCGCTCTCTTGCTTACCGGAGCCTCAACAACTGGCTTTTTGGCATCTGGTACTTTCGCCTTTTTCGGATTAAAGATGGTGAACATCTGATAACCTTCCATCTTCGGATAGACCTCGACATCGGCTAGTTCCGCCAGATCCGCAGTCAATTTCTTCAGAATCTTAGCGCCGAGCTCGCGGTGCGTCATTTCGCGGCCGCGAAAGGCGATCGCCGCTCTGACCTTGTCGCCTTCGCCGAGCCATTGCTTGGCGTGCTCCATTCGATAGTTGTAATCGTGATCGTCGGTGCCGGGGCGAAACTTGATCTCCTTTACCTGAACGGTGACCTGTTTCTTTTTGGCATCGTGGGCACGTTTCTTCTGTTCGTAAAGGAACTTGCCGTAATCGATCAGTTTGCAAACCGGCGGTTTTGCGTTCGGAGCGATCTCGACGAGGTCGATGCCTCGATCTCTCGCTACCTGAATGGCGTCACGCACGTCCATTACGCCTAATGCCTCACCATTCTCGGTCACGACCCGCACGGACGGAACGCGGATACGTTCATTGGTCCGGTGCAGCGGCTCACGAAACCGCGGCTTAAATCTATTTCCACCAAATCGTCTTGCGATAAGTGCCTCCTTTGAAAATTAACTGTCTCAGTGACTTCGCGAAGCCTTTTGCTCCGCGATCATCAATGTGAACTCTTCCAACGACATCCGCCGATGTCACCCTGCTTTCGCTCGCGAACGGCAACTTGGCCATTTTCAAGCTCCTGATCGCCGAGGATCAGCATGTACGGAATCTTTTGCATTTGAGCGTCGCGAATTTTCGCGCCTATCTTATCAGATTTCGTGTTCGATTCTACACGAAATCCGGCTGAACGTAACTTCGCGGCAATGCCGTCAGCATAATCATTGATTCGATCAGTGATCGGCAACACCGTGACCTGCACCGGTGCAAGCCATAACGGGAACGCTCCGGCGTAGTGTTCGATCAGCACACCAAAAAACCTTTCGATCGAACCGAACAGCGCCCGATGGATCATAAACGGACGGTGTTTTAGGTTGTCATCACCGGTATATTCCAGCTCAAAACGCTCAGGCAGATTGAAATCAAGCTGAATGGTGCCGAGCTGCCAGATGCGGCCGATGGCGTCTTCGATCTTGATATCGATCTTGGGACCGTAAAAAGCGGCTTCGCCTTCGATCCGTTCGTACGAAATATCACGTTCTTTTAAAGCACTCGCGAGTTGATCTTCGGCTGCGGCCCAATCTTCGTCGCTGCCGAGATAACCTTTGTTTTCAGCACCGCCGCGAACGGAAAGCTCGAATTTTACCTTGTCGAATCCGTAGGTATCAAATACTTTGATCGCAAAATCGAGACAATCAGCAACTTCGGCATGAACCTGATCAGGCCGCACAAATAGATGAGCATCATCGACCGAAAATCCGCGTACACGCATCAGACCGTGAAGCGTTCCCGAGAGTTCGGCACGGTAAACGGTGCCCATTTCGGAATATCGCTGCGGCAGATCGCGGTATGATTTCGGCGAAGCCTTATAAATACCGATGTGAAACGGGCAGTTCATCGGCTTGAGGCGATATTCTTCGTCCTCGATGCTGGTCGGTGCGTACATCGAATCAGAGTAGTTGCCCTCGTGGCCGCTCGTCACCCAAAGATTGCGTTTGGCGATGTGCGGCGTGAACACAAAGCTGTAACCACGCTGCTCAAGCTCTTCGCGGAGCAGACGCTCCATCTCCATGCGGACAATACCGCCTTTTGGGTGCCAAAGGATAAGGCCGGCACCGTATTCGTCGGAGATCGAGAAGAGGTCGAGTTCTCGGCCGAGTTTACGGTGATCGCGTTTTTCAGCTTCTTCTCGCTGCAAGAGCCAAGCATCAAGTTCTTCCTGTTTGGCAAATGCGGTTCCGTATATACGCTGCATTTGCTCGCTCGGCGTCGCCTTTCCAATATGCACCTGACAGGGCGAGAAGTTTGAATGCTTTGAGTTTGCCGGTGTGCTGAACGTGCGGTCCCAAGCAGAAATCTACGAACGGCGAACCGTCGATGTAGTAAACCGTTGCTGAACCATCAACCTTTTCGTCTATCAGTTCGCATTTGAGCGGTTCGTCGCGGTCTTTGAACATATCGAGGATCGCGGCCTTTTTTACCGTGTCGCGACGATAGCGCAGGTCACGCTTTGCCATCTCCGCATTTTTTCTCGATGACTGGCAGATCGGCCTCGGTCAGAGTCTGCGGAGCGATGACATCGTAATAGAAACCGTATCGTGGATCTTCCATTAAAGCCGGGCCAACGCCGAGCTTGGTTCCGGGATAGAGATCTAATAGAGCAGCAGCGAGAAGATGAGCGGTCGAATGACGCAGGACTTCGAGGCCGTCGCGTGTATCGACGGTGATGGGTTCGATCGAGAGAACTTCGTCGGTTTGGACGAGTTCGGCATTCAGATCGACTTCCTCACCGTTAACTTTAGCGGCAAGCGATTTTTTTAGCACATCGCGGTCAAACACCTTGATCGCGTCCAAAACGGTCGCGGGCGAAGGGATCGACCGTTGCTGGTCCCCAAATTTTATGTTCAGTTCGCTCATATTTAGTAAACGCTAATTGTCGATCGCCAATAGAAATCAACTATTGACGGTATACAGATAAGCCGCTGCGAAAACTTTCGCTGCTCTCACCATTCACTATCTGCAATTAACGATTTACTCGTCCACTACTACTAAAATAGATTTGATCCGATAAGAGCGACTTTGCTTTGTTCAAATCACGCCTAAAGGCGTAACTCTGAACGGGTGTCCCGCCATTAGAGGCGGGTCGTAGTAGTTGTTAAAACAGCAAAGTACTTCGTAAGCATCTTATCGAAAAATAAAAATGGTAGTCTCTAGCAGACTCGAACTGCTGACCCCTACCTTGTCAAGGTAATGCTCTACCAACTGAGCTAAGAGACTAAACCCTCGCACTTTCAAGAGAAAAGCGAACCTAAAGAATGCCAAACACTGGCAAAACTGTCAAGTAAGGCTATGCAACGCCCGAACAAAATCGGTGCATTCCGATCGCAACCAATTTAGTTGTTCGGTTGTCTACATCATACGTTGGGTTGACCTCGCTGAATTCGATGATCTTTGTATTCGCAAGCGATGCGGCATATTTGACCAATTGGATGAACTCGCCGGCTCGAAGGCCTAACGGCGACGGTGCCGATGTTCCCGGTGCATCGGCTGATCGCACGACGCCGAGATCAAAGCTAAAGAAAGTATTAAGCGACGTGCTGTGGCCAATGAAATTTTGCCTGATTTGATCCTTTAATTCGATATCTGCCTCAGCGCGCGAACGGAGAAGTTCGAGACTTATGCGATGCACGTGATTGTCACGGAGAAATTCGTAATAGACCGGCGAACAAAAATGCGCTTGGTATCCAACCTCGTAAAAGTATTGCGGTAAAAGGCGGCCCTCGTCCAAGAGCTGTCTATACGGTGTCCCGCAATTTGACTGTTCGGCGATACGAATATCGAGGTGCGAATCAACATGCACGCCGATCCACATTTTAGAGCCATAGACCTCTGCCATCGCGACCCCGTCGGGATATGAAACGTCGTTTCCGCCGCCAAGAACAATGATCCGTTTCCCGTCACGTAAGAGCTTTTCGATGACCGCGGCATGGCTCGCGTGCGTTTCCTCAAGCGTAGAGCCGATCTTCACGTCTCCGAGGTCGAATACGGCTCTCTTAATGTTGAACGGTGTTAGCTGGTAAAACTGTTCGCGGATAGCATCCGGGGCAGCGGCTGAACCGATACGGCCGCCGATCCGCCGGATCCCTTCGTCTTGGGGACATCCAAAGATGACAATGTCGGCTGATGCGTAATATTCAGGCTCGGAACGCACGACCTCGCCCATTCGCGGGTCATTCTTGTCGCTTCGACTAAAAAACAGGTCGCGGTCGGGTCGCGTCGTTTGTGTGAAAATGTCGCTCATGATTGAACTAATTATTTGCCTAATCAAAATAGAAGTCAAAGTTCAGACAAGACCCGCATATGTAAGTCACCGTACATACATGCGTACGGTGACCAGCCATACTAGGGAAACGAAACAGCTTTCCCAGCGGACTTGTCTGCGGTTTCGATTTCGAAGAGGGAGAAAAGTTATTATGAAAAAGTTTATATTTTCGGTGTTCCTTATGGCCCTATTCGCCGGCATGTTCGTATTTGCGGAACCTGCGGCTGTTCAGGCTCAGGCACAACAGAAAACCTACCTCAGAAAGGTCGTCCGAAATGGCAGGGTACGTTACATTCGCGTCGCTAAACCAAGTTTCTACCGCCGTCATCGTAACCGTGTGAATATGGCGATCGGAACTGGTGCCGGCGCCCTAATCGGCGGTATTGCCGGCGGCGGCAAAGGTGCACTGATCGGTGCCGGTGTTGGAGCGGGAAGTTCCGCTCTTTACACATACGTTTGGAACAAAAAGAAGCGGAAATACGTTAAAGTGCGACGTAACTAAAAACATCCTGCACCGTCAACAGCGCCGTATGATATTGATCTTACGGCGTTTTTTTTGTCCCCGAACACGAAACGAGCAATAAACCTTGTGACGAAGCTGGCAGGATGCTAACCGCCCCTTGTTACGCTCCGAAATAGGAGCAACTGAAAAATCACGTATAGACGTTCAATATGTACACAATTCGCGTTGCCTGTAAAATATCAATCCGATGCAACCGTATGTACTGACCCTTCAGACTTCCACATTGGATCACGATAGAGTCCGGTCTGTTCCGTATACACACTACTCAACCCTTTTAAGATCAGAATCCATCAGGATCCAGATGTTGGGATCAAGAACAACTTTCTCGGGTTCGCCGGTCACTTTGATCAAAAACTCGTTTGACTTGGCATTGGCCTGAACTGTCTTCATCTGCGGCTTTGCCTGGCCGGGATAATAGACGGCTATTTCGATCGGCATTTTGAACAAGCTGCCGTCGGTTTGTACCTGATCCAATTTGATGTTGATCTGTTTTTCCCCTGCGTCAAAGCGCCAGGTACCGGCATATTTCAAAGTTCCGGGTTTGTATAGCCATTGTTCAAAGAAGCCTGAAAGGTCTTTGCCCGCAACCTCTTCCATCACATGACGAAAATCGCCAACCGTCGCGTGACCGTCGCGATATTTGTGGTAATAGATCTTGATCCCTTTCCAGAAGTTCTCCGTGCCAACTACGCCCCGCAGCATATGCAGAGTCCAGCTTCCTTTTTGATAGATTTGGCTCGTCGTCACGTCGTTCATGTCCTTAAGATTGTCGTGAACAAGCCGGTACTGCGGGTTTTTCAAATAGAAAGCATCAACCGACTTTTTGCTTGAACGTAGGCCTTCGACAAATTCATCGCGTCCATATTGGTGTTCGATAAAGAGCAATGTGAAGTAGGTGGCGAATCCTTCGCTTAACCAGATCTCATCCCAATCCTTTTCGGTCACAGCGTTGCCGAACCATTGATGAGCGATCTCATGGATGACGACGTTACGCCAGCGAATCGATCGGTCGCCCGAAACTGAATTTTCGCTGTAAAGGATCGCAGATGCGGCTTCCATGCCGCCGCTAACGCTGTTGGACTGGATGTTCGCAAGCTTTTCATAAGAAAACGGTCCAACGGCGTCGCTGTAGAAGGCCAATGCCTTTTTAGTGACGACGTCGAAATCGTAAAAGCCGGCGTCACGATCCTGATGATAGACCCAAGTCTGGATCGATCGGCCTTGGAATTCGTCAACATATTGAACCGCAAAACGGGCGACGCCAAGCACATAAAGCCATGAGGCGATCGGCACCGACTGTTTCCAATGAGTGCGGCGGAGATCGTTCGGAAGATCCGTCTCTTCGACCTTCAGACCATTTGAAACAACTTGGTAATGACTAGGTGCAGTGACGATAAATTCACACACGGCCTTATCCGAAGGATGGTCTACCGTCGGCAGCCAATTGCGTCCTTTGTCCGGCCAGTTGTCGCTAAAAAATGTGCGTTCCCCGTATTTATTATTGGCGATCTTTAGGCCGGTAGCCGGGATCCCCTTATATGCGATCGTGAATTTCCCACGTTGGTTCGCTTTTGAAATGGCAGGCAGTTTGATGAAAAGTGCATTGTCCTGATGGCGAAATAAGGCAGGCGTCCCGTCAGCGGTAACACCGCTGACGCTCATCCCTTTGCCCGCCATTTCAGTAGACGCTTTGATCAAGTCGAGCCTCAGTTCCGGAATACCGTTATCAAGGAAAACGACGTCCACCGTTGCTTCTGCAGTAATTTCATCGGTTGTATCGGAGAGAACGATCCGGAAAGTGTAGTTGATAACATCAATGCCCGGATTTTTTGGATACGTATCCCAAGACGCTTTAGCCGCCAATGGTAAACCTATCATCAGCAGCAGGGAAATCGAAAAAAGTTTGATCAGATGTTTCATAGCTATTTTTTCAGTGGCAGCGACGTTGCCGGACGAAATTGGATCAAGCCCTTTTCAGTCATTGTCCGTTCTATATCTTCGATCTTTGACGGCACAAAAGCGCTCAGATTTTCGGCTCCGTCAGCCGTCACGACGACTACGTCTTCGATCCGGACGTAAAGTCTTTCTTCGTGGATCCAGATCATTGGGTCGATCGTAAAAACCATTCCAGGTTCGAGTTTGATGCCGCGAACCTGACCAACGTCATGAACAGCCATACCGACTGGATGCTGAAAGTGGCCTCGGAATTTAAGGCCCTCGGTTACCGCTTTGAGATGTGCGGCATTTTCGAACGACGCACCGGTCAAATATTGGGTCATATCCTTTGCCGCAGAATCAAGGACGAAGTCCGATGTAACGCCCGGCCGGATGTACTTAAAAAGTGCATCACGGTAAGCTAAAACGAAATCGGTCAGAGCACGTTGTCCCTTAGTGTATTTGCCATTGACCGGCCACATCGCGTCACATCGCTGGTGTAATAACGATAGTCCGGCGCGTAATCCATCAATACCAGATCGCCGTCTTTAAGCTTGTCAGCCTTCCTGAAATAATGCCCCATATAGCCATTGCTGCCGCCGCCGATGATCGAGGCATAGCCGTCACCACGCGCGCCGTGAAGGTAAAAAATGTACTTTGCAGCGGCATCAAGCTGATATTCATATACTGCCGGTTCGGTCGATCGCATCGCCTCGATGATAGCCAGGCCGGCAATCTCAGTTGCTTTTCGAATAAGTTCGATCTCGCTTTTTGATTTTATGTTTCGGAGACCGTCCAGAATAGGCGAAAGATCGCGAACCTCAAACTGCGGCACACGTAGACTCAATAATTCCCGAAAGCGAGCCTCTCGCGAGGGCAGTCCGTCCCACGGATTTGATGAAACTCGGGCTTGTTCATTTAACAGCTCATCGCGACTGTCGGTCCCGATCTCTGCCGGACTCAGCGGCGTGTAGAGTATTGGTGCCGGCGGTCTTAGCAGACCTTTTCCGACCAGATCAAGCGACAAGGACTCAATACTGCGCACTTGGTCGATACCAGTAAGCTCTTTGATCAGCTCGCCGTCCTCGGCAGAAAGGATCTTTCCCTCGTTAAGCTCTCGGCCGGCATCCCGGTGCGGAAGATAAACGGTTGTTTTTTGGTTGCGTCCGTCAAGCAGAAGATATGCGTGCGGCGTTTCAAGACCGCTGAGATAATAGAATTCGTTCGATTGTCGAAATACATTAAAATCACCGGTGCCCTTCGCTCCCTGAATTAAGGCAATTGCATTTTTGCCGATCCTCTCAAAAAGTTTCGCTCGCCGTGCGGCGAACTCCTCTTTTGGAAAATCCGTTTGATAGTAGTGCCGGTCTTGTGCAAATGCGCTGCCGGCTATCACCAAGAGCAGGAACAAAGTCGAGACGCTAATTCCTTTTTTTTTCATTTGTATTAATTTTCTATCGTCCTGTTTATAGATGAAAAATTATGCGGCTGTTTCAAGTCGGGTCAAGAGCGATTATCAAAAATGCAAATAGTCTACTGATCTAACCCATCGGAATTCGAATATTGTTTTTATCGGCAAATTCACGGGCTTCCTCATAACCTGCGTCGGCATGACGTATGACGCCCATACCGGGGTCGGTCGTTAGGACGCGTTCGATGCGCTTGGCGGCTTCGGGGGTGCCGTCGGCGACTATGACCTGGCCGGCGTGAAGCGAATAGCCGATACCTACTCCTCCTCCATGGTGGAGAGAGACCCAAGTAGCCCCGCCGGCAACGTTGATCATAGCGTTCAAATACACCCAATCGGCGATCGCATCCGAGCCATCCTTCATCGATTCGGTCTCGCGGTTAGGCGAAGCGACGCTGCCGCAATCAAGATGGTCGCGGCCAATTACGATCGGGGCTTTCAATTCGCCTGAGGCGACCATTTCGTTCAGTTTAAGCCCGGCTTTTGCACGGGCTCCGTAGCCGAGCCAACAAATGCGGGCCGGAAGTCCCTGGAATTCAACTTGTTCCTGTGCCATTGTAAGCCACCGAGCCAAGTGATCGTCCTCGGGAAAGAGATTCATGATCGCTTCATCCGTTTTGTAGATGTCCTCTTTATCGCCCGAGAGAGCGACCCAACGAAATGGCCCTTTGCCTTCGCAAAAGAGCGGGCGAATATATGCCGGCACGAAGCCCGGATAATCGAACGCATTTGCGACGCCGTTGTCTTTTGCTCTCTGACGCAGGTTGTTCCCGTAGTCAAAAACGATCGAACCGCGACGCTGGAATTCGAGCATCGCTTCGACGTGCTTTGCCATCGAGTCCATAGCGCGTTGTTCGTAAGCGGTTTGATTAGACTTTCTTAGCTGATTCGCCTGCTCGATGTCCAAGCCGACGGGAATATAACCAAATAGGACGTCGTGAGCCGATGTTTGATCGGTAACAACATCGGGAATAACGCCGCGTTCTAGCAATTGCCAATGGACCTCGGCCGCATTACCGCAGAGTGCGATCGATCTTGCTTCTTTTGAGGCCATCGCTTCGTTCGCAAGGTTGAGGGCGTCATCCAGATCTTTTGCCGCGACATCGACTTGTTTGAGTGCCAAGCGCCGTTCAATTCGCCACGGATCGACATCAACGAGTAGACCGACGCCGCCGTTGAATGTGATCGCCTGGGCCTGCGCTCCGCCCATTTCACCCAAGCCCGCCGTTAGGACTAGTTTGCCAGCGAGCGTGCCCCAACCGTGCTGACGGGCAAGCGAACCAAATGTCTCATACGTGCCCTGCAAGATGCCCTGAGTGCCAATATATATCCAACTCCCAGCCGTCATCTGACCGTACATCATAAGGCCGTCGCGTTCATATTGGTCAAACTGCTCCTGTGTCGCCCAATGCGGGACTATGTTGGTATTGGCGATCAATACACGGGGTGCGTCAGTGTGGGATCTGAATACGCCAACCGGTTTTCCGGACTGCACCATCAGCGTTTCGTCTTCGTTCAACTCACGTAAACAACGCAGGATCGCATCGTACGATTCCCAATTTCTAGCCGCTTTGCCTCGTCCGCCATAGACAATTAGATTGTCGGGATCAAATGCCACGTCCGGATCGAGATTGTTCTGTATCATCCGGTAAGCTGCCTCAATGAGCCAGTTTTTACAGCTAAGATCGGTATCCGTTGGTGCATGTATCGCTCGTTTCATAAGAAAGTCAATAGAGTAAGTTTTGAATAATTTATCATAAACGCCTTCGTTGACATTCGTAAGGGCGTTTTTTAGAATTTCGCAATGCAGCGGACACAAGCTCTTTTGTCTCTTATATTTATCTTTGTATGTGGATCGACTGCCTCGGCTCAGGTCATGAGCGTTTCTGATCTCCGTGACGTTTCGCCCACGGCGGAATATTATGCTGATCTGAAAAGCCTAGTCGATTATGGGATCGTTGGCAACGACCTGATCGTAGCTCGTGAAGACACTTTGCCGCCATCAAAGGAACCGATCGGCTCAATGTTTTATCCTGAAACAAAGGTCACGAATCGTCAGTTGGTGTTTCTATTCGATGGCTCATTGAGTTACCTGAAGGATGTGATCGACAATTTTAAGCTGCCGGACGGACTGGATCCAGCCGCGAAATATGCGATGATGCAGGATCTCCGAAAGTCGATCAACCGAAAGCCCCTAAGTAAATTGATCCTCTACACTACGAAGGACGTGGTAGGGCTGAAAATGACATTTGAGGAAGCGTTTGCGTTGGCGAGCCTCGTCGACAGGCACAAGCTCGGAGCCGACGTCTTGAACGCCGACGGTGTCTACGATCGCTTTCGAAGGCTCTCGGAGAAGGAAATATCGAATATTCTGGGCAACGCTCTTCTGGTCAAGCCAACCTGTGTCAAAACGCGATGCTCTATTGGCAACCTGCAACTCAACTATCGAAATGCGACAGTTACGCGAGGACGCCTGGTGCGGATATTGAATAAATATCTTGAAGTGCACATCGAAAAGCTCAACACGATAATCAACCGAAAATAGGTGCCGGCGAATCGTAAAAGAGCGTCAGCAACGCAAAGAAAGTTCAAAACTTGAGGAAGCGAAGCGATTGGACTATTCTTGGGTATCAAATCCTGGAGGGTTCCTTGATGAAGATCCATAGAATTGCCTTAGCGTTATTTGTAACAGCCTGTTTTTCGGGCCTCGCTTTTGCTCAAAATACAGTAAGTGATCCTAAAACGCCGACTTACGATGCGGCACTCGCCAAAAAGCTTGGTGCAGACGAACGCGGAATGAAGCAGTATGTGATGTGCTTTCTGAAAACCGGTCCGCTCAAAGTTGACGATAAAGCCAAGCAGCAGGAGTTGATGAAAGGTCATTTTGGGATGATCAATCGCCTTGCAGAAGCAGGGAAATTGACGATTGCGGGACCGTTTACTGACGGTGGTGAATATCGCGGTATTTATGTTTTCGATGTCCGAACTATCGAGGAAGCAAAGGAATTGACCGCGACCGATCCGTCGATCAAAGAAGGATATTTCATGGTCGAGTTTATCAAATGGTACGGTTCGGCGGCATTGATGGAAGTGAGCAGTACCCACAAAAAGATAGCCAAAGTCGGTCTCTAGATGAACCATGTAGATACCATTATTTTCAACGTCGGCGAACTCGTGACCTGTGCCGCCGGCGGCAAGCCTAAGCGTCGTGCCGAAATGGCGGACGTTGGGATAATTGCCAACGGAGCTGTCGCGATCGCCGACGGCAAGTTTGCAGCCGTCGGCACGACCGAAGAGATTCTCCAAGAGTTCGCAGCCGAGAATGTTATCGATGTTGAAGGAAAGGTGATATGCCCGGGATTTGTGGATCCGCATACACACATCGTTTACGCGGGCGACCGGCTTAACGAGTTTGAGCTTAAGATAAAAGGTGCGGATTATCTGGATATCTTGGCGAGTGGAGGCGGAATCCTCTCGACCGTTAAAGCGACTCGTGCCGCCTCCTTCGAACACTTGGTCAAGTTGGGCTTGAAGCTCCTCGATAAGATGTTTGTCTGTGGAACGACGACCGCCGAGATCAAGACAGGTTACGGGCTCGATACGGCCACGGAGCTGAAAATGTTGGACGTGATCGCAGAGCTCGATAAGCGGCACGTGATCGACATCGTGCCGACGTTTCTAGCTGCTCACACGGTTCCGAACGAATTTAAGGACAATGCGGACGGTTACGTCGATCTCGTATGCGCTGAAATGCTGCCGCGTGCGTGGGATTGGTATCGACGATCCCATTTTTGGGGCTTGGTTCCGTTCTTTGCCGACGTTTTTACCGAACAGAAGTCGTTCAATGTCGATCAATCACGAAGGATCTTAGAATCGGCAAGAACTATGGGCTTTAGAATCAAGGCACATGTCGACCAGTTCACGAATCTTGGCGGATCGCGGCTGGCGATCGGCTGCGGGGCTACATCGATCGATCATCTCGACGCTATCTCCGACGAAGAGATCGCAATTCTTGCGGCGAGTGATACGGTTGGTATCGTTATCCCGACCGAGAATTTCAATGCGGGAAAAACCCAATTCGCGAATGCCCGCAAAATGATCGATGCTGGCTGTGCAATGGCCTTGTCGACCGATTACAATCCGGGCTCGGCTCCGTGCCCTTCGCAACCGATGGCGATGGCGATTGCGTGTCGTTATCAAAAGCTCTTACCGGCCGAAGCGTTAAACGCGGCGACGATCAATGCAGCGTTTGCGATCGGACTCGGTGAGCAATGTGGCTCTATTGAAAAGGGCAAAAAGGCGGACTTGCTGATATTGGATATGAATGATCACCGCCAGATCGTGGCGGAATTCGGCGGCAACGGCGTAAAAACCGTGTTCAAGCGAGGGGAAGTCGTATAGAGCATAGTGTTTAGTGCTTTCTTAGTCATAGATTAGCTATCGCGACAATTAGTTTCGGTATAGTTCATGACAAAGAGGGCTCAGCATCTGATAATCGAGGCTGCTAAACCTAGCGACAAGCGGTCGGGAGGGACATGTAAAGCTTCGGGAGCTACTGTGGTCCCGTTCCTTCGAGGGAAGAGATGTCCCTCTGGCGGAATTTCGAAGATCGCCGACCAAATGACGAAATCAGGTATCCGAAAATCGAATTTTGTCGAGGAAGTGCCCAAGTTGTGAGCATACTGCAGGAAGATAGTATAAATGTTTAATGAGATCATAATTGACGGCGAGAATCTTTCGTTTGAACATGTCATTGCCGTCGCCTATGGCGAAGCTGGAGGGCCTCGCGTGGCGTTGTCTGATACAGCAAAGTCAAAGGTCGATCGATCAGCGGCGGCGGTGCAGACTTTGCTCGATCGGGGTGAGATAGCTTACGGCATTACGACGGGTTTTGGGGCATTTAAGGACAAGATCATCAGCCGCGAAGAGGTAGAACTGTTGCAGCGGAATATAGTTGTCAGTCATTCGGTCGGCGTGGGCGATCCGTTTGATACCGCGACCGTAAGGGCCGTGATGTTGATCCGTGCTAACACGCTGGCGCGCGGGTTTTCCGGCATAAAGCTCGCAACGCTTGAGATGATCCTTGAATTCCTCAATCGCGGTGTCCATCCGGTCATCCCCGAAAAGGGAAGTCTCGGAGCCAGCGGCGACCTCGCTCCGCTTGCCCACTTTGCTTGCGTTCTCATTGGCGAGGGCGAAGCAGAATTCGATGGCTCGGTGATGAAGGGTGCTGAAGCACTAAAACTGGCCGGCCTGTCGCCCATCACGCTTGCGGCGAAGGAAGGGCTAGCCCTCACCAACGGTACGACCGTCATGACTGCGGTAGGGCTGCTTGAGACGTGGAAAGCCATGCGTCTCGCAAGCGTTGCTGATGTCGCGGGCAGTTTGACGCTCGAAGCGTTGAACGGCACATGTTCCGCATTCGATGAACGTATCCATGCCTTGCGGCCTCATCCAAGACAGGTCGAATGTGCGAAGAATCTGAGAGCGATCCTCGCGGAGAGCGAGTTTGTACGCAGCTTCGATCCGTCAAATGTGCAGGATGCATATACGCTTCGATGCATGCCGCAGGTTCACGGGGCGTGCCGCGATGCCATCGCGTATGCGGAGTGGCTGATCAAGCTAGAACTCAATTCGGTAACTGACAATCCGTTGATCTTTATTGATGATACGGGCGAAAAGATCGAAGTCATTAGCGGCGGCAATTTCCATGGCGAACCGCTCGCATTGGCTTTCGATTATCTGACCATCGCATTGAGCGAACTTGGCAATATCTCCGAACGGCGCATCATGCGCCTCACGGACGAAGACTCAAATGCTCACATTCTACCGGCCTTCCTTACCGAGCACGGTGGTATTAACTCAGGATTCATGATCGTCCAGTACACTGCCGCAGCTCTTTGCACTGAGAACAAGATCCTTGCACATCCTGCGAGCGTCGACACGATTCCGAGCTCGGCGAATGTTGAAGATCACGTTTCGATGGGGGCAACCGCTGCCGTGAAACTAAGGCAAGTCGCAGACAACCTTGAACACATCCTCTCCCTCGAACTATTCTGCGCTGCACAGGGCATCGATCTTCGAAAGAAACGCATGGGGGGCGAGAGGAAATTAGGTAAGGGGACGCGCGATGTTTATGCGAAAATCAGAGCGTCGATTCCATTTATCGAACGTGACGAATACATGAAGGATCACATGAATGCGGCACACAGCGTAGTCCGCGAGTTTAATGAGATATAGAAACGAGGCGAATATGAAACGACAACGAATGATAGGGATGGCGATCGCGGCATTGTTTGGGGCGAGCTGCTGGTCAATGGGAACGAGTACTACGAGATCCCAACCAGCCGATACTCCGCGAACAAGCGACCAAACTTCCGCAACCCCGACTCCAAAAAGCTTGGTCTCCCCGGTTGGCAATACAAAGATGACCCAAACATCAGCAAATAGATCATTTCAGGACAATCTCCCTTCGGATTTTTCGCAACCAACAGATGATGCCGGCAGGCTACTGTTACGCGAATACGGCTCGGTCTTTGTTTCCCGCGGTGGAACGATACCGCCGAAGAAGGTCGTCTTCAAGGATCAGGCTGATGTGCTGGCGTTTCAGGCGACCGTGCAGAAATCAACCGAATCCATCGGCGGACTTTCAATGACGCTTCAGACACCGGCCATGAATGCCCTCAAGAATGCTATTGCCGAGGCGAAAAGGGCCGGCCTTTCGATCGGTCCACGCGGAGCTGATTCATCTAGGCGTGATTACGATCACACTGTGAAACTCTGGGCGAGTCGTGTCAATCCCGGATTCGTACATTGGGTCGGGAAAGGCCGGGTCACTCAGGCCGAAGCCGCCCGGATTAAACGGTTATCCCCGTTCGAACAGGTCTCCGAGATTCTCAAACTGGAACAGCAGTCGATCTTTTTTTCTACGGGCAAGGACAAATCGATCATCTACTCAGTTGCTCCTCCCGGGACCTCGCAGCACATATCAATGCTCGCATTGGATGTTAAAGAATTCGACAACGCCCGGATCCGGGCGATATTGGCTAATCACGGGTGGTTTCAGACGGTGACATCCGACCTTCCGCACTTTACTTATCTCGGTGTGACCGAGGCCGAACTGCCCGGGATCGGCCTCAAAAAGGTGAGCAACACAGGCCGGGATTTTTGGGTTCCGGATATTTAAGCCTATCGCAGCATACCCATTCCGCCGTCAACGTGAAGGATCTGGCCTGTGATCCACCTTGATCCGCCGGTCAAGAGAAATTCCGCCATCGCTGCGACGTCATCCGGCGTGCCGATCTTGTTCAATGGATTGCGCCCAGCAACCGCTACTCGTTTTTCCTCAGAGTTAAGCAATCTCTCAGCAAGCGATGTGTCAGTCAGCGATGGGGCAATGCAGTTGACCCGGATCTTTGGGGCGAATTCGGCCGCCAGCGCTCGAGTTAGACCCTCTACAGCGCCTTTTGCAGCAGATATTGACGAATGAAATCCCATACCGGTTTGAACAGCCACTGTGCTGAACAGTACGATCGACGGATCTTCAGCTTCCTTTAGATTTGGAAGTAACGACTGTATCGTCTTCACAGATCCGAGGAGGTTAATATTGAGATCCGTAAGAAATTCCTTTTCCGTCAGGCGGATGAATGGCTTTAGATTTATACTGCCCGGACAATAGACGATCCCGTCAACGGATCCTTCGATAAACGGAAAATCTCCCTCGCCGATTGCGTCATATTCAAGGGACCTGACATTCGGGATATCACAAGTGTCGCCTTCGGTCCGGCTCAAAGCGATCACGCTGTGCCCTGCGTTGGATAACCTTTGTGCGAGTGCGCTCCCGATGCCTTTGCTTGCACCGACGATAACCATGGTCTTCATCATAATGGACTCCACATTGCGAGAAAGGTGTGTTTCGCCGACGGGTTCGAAATAGATTCAAACTCGTTCGCGAAAAGAGAAAAGCGACGGTCAAGTGTCCGTCGCTTACCTAAATTCATGTTTTGTTATTTTGCCTATTGGATGAGATATGGTGCGAGAAGTTTCATCCATGACCGCTCGGCTCGTTTGAATTCTTCCTCACAGCGAACAGCACGTTTTTCCGGAAGTCCGTCGTCACCGATCATAAATTCGTTCTTGTCCGGGTTGCTGCCGTAGACAAGACAGAGCATATCGTAAAACCGAGTTTTGCTGAACGAATGTTCATCCCAAAATAGCATATCGCCAGGCTCCTGATCACGTGACGCGATCTCGAATTCCAGAGCGGCGTTTATCGTACTCGCTTGTCCCTCGTCTGAACCGTCGAGCATCAAGATAGTCGCAAGCTGGTCGACGGCATCTTCTTCGCGGCCTGTCGCGGGCAGTTCCCAAACATCGATCAAGCAATGTCCGAGTTCGTGAAACAAGGTCTGTATTAGAGTGTCTTCGACCATTTCGTCCACTTTTGCCTGATCTTTTTCAATGGTCTTAAATTCCGCCTCGTACTGTTCCAGCAGTTCGTAACAAAAGGTGATCTCTGACGCATTCGGGTTGTAATATGCATTTGGTTCACCACAGGCGTCCATATTGATATAAACGTCCTTCGGCATTGCGATCAATTGATTCAAAGCGTTAGTGATTTCCTGGAAAGCACCTATGAGCTCCTTTGGCATGACCTTTTTCGGGTCTTTTGCTTTGGTCTTAGGCGAGAAACCTACCTTGAAGTCTCCCTTATCGAGCGGATGTTTCTTGGGTTTAACCGGAACCGGTGTCGTCGATACGACATTCGAGGGCCGGTTCATATTTCCAGTTTGGGCGTTGGCCGGGCCGATTATCCAAGCGGTCCCAAGGATCATAGCAAGCAGGGCAAGTGAACAAAGTCCAGTCAATATTGTTTTCATGGGTTTATGATTGGGTTCCCAAAGTTCCTGTCAAATTCAGGCGAAATTGAAATACACGCATGATCGATAAATTGTACTTATCAATGGCGACTGCGGAGGAGCCGGTTGAGCGTTTGGCTGTAGATCTGATCCCATGCAGCGTTGATATTCTCTTGTTCTCTATCGGCAGCGTTTGCCCTTCGCCTGCCGGCGTCTCGCCCATGTGCCGCACGCCCATGTCCGGAAAGGGCCCGTGAGAGAGTTGCAGCATTTTGATCCGCCGCGTTCCTCGCTTCCTGTTCACAATTCGCACACATATTAACCTCCTTCCGATCGGCAAACACCGCGTGAGTCATTGTGATATTCGCGGCTATTGCGACAATTGATTATTAGAACAAAGTTGGAGTATTCCACCGAGAACTTACAATGAGGGAGGTATGTTGTCAAGAAAGAGAGAAAAGAAAAGACCGAGGTTCGAAAAAAAATGGTACACCCGGCAAGATTCGAACTTGCGACCCTCTGATTCGAAGTCAGATACTCTATCCAGCTGAGCTACGGGTGCTTGAACCAAATCAAAGTTTAGTTTGCTGGTGAAGGTTTTGCAAACTAAACGCCGAATTACGGCTTTTGCAGCGTTCGTACGTGTTTAATAACGGCTTTGATCTGCTCAGGGGTCATCTTATCTTTGAATGCCGGCATGCCGTCGTCTGGGAACCCGTTAACAACATATTCGGTTAGCTTTTCATCGGGTTTTGCCGCCATTTTTGCGGTAGTGATATCGTCCGGGTTGAGCGTTTTGCCGTCGATCGTAACTTTTCCGCCCTTGCCGCTGTCCTTATGGCATTCGGCACAATTCTTTGCGTAAAGATCCATACCCATAGCGATCTCCTCAGGCGTTGCAGCCGGAGCCGGAGTTCCCGCTCCGGGAGTGGCCGCGGGCTTGTTGTTGGCAGTTGAGTTAGTAGTATTCGGTGTAGTTGCCGTTTGGCCGCAGGCAACGGCGAATAATGCGGCGGCCATCAACACAACAGTTAGCTTGATATAATTCACGACGGATCTCCCTTGATTTGATTCGAAACTCCGAAAAGTTTAACTTAAGGGCAATGCGAATGCAATTGACCCGAATGTCCGCTGATCTTTACATCTTCAATACATTATGAAACGAATTCTTTTTGTTCTGTCATTTTTCGCGGCTTGCCTGATTTCCAATGCCTTTGGCCAAATTCAGCCGACGAAAATGTCTGTCGTCGGCCTCAAGAACGAGGTCATTGTTAGCCGCGACTCGCGCAGCATTCCTTACCTAACGGCAGCGAATGATGCTGACCTGTATTTCGCCCAAGGTTTTGTGATGGCGAGCGATCGTTTGTGGCAAATGGATGTTGCCAGACGGACGCCGAGAGGGCAGCTTGCGGAATTGTTTGGCGAGATTAGGCTTGAGGAAGACAAAAGATGGAGGCGGTTCGGTTTCAGTGCATTGGCTGAGCAAAGCTTTGCGGCGATGAATGTTGAAACAAAGGCCCCGCTTGAGAATTATGCGCGCGGTGTCAACGCATTTATGGCGACGCTTGATGACAAGACGATGCCGCCTGAGTTCAAGATACTGCAGTACAAACCTACGCCATGGCTGCCTACGGACAGCCTGATAATAGCTGCGAATCTTGCGGACGCACTTAGTTCCACGTGGCGGCTAGATCTGATCATGGCGTCGCTGGTCGGATTTGATAGACAAAAGCTTGCAGATCTCACAAATCAGGTCACGCCTTATGATGTTGTATTGTTTGGCAGTGATTCTAAGAAGGCATCTGCCGCAAAATCACCACAAATCACGCCGAGCGAGACCGCGCTTGCCCTGGCGGCAAAGGACGATGATCTGCGGCGGAGTTCACTTGAGCTGTTGGGATTGTACGCTGAGGAACTTGCGGCCTCAAACAATTGGGTGATAAGCGGCAAACGTACGGCGGACGGCCGTGCGATGCTGGCGAACGATCCTCATCTCGCGCCAATGACGCCGGGCATATGGTATCTGATCGATCTCAGGTCGCCGAGCCATCACGTCGCAGGCGTAGTGTTCCCCGGAATGCCGGGCGTAACGATCGGGCATAACGATCATTTTGCGTGGGGAATGACGAACGTCGGCCCTGACGCGCAAGACCTTTACGCTGAGACGTTCAACGATGTCGGCGAGTACAAAACGCCTACGGGCTGGGCGAAACCTGTTGTTCGCACTGAAACGATCAACGTCCGCGGCAATCTGATGAAGCCCGACACCTCGCCGCAGACCATCGACGTTATGGAAACGCGTAACGGCACAGTGATCACGGATGATGTCGGTAAGAAATATGCTCTAAAATGGACAGCTCGCGACCCTAAGAACCTGCGCCTCGAGGCATTTCCTCTGATAAATCGTGCAAAAGACTGGGCGTCGTTCAAAGCTGCACTGACACGGTTCGGCGGACCTGCGCACAACTTTGTATATGCTGATGTTAAGGGCAACATCGGCTGGCACATAGCCGGAGCCATTCCGATCCGGAGAAATGGCGAAGGTGCGTTGCCTTACGATGGTGCGACGACGGACGGCGATTGGCTCGGCGACATTCCGTTTGAGGAATTGCCAAATCTTTACAACCCAAAAGCTGGTTTCATCGTTACGGCGAATCAGCGAACTGTTGGAACTGACTACAAATATCCTCAAATGACACGTGCCGCTGCCGCGCCATGGCGTGCGCGCAGGATATATGACCTTCTCTCCAAGTGGGACAAAGCCACGATGGACGACAGTCGAGATGTTTTGTACGACGCTTACAACATTCCGCTTGCTGAATTTGGTCGTGCCGTGCTTGCCGAGAACACGGTCTCGAACGAAACTGCGGCCGTTTTGCGTGAATGGAACGGAAAAATGACTCCGGACAGTCGGGGAGCCGTTCTCGTGGACGAATTGCGAGGTTGTGTTATCAACAAAATGGCCGAAAGCAACAAACCCGTGCCCGGATTTCTTATCAATGGTCGTGTTTTTGATCGAGCGACTCGCGAAAAGTTGCCGCGATGGCTTCCGGCTGGTTTTAGTACGTATGGCGAGCTTTACAAAGCCTGCGACGCGATCATTAGAACGTCTCTAGCGGCATCCAAAACCTACGGAGCCGACCCGACAGGATGGATTTGGGGCAAGAATTGGAAATCTCGATTCGCACATCCGCTCGCTGCCGTTCCATTGATCGGCGGACAGTTCGCCACGCCGAACGTCGGCATCGCCGGCAGTGGCAATACACCAAACGTCGGTTCCAGCGTGTCGATGCGGCTGATCGCGTCGCCCGGCAACTGGGACGCGACGCGTCAGGTAATTCCCATGGGCCAGTCCGGCGACCCCAGATCGCCCCATTTCAAAGACCAATTCGAGGCGTGGAACACCGGAGCACCCGTAATCATGCATTTTTCCAAGCCCGCGATCGACAAAGCAACCGTCTCGAAGCTCACTTTGAGCCCGAAATAGCATTTCCAGAACGCAGAGCTCTACGACTACGTTCCTTTCAGAGGCGGTCGAGGAAGTCGCTGAGTATTATCGCGGCGGCCTCGGAATCTACTTGGGAGCGCGATTCTTTTACATCCAGCCCGCGTTGCCAGAGACGGGACTTGGCTTCATATGAAGTGACGCGTTCGTCTTGCAAATAAACAGGGATCTCGAGTGAAAGAGAGAAGCGGCGGGCCATCGAGCGTGCCTCCGAGCTCATTTCGCTTTCGCCGCCGTCCGAACGCAACGGCAAACCAATCACGAGAGCCTTTGCATCCAACTCGGCAAGGATGGTTTTGACCTCAACCAATAACTTTTTCCAACTCGTTCGCGTTATAAACGGTAACGGACGCGTCGTGAAGCGTAATTCGTCACAGACCGCGACGCCGACGCGTTTGGTTCCGGGGTCGAGCGACACGATGCGGCCTTCCGCAGGAACGGTCGAAAGATCTGTAAGTTCGAGCGGATTAGTTATTTCTTTTTGTTGCACGAATAAACTCTATCACTGATAATTATTTAACTGTCGGATACACGAGGTATTTTATGTCATTTCGCGGAAAACTTTGGGTCATGGTGCTGTCGGGTGCGATCGCTGTCTATGCGGTCATCGGCGGCCTGCCGTTCGTCGGCAACGTTCTGAACGCAAACGCCCAACAGCCGGTCAACGATGCGGGTGCACAGTTGCGGATCGTCGAATCCGTGCTGCAACACATCCAGAACGATTATGTCGACGACCCCAACATGGAAAAGGTCCGCGTCGGGGCTTTGCGAGGCCTCGCGAACGGTTTGGACCCGTATTCGTCCTTTTTGACGGCAGATCAGGTCAAGGAATACCAGGCCGGTAAAGCGATCACAAAGACCAGCATCGGCGCGGAGTTCTCACAGGTTTCGGGTTTCCTTTACGTCATCTCCGTCATAAAGGGCGGACCCGCGGACAAAGCCGGCCTCAAGTCGGGGGATGTCATCGAATACATAGATACGAAAGCCTCGCGCGATGTTTCGCTCTACGACGCGACACAATTGGTTGCCGGAAATTCGGGAACGACGGTTGCTCTCCGTGTACTTCGCTCCGGGGAGAAACCGCAAACGATAAAAGTGACTCGCGGCACGTACAGCGTCCCAAAGGCTGAATCCCGCATGGAAGGCACGAAGATTGGCGTGGTCAAGATCTATAGCCTCGAAGAAGGCGAAGCGGCAGACATCAAAGCACAGGTAGCATCCCTTCAAAAGCAAGGGGCAGCTAAGATCATATTAGATCTTCGCGGAGTTGCGGGCGGCAAGCTTGAGGAAGCCGCAAGTGTTGCCAACCTATTCATCAAGGACGGGAACCTTGCCACCATTATTGGCCGTGAGAATAAGCCGACGAAAACTTTCGCGGCAGACCCTGCGAAGGCAATTTTCGACGGCGAAGCCGCGGTCTTGATCAATCTCAGCACTGCCGGTGCCTCCGAAGCCATTGCATCGGCCTTTCTGGATCGTAAACGCGGTGAGGTGGTCGGCGAGCGTACATTCGGGATGGGAACCGAACAGCAGCTTTTCACGCTCAAGAGTGGCGACGGACTGCTGCTTACAGTTGCCAAGTGGGCATCGCCAAACGGCACTCCTTTCCTCGGCGAAGACAAAGCAACGATGGGTGTAAAACCTTCGGTAGAGGTCAAACGCCCCGATACGCCAGAACCGCTAGACATTGAAAGCCTCGGCGACGGCCCGACGCAGCCTAATCCCGGAGCGACGCCAACGCCGACGCCAAAACCGAAGGTTGCACCGGTCCTGGAAGATATCCAGCTTAAGAAGGCACTCGAGATACTCGGCGGAAATGCTTCTGCGGCAAAAGCGGGTTAGTTTTTCGATTCTTTTTCAGTGAAAAGCCGGGCGTTCGCGTTCGGCCTTTTTTTTGTACAAAATCTTGTTGCGATTCCTGAAGACTGCTATCATCAGATGCAAATGATATCACGTGAGATAATCGTCAGACAGCTCGAGGAAAAAGACCTCAATGAGTGGTTGCGACTGAGGCAATTGCTTTGGGATGAAACGCCGGTTGAAGAGCATCGAGATGAGATGCTCGACATCATTGAGCATCCGGAATTCCAGCTTGTGCTTGTTGCCGATGCGGGGGACGAAGGCCTGATCGGATTTTTAGAGGTGAGTATTCGGCCGTTTGCTGAAGATTGCGACACGGAGAATGTCGGCTACCTTGAAGGGTGGTTCGTTCAGCCCGAATATCGTAGGACCGGCGTTGGCCGTAACCTCGTCGCAAACGCCGAGCAGTGGGCAAAGGCCCATGGCTGTACCGAGATGGCATCCGATGCGGAAATGGGCAACGAGGACAGTATTGAGGCACATAGGCAGCTTGGTTACGAGGAAACCTCTAGGCTAGTGCACTTAAGGAAAGAACTGGTCTAAATGAGGTCGCAGCGAAAATCACAATATCTGATACCCGCCCTTTTGGCTGTGGTCTTTATCTGTGTTGTGTCTGTGGTCGGTCAATCGTCGGACCCTAATTTTCCGACTCCGCTCACAACCAACGTTGTCAATTCGACAATCAACCCCCGTGATATTGGGGATTCTCGGCTGACGACCTACTATTACGCCTTTGGCGGCGATCAGGGCGATGTCTTTATAAATGTAGTTTCAAAGAATTTCGACGGTAACATTGATGTGTTTACGGCAGACGGCATGCGTCCGCTTACTAAGATCGTGATCTATTCGGATTCGAGCTTTAATGAGACCGGACGGCTTATTTATCTGCGCAAGACCGAACGGCTTATCCTTCGCATCGAAGGCCGTCCACCTGACGATCGTCCGGCGACATTACAGTTGAAATTTGCGGGGAGTTTTGTTGCGTTGCAGGGCAGGCCGGGGAGCGATCCGGATGCTCCGACAGTTGCGGCGAGCGAATTAGGTAAAGTCCGTGTAAATTCTGTCGGAACGATAATTGAGGTTCCTCAACCGAAAAAGACTGAGATCAAGACACCCCAGGCAGCTTCAGTAGCAGTAAAGCAAAAAAAGGATGCCGTAAAGACCGTGGACGTAAAAACCGTTTCGGACAAGCCCGGCGTCGATTCCATCTCGCCAAGCAAGGAATCTAAGCCAAAGGAAACGACGAAGAAGCAAACAAACAGCGAGAATATCGCCGCCAAGGAAGTAAAAGAGGATAAAAAGCCGATTGCAAATGATAAGAAGCCGAAAGACCGCGGAAAGGCGATCGCAAAGGGCTCGGAGCCGGAAAACGCGAAAGCCGACCCGTTGGCAAATATTCGCTTGGTGGTCGCATTCAAAAACGGCGATAGGTTAGAACGCTCGCTTTCCGAAGTGCTGAAATTCAGCGTCGATAAAGGCGTGTTGACCGTCATCGCAAAGGATGGCGGTATACGCCGCTATCTGATGGTTGACGTCGCCGAAGTCAGTATTAAATAGTTCTATGCATAACTGTGCAATCCCTTTAACAGGTAACTCACTCCGAGATACGTAAAGATCACAAATAAAAATCCTACTATCGCAAAGTATGCTGAGCTTCGTCCACGCCATCCGCGTGAGATCCGGGTATGAAGGAATGCGGCATAGGTCAGCCACGCGACGAGAGCTCCGGTTTCCTTCGAATCAAAACCCCAAGGCCGTCCCCACGACTCGTTCGCCCAGATCGCTCCTGTTATTAATAAAATAGCGAGTCCGGCAAAAGCAAGACAGGCGGTCTTATACATCAGATTGTCGAGCGATTCGAGGCTTGGCAGGCGTTCGCGGAGTTTTTCGGTCCGGAAGCCGAAAATAAGGACAAACAATGTCCCGACCAGCGCGGTCAACAACGCTGCGACCTCGACAGGATTTGTGTTTAGGCTAAGGAACATCGACGGGCCGGCGGACTGCATATAGTTCCGTGCCATTTGCTCGTGCTGGTTCGCCGTCATTGCCGACAACTCCGGAACAGATAACTGTTGTGTCTCAGCGATCGCCATGCCGGCTGTGACGTATTGGCTCGGGTCATTGGCAAGTTGAGCTTGGAGTTTAGGGTAGACGTCGTTAGTTGTCTTAATTCCATTTACAAGTAAGGCGATAGAAATGATCTGAGCGAGAAATGCCAGTTTGATCAAATAGCTGCCGGCAATACGGGCTTTCTCATTTTCCTTATAAATGTAAATGATATAGGCGATAACTACACCAAGCAACAACACACCGGCGACTGCTAAGGCCGGACCGACGTAAGGAAGATCGAGGCGGAACGGAGCAGAAAACGGCTTTTTATTACCCGTGCTCGGCACAAAAAGGCCGGCACGATAGACAAAGGATGTCACCACCGAAAACTTGCTTACCGTTGCGATCACGCTGATCGCGAACAAGCTAGACCATATTGCCATTGCCTCAACCTTGACTCCGTCCTTCAACAGGTACATGACCGCAACTGCAAAACAAACGAGAGCGACGCCGTAGCTCAGCGATGCGTCACCGACATGTATCGGACGCCAATATGAATCGAGAACCGGTGGTAGATCGATGAATTCGTTTCCAATGAACCTGGCCAGAACGAGAATAAGTGCCGCAAGCGGCAGAGTGAACGCCGAAATTACGCGGAAATTATGCCTTTTAGCGAATAAAAGCGTAGTAATTCCCGCTCCAAATGCGAATGCAAGACTAAGATCATAAAGATTCGCAAACGGAATGTAGCGAAAAACCCACGGGCTCGCCATGTTGCCGCTTTCGCGCATTATTGCGATCTCGTGATCGTAGGCTGATACCCATCGGACCAACCAACTGGAGAGATTAAAGAAAACGCCAAGCGACGCACTCCAAAAACCGATCTTTTCTGCCATTCCGGACGGAGCGTACAGATTCGTAAGATAGAAAACGGCGGCAAGGATATAGCAGGCCAAAGCGAGCATCATCAACGCACCATCATTAATAAACCCATCGCCGAATTGGATCCGGGCTCCGAGCATGACGAATGCACCAAAAATGACCAAGATCGCGGGCAAATATCCCTTTAATTTGCCGTCTGTATCCAATCTATCGAGTTCGTTCATAATTACCCCTGGTTTTTAACGGGTGTCAGCCCATCGGCGATCTTGTTGAATCGATCTTCGAAACCGAACGGATTTCGATTTGTATCACCGGCGATCACCGCTTCGTAATTTCCGCCTTCCAACTTCTCAATTCTCACCCAAATTCGCCGGTGAGAATAGAAAAATACAAATATTAGAGCTCCCATTAATCCAAAGCCCCCTATATACCAAGCGATGAACGCGGCGTCGAATGGATCATATTTTATTGACAGGATATGAGCCGATGGTGACTTTTCAAATTCGGCAAGCCTCCATTTATATCCGGCTTTAGGAGCTCCGACAGGCATATTGTCAGCGAGCTTTTGAGCGAATGCGAATACACGAGCTGGCTCACCTCCCGTCGGCGTAACATTCAGGACCGCAACAGGGTTATTGTATTCGCCAGTCTTGGTAGCCGGTTTTCCGTCCGGACCGAATGTGAAATCGGGTTGAAATTCCCTAAAGTCGACCTTGGTACCGTCCGCGAGGGTTGCTGACCCGCCGCGGGGAATATCGAGCTTTACGATCTCGGCGCCATTTTGGGGCGTTAGTTCAAGTGTGATATTTCGAGCCGCCCCGAGTGGAACGGTTTGTGCTTGAAAGAACCGATAGCCGCGATAGCTGAAAGGCTTGTTAAGGCTGACGTCGATGATCTTCGTGCCGTATTGCGGGTC